>NZ_JBIVKB010000014.1:0-349881 GCF_044750545.1 Streptomyces sp. NPDC088794 | reverse complement strand
GGGGGCCGGCCCCCCCCCGGGGGGGGGGGCGGGGCCCCCCGCCCCCCCGGCGCCCCGGCTTCAAAAAATGCGGGCGGGGGGCGGCGCCCCCCCCCCGGACCTCGGGGGGGGCCCCCCCACGGCCCGATCGGGTCTCCCGGCGGGATCAGCCGGCCTCGGAAGCCGGTTCCTTGACGGCCTGGACAGGAAGCTCGACGGATCCGTCCGCTTCTTCTCCGGGCTCTTCCGCTACGGCCACGACCTCGCCGTCCAGCACCCTCTTCGCCCGCTCCACATCCAGCGCCCCCTCCCAGCGGGACACCGCGAAGACGGCGACGCAGTTGCCGAGCAGGTTGGTGACGACGCGCATCGAGTCCATGATGCGGTCCACGCCGAGCAGCAGGGCGACCGCGCCGGCCGGGATCGCGCCCAGCGAGGAGGCGGTCGCGGACAGGGCGAGGAAGGCGGAGCCGGGGATGCCCGCCATGCCCTTGCTGGTCAGCATCAGGACGAGGACGACGGTGATCTGGTCGCTCAGGCTGAGGTCGACGCCCACGGCCTGGGCGATGAACAGCGTGCCGATGGAGAGGTAGAGCGAGGCACCGTCGAGGTTGAAGGAGTAGCCGGTGGGCAGCACCAGGCCCACGGCGTCGTCGCGGGCGCCGGCCCTGCGCAGCTTCTGCATCACGCGCGGCAGGACGGACTCGGTGGACGCGGTGCCGAGCGCGAGCAGCATCTCCTCGCGGATGTAGCGCAGGAACTTCCAGAGGCTGAGCCCGGTGACCATGCGCAGGGCGACGGCGAGCAGCACGACGAACGCCGCGGCGGCTGCGTAGCACAGGATGATCAGCTTGGCGTAGGTCTCGATCACACCGAGCCCGTACTGCCCGATCAGGACGGCCATCGCGCCGAAGACGGCGATCGGGGCTAGGCGCATCACGAAGCCGACGATCGCGAAGATGATCTCCTGCGCCTGCTCGATGGCGGGCAGCACCTGCGGCACCTTGGTGCGGCCGAGGTGGAGCAGCGCGGCGCCCACCAGGCAGGCCAGGACGAGGACTTGGAGGAGGGAGTTCTCGGCGAAGGCGCCGATGAAACTGGTGGGCAGGGCGTTCAGAACGAACTCGGTCGTCGACGGCAGCGAGCCGCCGCCCGTCTTCGCGTCGACCGCCGAGGCGTCCAGCGTCGACGGGTCGACGTGCATCCCGGAGCCGGGCTGGACGACGTTGGCGGCGACCAGGCCGATGATCAGGGCGAGCGTGCTCGCGACCTCGAACCAGATCAGGGCCTTGAGCCCGATCCGCCCGAACGCCTTCAGATCACCGGCCTTGGCGATGCCGACGACGACCACGCAGAACACCAGCGGCGAGATGATCGTCTTGATCAGCCGGGTGAAACCGTCGCCGAGCGGCTGGAGATCCGTGGCCACGTCGGGCCACAACTTCCCTACGACGATGCCGAGTACGAGCGCGCAGGCGACCTGCGCGAAGAGAGAGGTACGCAATATGCGTGCGACGCGTCGCGGCAGAGACGGGACGGACGGCGGCACGGGCACTCCTTGTGGGAGACGTGGGGGACGTCTGCCGCAGAAGTCCGGGGCGACTTCTGCGATACGGAAAGCGGCTTCCGTGACGATCACCATCAGTGCTTTGTTGATCGCGCCGAAGACCTCCGTGTTGCAGACACGTAAATCACGACCCGTGTGACGCGTCGCACACAACTGCGCTCAGCAGCGGTCGCGTTCCTCCGTGAGCACCCCCTGCACGGTGGTCAGCGAGCGGTCGTAGCAGCCGTCGGATCCGTACAGCCGGTAGCGCTCGCTCGTCGTGCCGACCGCGTGCCGCTGGTCACGCGGCACGCCCGTGAGATAGGTGGCGTCGCCGGTGTACGTGTCGTCGAACCGAGACCACGCCGTACGCCGTCCGCCGCGCGACTCGACCACCGAGGCACGGTCACCCATGGTCAGCACGGTGCGCAGCCGGGCGTCGTCGCCGACGCTGGTCGTGCCGTTCATCGTGTACGTCCGTCGCGTGTGCGTCGTGCGGGCCGGTCCGCGTCCGTCGACGGTGACCGACTCGTCGTCGGACCAGGCCGCGTCGAGCCCGTCGACGTTCTCGCCGTCGGTCCAGTGGTGGGTGGAGGTGTTGGCGAGGGTGCGCCGGACGGTGGACGTGACGCGGCCGTGCGAGGTGTCGACGTATCCGGCGACGGTCAGCTCGTGGCCGCCCTCGGTGTCCACGCGGTGCGGTGAACCGGGCGTGTACGTCGAGGAGTTGGCGAGGTCGCCGACCTCGTGCGCGGTGACCTCGCCGGTGACGTGCGCGCGCTTCGCGTCCTGCCAGACGAGCACGTTGACGGGAGTGCTCCAGCCGCTCTGCCCTTCGGGGACGCCGACGACGGAGACCTCGACGCGGTGCGGGCGGCCGTCGTTGAGGAGACCGGCGTAGGGCGTCAGGTCGTATTCGATCGGCTTGACGTCGAAGGCACGCGGCCCCGGAATGACGTACCAGAGAAAGGGGTTCGACCAGCCGCCGGTCCACACGGTCGGGAACGGCGCGGCGATTCCGGCGAGTTGGCCGTCGACCTTGATCTGCACCTCGCGGTACGGGCCGCCGTCGGACTGGCAGGAGTAGGGCGCGGAGTCGGGCACGCTGAGGTACCAGAACTCCTCGCAGCCGCCGCCCGATCCGGTGGCGTACACCTCGGCGAGGATGCGTTCGCTGTTGCGCGGGGTGGTGAGGGTGTCGCCGTCGGCGAGGGTGAGGACCTTGTCGGGGGTGCGAGTCCTGTCGGGAGTCACGGCCGGGCGGCCCGTGTAGAAGGTCAGCGTGACCTTGACGTCGAGGACGCCGGTGTACGTGTCGTCGACGACGTTCCCGATGAGCATCTCGACGTCCTGGGCGCGACGGAAGGTGTCGCTGTAGCGCGTGACGTCCTTCTCCACGGACCACGTGATGCCGTCGGGCGAGGGCTCGGGCGTCGACGTACGGAGAACCTCGACCCCACCGACGTGCACATAGCCGAGCCGGTCGTACTGCCGTCCCGCGACCTTGCCGTCAAGACGCAGCACCACCTTGCTCCAGCGGTCGCCGCAGCCGGTGGGCGGGGTGTAGGTGCCCCGGTAGGGCGTGAAGTCGCGGAACTGCGCCTCGGCGAGGGTGACTTGGCAGGACTTGCCGGAAGGCTTCTCGACGGGCGGGACCGCGGTGACCGGGTCGTGCCAGTCGGAGCCGAACTCCGCGGGCACGTCTGCGGGTTGGACGCGCGCTTCGGTGGACTGGCCTCGGATCTGGGCGGATTGAGCGGGCGCCGCTCCGAGAAGGGCGCTCGCCACGAGGGTCGCTCCGGCGAGCATGGACATGATGATCCGTCTCTTCATGGCCGGTGTTCTACGGGGAGTCGGGACGTTCTGGCAATGACGCCTCCGGCGAGGAAGCTAGGTCTTCAGGTCAGCCCTGTCCCCCATCACCACCACGGGATGCCGGTTCGGATCGAGCGTGCGCAGCAGGTACTCCATCGCCGCCTTCGGCAGACTGACGCAGCCCGACGTCCCGCTGCCGTGGTCCATGTGCAGCCAGATGCCGCCGCCCCTGGACTCGCCATCGGGCCGGGTCGGGTCGTTGGGCGGGGTGCCCTTGACGCGGTTGTAGTCGATGGCGATGACGTAGTCGAAGTCGTGCCAGTGCGACTCGGCCCACCAGCGTGGCGCGGCGAAGGCGGCGGAGCGCGTGTACGGGAGGTGGGCGCCGGGGTCGGGCAGTACCCCGCCGGAGTCGCTGAGGGTGAACACGCCTACGGGGCTGCGCTTGTCGCCCTCGTGGTGGTCGGCCGTCCAGCCCTTCTTGCCGTTGTGCGCGGGCCATTCGCGCGTCCGTTCCCAGCCGGAGCCGTGTTGCGCGCGTTTCACGTGTCTCGTGTAGAGGGCGACGGTGGCGTCCGGGGAGTCCTTGCCGTCGCCGTACACGACGACGGCTTGGCGGGTGGTGGCGGGGATCTGGCGCCGCAGGTCGTCACCGACGCCCGGGAGACCGTGGGTCGGTGCAGTCGTGATCGCCGTCTTCTCCTTCGGTCCCGTTCCCTCTCCCCCGGCGTGGTGCGTGCCGCCGCACGCGGACAGCGCCATCAGGAGGAGTGTCGCGATCGTCACACTTCGTACGTGTTGCATCGACTCATGGTGACAGCACGTCCCGGGCACTTACCTGCGGTTCGGGAGATACGGGACAGACCGGAAAGATGCCGGTTCTGTGCGGGCTACGTGGAAAACCGGTTGCCCTCGACCACGGAGTGACGCGAACCTTTCACGGTTTGCTGTCGCCGCTCGCGGCCCTTTCTCTCCTCCCTGACACGAGCCACTGGGACCTCATCCGTCATGCAGATCCAAGACCTTCCCTATGCCGACCCGGGCACGCCGGACGCGCGCTCGGGCCCCCGATTCCTGTGGTGGCTGGGCCGGAATCAGCTGGGCGGACAGTTCAAGTCCCTTGCCTGGGGGCTGTTGCACTTCCTGTGCGTCTCCGCGCTGCCGTTCTGCGTGGGCCTCTCCATTCAGGCCGTGGTGGATCGCTCCGGCACCCGACTGGCGCTGGCCGGCGGACTGTTGGCGCTGTGCGGAATCGGCGTCGCGCTCGGCGACACCTTCCTGCACCGGACCGCCGTCACCAACTGGATCACCGCCGCCGCCCGCGTCCAGCAACTGCTCGCCCGCAAGGCCTCACAGCTGGGCTCGGCACTGACCCGGCGGGTCGCGGCCGGCGAGGTGGTGGCCGTGTCGACCGGTGACGTCGAGAAGATCGGCTGGTTCGTGGAGGCCGTCTCCCGGTTCACCGCGGCGGCCCTCACCGCCGTCCTGGTCTGTGTCGCCCTGGTCGTCTACCAGCCGGCGCTCGGCGTGCTCGTCGCCGCCGGTCTGCCGGTGGTGGCGCTCGCGGTCCTGCCGCTGCTGCCGCGGGCGACCCGCCGGGCCGACTTCCAGCGCGAGAAGGCGGGCCGGGCCACCGAACTCGCCTCCGACACCGTCGCCGGACTGCGCGTACTGCGCGGCATCGGCGGCGAGGAACTGTTCCTCGACCGCTACCGCCGCGCCTCCCAGGAGGTCCGCCGGGCCGCCGTACGCAGTGCCCGCATGTGGTCCCTGATCGCCGCGATCCAGGTGCTGCTGCCGGGCGCGCTGATGATCGCGGTCGTCTGGTACGGCGTCCACCTGGCCCGCCAGGGCCGGATCACCATCGGCGAACTGGTCACCGTCTACAGCTCGGTGATGGTCCTGAGCTACCCGCTCCAGCACTTTCACGAGATCGCCATGGCGTACTCCTTCTCGCGTCCCTCCGCCAAGCGGGCCGCGCGCGTGCTGTCGCTGGAACGGGCCACGGACGCCGACGGCGTGCGCGAGGCCGACCCGCCGGCCGGCGATCTGTACGACCCGGCCACCGGTCTGCTGGCCCCCGCCGGCCGGCTCACCGCCGTGGTGTGCGGCGACCCGGACGCGGCGGGCCTGCTCGCCGAACGGCTGGGCGGCCACCCCGCCGAGGAGGGCACGTCCGTCCTGCTGGGCGGTGTCCCTCTCGACGAACTGCCGCTGACCACCGCCCGGACGGCCGTGCTGGTCCAGGACAAGGACCCGGTGCTGCTGTCCGGTTCGCTGCGCGAACTGCTCGACGTGCCGGCTTCGGGTGACGTCACCGCGGCCGACGCCCTGGCGGCCGCCCAGTGCGGGGACGTCCTGGAAGCGCTGGCCCAGGGGTCGTTGGACGCGGCGGACCCGATGGACACGCGGATCACCGAACGCGGACGGTCGCTGTCCGGCGGGCAGCGGCAGCGGCTCGCCCTGGCCCGGTCGCTGATCACCGACCCCGAGGTACTCGTCCTGGACGAGCCGACCTCGGCCGTCGACTCGCACACCGAGGCGCGGATCGCGGAGGGACTGCGCGGACTGCGGGAGGGGCGGACGACGGTGGTGTTCACCTCGTCGCCGCTGCTCCTGGACCACGCGGACCGGGTCGTGCTGGTGCACGAGGGCGAGGTCGCCGCGGTCGGCGTCCACCGCGACCTGGTGCACACCGAGCCCCGGTACCGGGCCGTGGTGACCCGGGAGACCGAGGAAGAGGCCGCCCTGACCGGCGTACTCGAGGAAGAGGGTGAGTCGGCCCTCACCGGCGTACTGAAGGAACTGGAAGAGATCGAGGAGACAGCATGATCGGCGTGGCGCCACCGGCCTACGACCCGGCGGCCCCGACCACGGCGAACACCCTGCCGGTCGGTGCCCCCGCGACCGTACGCGCCTACGTGGCCGAACTGTTCCGACGGCACCGCCGTGCCTTCCTGATCCTGATCACCGTCAACACGGTGTCCGTGATCGCCTCGCTGGTCGGCCCGTGGCTGCTCGGCGACCTCGTACAACGAGTGTCGGACGGTGCGCGGGAACTCCATATGCCGTTCACCGTCTCGCTGTTCGTGCTCGCGCTGGTCGTCCAGGCCGTGTTCGTGCGCGAGGTGCGGCTGCGCGGGGCGATGCTCGGCGAGCGGATGCTGGCCGACCTGCGCGAGGACTTCCTGGTGCGGTCGGTCGGGCTGCCGCCGGGTGTCCTGGAGCGGGCGGGCACCGGCGACCTGCTGTCCCGGATCACGACGGACGTCGACCGGCTGGCCAACGCGATGCGCGAGGCCGTGCCGCAGCTGTCGATCGGCGTGGTGTGGGTGGTGCTGCTGATCGGCGGGCTCGTCGTCACCGTGCCGCCGCTGGCGCCCGCCGTGCTGATCGCCGTGCCACTGTTGGTGATCGGCTGTCGCTGGTACTTCAAGCGGGCGCCGTCCGGCTACCGCTCGGAGGCCGCGGGGTACGCGGCCGTGGCCGCCGCCCTCGCCGAGACCGTCGACGCCGGCCGCACCGTCGAGGCCCAGCGCCTGGGTGCCCGTCGCATCGAACTGTCCGAGCGCCGGGTCCAGGAGTGGACGGCGTGGGAGCGCTACACACTGTGGCTGCGGTCCGTGCTCTTCCCCGTCATCAACCTCACCCATGTGACGGTGCTCGCCTCCGTCCTGATGATCGGCGGCGTGTTCGTCCTGCACGGCTGGATCGGGGTCGGCCAGCTGACCACGGGCGCGCTCATCGCACAGATGCTCGTGGATCCGGTGAACCTGATCCTGCGCTGGTACGACGAGCTCCAGGTCGCCCAGGTGTCGCTGGCCCGCCTTGTCGGGGTGCGGGACATCGAGCCGGAGGCCGGTGAGGAGTCGCTGGCGCCGGACGGGCGTGACGTGCGCGCGGACCGGGTGCACTTCGGCTACCGCGAGGGCGTGGACGTCCTGCGCAAGGTGTCCCTGGAGGTCGCGCCGGGCACCCGCCTCGCGCTGGTCGGGCCGTCGGGTGCGGGCAAGTCCACGCTGGGCAGGCTGCTCGCCGGCATCTACGCGCCCCGGGACGGTCACATCACCCTCGGCGGCGCCGAACTCTCCCGGATGCCGGCCGAGCGGGTCCGCTCGCACGTGGCCCTCGTCAACCAGGAGCACCACGTCTTCGTGGGCTCCCTGCGCGACAACCTGCTGCTCGCCCGGACGGGCGCCGACGACGCCGAGCTGTGGGCGGCGCTGGGCGCGGTCGACGCGGACGGGTGGGCGCGGGCGCTGGACGAGGGTCTGGACACGGAGGTCGGCTCCGGCGGGCTCACGCTCACCCCGGCCCAGGCCCAGCAGATCGCGCTGGCCCGGCTGGTGCTGGCCGATCCGCACACGCTGGTCCTGGACGAGGCGACGTCCCTGCTCGACCCACGTGCGGCCCGCCATCTGGAGCGGTCCCTGGCCCGGGTCCTGGACGGCCGCACGGTCGTCGCCATCGCGCACAGGCTGCACACCGCCCACGACGCGGATGTCATCGCCGTCGTGGAGAACGGCCGCATCAGCGAGCTCGGCAGCCATGGCGAGCTGGTCGCCGCGGATGGTGCGTACGCGGCGCTGTGGCGGTCCTGGCACGGGTGAGGCGAAGGGCTGAGGCGGGGGTGACCCGGTGAGCGGGGCCCTGGTCTCGGACGCCGGTCGGGCTCGTGGCCCGGCCGGCTCGTCGCCCTGTGCCGTTGCGCGGTCCCGAAAGGGGGTGGAAGGCTGGGCACCGGTACCGGTTCGCGCCGCGTGCCGGCGACCCGCCATCCACCGCGGGACTGTCCCCATCACCTGGAGGTACCCGTGACCAGCGCCGACGGATGGGGAGACGACGTCTACCAGCCCGACGGATCCGAGATCCAGGAGGACTCGGGTCTGCTCGACCCGGAGGACACCCTGGACGACGACGGTGTCGGCGACCCCCTCGACCGGGGCTGGTCCCCGCCGGAGCGGCCCTGGGCGGTGGAGCACGACGGTGTGACGGCGGCCGAGGGGCAGCGTGGGGAGACGCTGGACCAGCGGCTCGCCGAGGAGGTTCCCGACCTCGGCGCCTACGACGGCGACGGCCTCGGCGACTCGGAGGACTCCGACGGGGAACTCCTGGACAACGAGGTCGGCGACTTCCGCTCCGGCCGGCTCGTGGCGCCCGACGAAGGCGCGCACGAGGACGAGGAGAGCGCGCTGATCGCCACGGACGTGGGCATCGACGGCGCCGCGGCCTCCGCCGAGGAGGCCGCCATGCACATCGTCGACGAGGACACCCTGTCCGGCTGAACCGTCGCCTGGCCGACCTGCAGAGGAGCACGCATGCAGAACGACAAGCAGCCCGACTACCACCCGGTCGTCTTCCGTGACCGCGCCGCAGGCTACGCCTTCCTCACCCGCTCCACCGCGACCAGCGAGCAGACCATCGAGTGGGACGACGGCGAGACCTACCCGGTCGTGGACGTGGAGATCTCCTCGGAGAGCCACCCGTTCTACACCGGCAAGGCGCGGACGGTCGACACCGAGGGCCGCATCGCCCAGTTCGAGCGTCGCTACGGCGGCGGAGCGGGCCAGGGTTCCACCGGCGGTTCCACCGGCTGAACCGGCTCGCGGCGCCGCAGCCCCACGGCCGACCGTAGATCCATGGCGTTCGGCGGTCACATCCGGACCTCGACATCCGTCAGTGCGACAGAGGCACTTCGCATTTACCGAAGCTGCCTTCGCCCGTACCGATGATGTCGAGGATCCGGAGAACAGAACGCCATGACCACACAGAACGCAGTGACCACTGAGTCGCGCCTGCCCAACCCGCTCAAGACCGTCCCCGAGCTCGCACCGGTCGCCGAGGCTCTTTTCAAGGCCGTCGGCAACGGTTCGGTGCCGCAGACCACGGTCAGCCTGATCCATCTGCGCCTCGGCCAGTTGGTCGGCAACACCTACCTGACCGTCATGCACACCGGTGCCCTGCGCAGGGCCGGGGAGTCCGAGGAGCGGATCACGGCCGTGTCGTCCTGGCACGACGCACCCTGCTTCACGGACGCGGAGCGTGCCGCGCTCGCCCTGATCGAGGCGGTGCTCACCCCGAACCCGCGCGGTGAGCGGGTGCCCGCGGACCTCTACGCGCAGGTGTCCGAGCACTACGACGAGAAGGCCCTGACCACGTTGACGTTCGCGATCGGCCAGGGGCTGTTCTTCCTCCCCCTCGCCACCATCGGCCGGCCGCTGCCCGGAGTGGCGCCCAGCGAGCAGTGGCGGGACTGACAGCCTGGGCCTCTCACGGGTGAGGGCACGACCGCCGTGCCCCACTCGGAGGGGCCCGCCCCTCAGATGAAGTTCAGCGCGGCCGCGCAGCCCACCCCGCCGAGCAGCATGAACACCGGCATCAGCACCTTCAGCTCGACCCAGCTGCCCGCCCTGAAACGCATGATCTTCGGCGGGCCGATCGGGTACCAGCGCTTGCGGCCGATCGGGATCGGCCACAGGACCGGGCAGCCGGAGACCGTCAGCGCGTCGCCGATGTCGTGCACCAGCGCGCCCAGCACGATCGGCAGCCCCAGCCACAGGTACTCCTGCCCGGGAGCCGTGAAGAGCCAGTCCGCGCCGTTGCCCGGCTTGTCCAGGACACCGGCCAGGATCCACGCGCTGGTCGCCGCCAGGAGCCACACCAGGACGTCGCTGCTGGAGCCCCGGGCCGCCCGCCACAGCAGGCCTTCGATGGCCAGCACCATGTGGACGAAGAGGAGGGCGAGGACTGCCCAGCGGCCACCCATGATGGCCAGCGCCGACGCCCCGGCCCCGATCATGACCGCCCACAGCCAGGTGTGCGTGAGCGTGCGGTGGCCCCCGGAGCGGCGCGGGTCGCCCTGCTTCTTCGTCGCCTTGTAGACGGAGTAGGAGAGCTTGTCCACGATCTCGCACAACCCGCGCGAGATGGGACCGAAGGCTCGGGAGATGGTCGCGGCCTTGTGGTCCAGGTCCGGGGCGAGCGCGGCGCCGGCGCAGATCAAGGCGCCGACCAGGAGGACCGGCCAGGGCATCGTGTGCCCGGCCGCGGCGGCCGCGGCTCCGACACCGAGCCAGGCCGCGGCGCCCGACAGTGAGTGTGCTGGTCCCATCATGGCCGTTGCCCGCCCCATTCCTCGTGTACCGCTGTCCAGTTGACCGAGTTCGCTGACGCTCCGTCGGCGACACAGCGTATAGGTCGTGATCTTCGGGCGGACATCCGATTCCCCCCTGAGGGAGGAGGCCAGGCAAGATGGGTCCGTGACCCTCATCGATCAGCTCCCTGCGACCGCCGACCCCGACGCCCTCTACGAAGCCTTTGAGTCGTGGGCCCAGGAACGCGGTCTCACGCTCTACTCCCATCAGGAGGAGGCGCTGATCGAGGTGGTCTCCGGTGCGAACGTGATCGTGTCGACGCCCACCGGCTCCGGCAAGAGCATGATCGCGGCGGGCGCGCACTTCGCCGCGCTGGCCCGGGACGAGGTCACCTTCTACACGGCTCCGATCAAGGCGCTGGTCTCGGAGAAGTTCTTCGAGCTGTGCAAGATGTTCGGCACCGAGAACGTCGGCATGCTGACCGGCGACGCGTCCGTGAACGCCGACGCGCCCGTCATCTGCTGCACGGCCGAGGTGCTCGCGTCGATCGCGCTGCGCGACGGCAAAGGCGCGGACGTCGGCCAGGTCGTCATGGACGAGTTCCACTTCTACGCGGAGGGGGACCGCGGCTGGGCCTGGCAGATCCCGATCCTGGAGCTGCCCCAGGCGCAGTTCATCCTGATGTCCGCCACGCTCGGCGACGTCTCGATGTTCGAGGAGGACCTCACCCGGCGCACCGGCCGCCCGACCTCGGTGGTCCGCTCGGCGACCCGGCCCGTACCGCTGTCCTACGAGTACCGGCTCACCCCGCTCACCGACACCCTTACCGAGCTGCTGGAGACCCGGCAGGCCCCGGTCTACATCGTCCACTTCACCCAGGCGCAGGCTGTGGAGCGGGCGCAGGCGCTGATGAGCATCAACATGTGCACGCGCGAGGAGAAGGACCAGATCGCCGAGCTGATCGGCAACTTCCGCTTCACCACCAAGTTCGGCCGCAACCTCTCCCGCTACGTCCGGCACGGCATCGGCGTCCACCACGCCGGCATGCTGCCCAAGTACCGGCGGCTGGTGGAGAAGCTCGCGCAGGCCGGTCTCCTCAAGGTCATCTGCGGTACGGACACGCTCGGTGTGGGCGTGAACGTCCCCATCCGCACAGTGCTGTTCACCGCCCTGGCCAAGTACGACGGCAATCGCGTCCGCACCCTGCGCGCCCGTGAGTTCCACCAGATCGCCGGACGCGCCGGACGCGCCGGCTTCGACACGGCGGGCTTCGTCGTCGCGCAGGCCCCCGAGCACGTGATCGAGAACGAGAAGGCGCTCGCGAAGGCGGGCGACGACCCGAAGAAGCGCCGCAAGGTGGTCCGCAAGAAGGCACCGGAAGGCTTCGTCGGGTGGACGGACGCCACCTTCGAGAAGCTCATCACCTCCGAGCCGGAGCCGCTGATGTCCCGCTTCCGGGTGACGCACACGATGCTGCTGTCGGTGATCGCCCGGCCGGGCAACGCCTTCGACGCGATGCGTCATCTGCTGGAGGACAACCACGAGCCGCGCAAGCAGCAGCTGCGGCACATCCGGCGCGCGATCGCCATCTACCGCTCGCTGCTGGACGGCGGCATCGTCGAGAAGCTGGACACGCCGGACGCCTCGGGCCGCATCGTCCGCCTCACCGTGGACCTCCAGCAGGACTTCGCCCTCAACCAGCCGCTGTCCACGTTCGCGCTCGCCGCGTTCGAGCTCCTGGACCCGGAGTCGCCGTCCTACGCCCTGGACATGGTGTCCGTCGTGGAGTCGACCCTGGACGACCCGCGGCAGATCCTCGCCGCCCAGCAGAACAAGGCGAAGGGCGAGGCCGTCGCCGCGATGAAGGCGGACGGCGTCGAGTACGAGGAGCGCATGGAGCGGCTCCAGGACATCTCGTACCCGAAGCCCCTGGAGGAACTGCTCTTCCACGCGTACGACACGTACCGCAAGAGCCACCCGTGGGTGGGCGACCATCCGCTGTCGCCGAAGTCCGTCATCCGTGACATGTACGAACGGGCCATGTCCTTCACGGAGTTGGTGTCCCACTACGAGCTGGCCCGCACCGAGGGCATCGTGCTGCGCTACCTCGCGAGCGCGTACAAGGCGCTGGACCACAACATCCCGGACGACCTCAAGTCCGAGGATCTGCAGGACCTGATCGAGTGGCTCGGCGAGATGGTCCGCCAGGTCGACTCCAGCCTGCTCGACGAGTGGGAACAGCTCGCCAATCCGGAAGTGATGACGGCGGAGGAGGCCCAGGAGAAGGCCGACGAGGTCAAGCCCGTCACGGCCAACGCGCGTGCCTTCCGCGTCCTGGTCCGCAACGCCATGTTCCGCCGCGTGGAGCTCGCCGCCCTCGACCACGTCGACGAGCTGGGCGAGTTGGACGGCGACCACGGGTGGGACGCGGACGCCTGGGGCGAGGCGATGGACAAGTACTGGGACGAGTACGACGACCTCGGCACCGGTCCCGACGCCCGCGGCCCCAAGCTCCTCGTGATCAAGGAGGAGCCGCAGAACGGCCTCTGGCGCGTCCGCCAGATCTTCGACGACCCGAACGACGACCACGACTGGGGCATCAGCGCGGAGATCGACCTCACGGCCTCCGACGCGGAGGGCCACGCGGTCGTCCGTGTCACCGACGTCGGTCAGCTGTGAGCCGTCGGACAGCCGTGAGCCAAGGAGAACTCCACGCATGACGAACCCGGCCGAGAGACTGGTCGACCTGCTCGACCTGGAGCAGATCGAGGTCAACATCTTCCGTGGCCGCAGCCCGCAGGAGTCCCTGCAGCGGGTCTTCGGCGGCCAGGTGGCGGGCCAGGCCATGGTCGCCGCCGGCCGCACCACGGAGGGCGACCGTCCGGTGCACTCCCTGCACGCGTACTTCCTGCGCCCGGGCCGCCCGGGCGTACCGATCGTGTACGAGGTCGAACGGGTGCGGGACGGCAGGTCGTTCACGACCCGTCGGGTCACCGCCGTGCAGCAGGGCCGCACGATCTTCAATCTCACCGCCTCCTTTCACAAGCCTGAGGAAGGACCCTTCGAGCACCAGCTGCCGCCCGCCCGCAAGGTCCCGGACCCGGAGTCCCTGCCGACCGTCGCGGAAGAGGTACGGGCCCATCTGGGCGCGCTGCCCGAGCAGTTGGAGCGGATGGCGCGCCGTCAGCCCTTCGACATCCGCTACGTGGACCGGCTGCGCTGGAGCGCCGAGGACCTGAAGGGCGCCGAGGCGCGCAGTGCCGTGTGGATGCGCGCGGTCGGGCCGCTGGGTGACGACCCGCTCGTGCACACCTGCGCGCTCACCTACGCCAGCGACATGACCCTCCTGGACGCCGTCCGCATCCCGGTCGAACCTCTGTGGGGTCCACGGAACTTCGACATGGCGTCACTGGACCACGCCATGTGGTTCCACCGGCCGTTCCGCGCGGACGAGTGGTTCCTGTACGACCAGGAGTCTCCGATCGCCACGGGTGGCCGGGGTCTGGCCCGTGGGCGGATCTACGACATCGAGGGACGGCTGCTGGTGTCCGTGGTCCAGGAAGGGCTGTTCAGGGCGCTGTAGTTCAGGGGTTTCTGCGCAGCAGCCGGCTCAGCAGACCACGGGAACGCTCCGGCTCCTGGTGTGCGGGGTCGTGGTGTTGCGCGACCGGTGGCGGTGCCGTCGGCCGGGGAGTCTGTCGCGGCGCCGCCGGATGCGGTGTCGGCCGCTCTCCCGTCGGATTCGGTGCGGGGCGCGGTGCCGGGTGGTCCGTGCGGGCCTCGCTCACCGCCTGTGCGAGGTCGGCGCGCAGCCAGCCGATCTCGTCCGGGTGGTCCGCAGTCATGATCCGCTCGGCGAGCTGTGCCGAGGGCGAGCCGGGGGCTCCGTTCGTCACTGGCCTGGGCCGGAATCGGTTCAAGTGGGAGCGCTCGTAGGGATCCTGGACGATCTCCGCGACCTGGACGGGATCGAGCAGGGACGCCACGGCTGCCGCGCGTGCCCAGGGGTGGCCGTCGGCCTGCCGGAGCAGGAACCCGAGGTGTCGTCCCCGCCAGTTCCGGGCCCGTAGATCCAGCCCCGCCTCCAGCTGCTCGCGCAGTCCGGACGGCGTCGTCCCGCTGAGCAGGCCCGTGCTGTCCCCGTCGGCGGCGAACTGCCGCAGTTCCTCGGCCAGATACAGCCAGACCACGGCCCGGTAGCGGTTGAGGTAGAAGGTGACCGGCACGACCACGCCGAGCCTGGCCAGTCGGGTGAACCTGGCGGGTGTCACCTCCAGCAGGTCCGCCCCCTGCTTCGTGCCCACCGTTTCGACGCGCTTCCGCAACGCCTCGGGATAGCCCTCCTCCGTGCGCAGCCGGTCGATCTCGGTGCGGGCGACCCGCCGGCCTCCGCCCCCTTCGTCGGGCACGGTCCTGACGCAGCCGAGGTGTACGGCGAGGTCGAACTCGCCTCGCCTGAGCTCCAGTTCCCTGGCCGCGCGACTCGGTGCGAAGGACAGGGACTGCGGTTTCGTGACGGTGTTGCCTGACATGCTCGTCTCCCCCGTGGAGTGCGGGGCCCGCGCCGTCCGCGTGGCCTCGGAAAAAACCGTAGCCAATTCCGCGGACTTCGCGGCGAGCCTGTGGATAACTCTGCGGGAGCTGACGAACGTGCAGGTCAGGCCTCTGTGGCCGGTGATCGCTCGGGCTGCCGGGCCCCCACGCCGAGATGCTCGCCGACCCGATTGACGAGCAGGGTCATCTCGTACGCGATCTGGCCGATGTCGGCGTCGGCCCCGCTGAGCACGCACAGGCAGCTGCCGGAGCCGGCCGCGGTGACGAACAGCACCGCGTCGTCGAACTCGACCATGGTCTGGCGTACCCCGCCCGCGCTGAAGTGGCGCCCCGAGCCCTTGGCGAGGCTGTGCAGTCCGGACGAGACGGCGGCGAGATGCTCCGCGTCCTCGCGGCGCAGTCCCGTGCTCGCGCCTGTCACCAGGCCGTCGTTGGACAGGACCAGCGCGTGGCGTACGTGCTCGACCCGCTCGGTGAGGTCGTCCAGCAGCCAGCCGAGTCCCTCGTTCTGCCCCATGTCTCCGACTCCCCGTGTGCCGACTCCCCCTCGTGGGAGGATCCCTCGCCAGCCTTCCCCACCACTGGCGCGCGAGCAAGGAGGATGGGGGCATGGCACAGAAGATGACCGATGAGGAATGGCGGGCCTTCGTCTCGCACGGCACCCGCACCGCGAAACTCTCCACCGTCCGGGCCGACGGCAGCCCGCATGTGACGCCGATCTGGTTCCTGCTGGACGGGGACGACATCGTGTTCAACACCGCGAAGACCAGTGTCAAGGGCCGGAATCTGGCCCGCGACGGTCGGGCCGCGCTGTGTGTGGACGACGACCGGCCGCCGTTCGACTACGTGGTGCTGCAGGGCCGCGCCCGGATCTCGGAGGATCTCGACGAGTTGCGGCACTGGGCCGGGCGTATCGGCGCGCGCTACATGGGTGAGGAGCGCGCCGGGGAGTTCGGGGAGCGCAACGGTGTGCCCGGGGAGCTCCTCGTCCGGATCGCGGTCGACAAGATCCTGGCGGAGAAGGCCGTCGCGAGCTGACTTCACGGCCGTATCGCGGCCGCGTCAGCCGACCGAGTCGAGCAGCCGGGCGGTGTGCATCCGCCCGGCGTACTCGACGAGCCGGATCAGCACCTCCTTCCCGGAGTCGCGGTCTCGGGCGTCACACAGCACCACCGGGGTTCCCCGGTCGAGGTCGAGGGCGCGCGAGACGTCCTGCGGGCCGTACCTCCGGGAGCCCATGAAGCAGTTGACGGCCACCACGAACGGGATGTGCCGGTGCTCGAAGTAGTCCACGGCGGGGAAGCAGTCCTCAAGGCGCCTGGTGTCCGCCAGGACGACCGCGCCGAGGGCTCCCTGTGACAACTCGTCCCACAGGAACCAGAAGCGGTCCTGGCCCGGCGTGCCGAAGAGATAGAGGGACAGGCCAGACCGGATGGTGATGCGGCCGAAGTCCATGGCGACGGTGGTCGTGACCTTCTGGTCGACGCCGTCGGTGTCGTCCACCAACTGGCCCGCCTCGCTGAGCAGTTCCTCGGTGCGCAGCGGTTTGATCTCGCTGACCGCGCCCACCAGGGTGGTCTTGCCCACGCCGAATCCGCCGGCGACCAGAATCTTCAGCGCCAGGGCGGCCGTCTCGCCGCCCGCGGCATCGGAGTGCTCGGAGTCCATTGATCACTTCTCTCGGGAGGACGGGAGTACCGGCAACGTCGGATGGTGGTGAACTCACCGTCGGATGGGGGCGAACTCACCGTCGGATGGTCGTGCACTTCGGCTACAGCGCTCGCAGCCCTTCGATCACCTCGCGCAGAATCCGTTCGTCAGGAAGCTGCGCGGGGGGCACCGGGCGGCTGACGGTGACGCAACCGCGCTCCAGCAGGTCGCCCAGGAGCACCCTGACCACGCCGACGGGCAGATCGGCGCCCGCGCCGAGTTCCGCGACCGACTGCGTCTCCGTGCGGCACAGGTCGATCAGGGCCCGGTGTTCCGGCCCGAGCGCGGGGTCGTCGTCGATGCCGCGAGCACTCGCGTCCAGGGTGACGAGGGCGATCAGGTCGAAGCGGACCCCCGCGGGTCCTGACCTGGTGCGCCCGCCCGTCATGGCGTACGGACGGACCAGCGGCCCGGCCTCACCGTCGTACCACTGGCTGCCCGGCTCGTGCGGGGCGCCTGTCCTGTCCTCGATCATGTGCGCGAACCGCCCTCGCCCTATCCGGCGGCCGGGGGCCGCGCGGCGACGCGCGGTGCCGTGTACAGATGCTCGCCGACGCGTTTGACCAGCCGCGCCATCTCGTAGGCGACCAGGCCGATGTCGGCGGTCACGTCGGTGATGAGGGCGAGGCAGGAGCCGTCGCCCGCGGCGGCCACGAACAGGAAGCCGTCGTCCATCTCCACCATGGTCTGGCGCACGCCTCCGGCGCCGAAGTGGCGGCCGGCTCCCTTGGCCAGACTGTTGAAGCCGGAGGCGACCGCCGCGAGGTGTTCGGCGTCCTCGCGGTGCAGGTCGGTCGAGGCGCCCACGGCCAGGCCGTCGTTGGACAGCACCACGGCGTGCCGTACCTCGCTCACGCGCAGCACCATGTCGTCCAGCAGCCAGTCGAGTTCGCCCGACTGCGTGGCGGCCCTCATGCTCGGGTCCTTGATCATGCGGGATCTCCTTCACTGTCCCTGCGCGCTGTGGAATGCGGAGTGGCGCCGCGCCCGGGCTGCCTGCCGCCGCCGCGGGCCCAGCCGTCGCGGTACGCCGCCATGCGTTCCCGTACGACTTCGGGGGTGCGTCCGTCGTCGTGGTGGGACGCGGGGGCCCGGTCGGGCTCTTCGGGGCGCTGCCTGCGCAGTTGCGGGGCGAGGTTCGCCTGGCGTACGCGGCGTGGGAGGTCGTCGGACTCCTCGACGTCGTCCGGGGGACGGTGCAGGCGCAAGGTGGTGACTCCGGGTGGTGGGGTTTCGGGCGCCGTCTCCTCCACCGCGGCCGGCGCATTGGGCACCAGCGCGGGCCGTTCGGCCGGCGCCGGGACGGACTCCTGGCGAAGGGCGGCGCCCGGCACGCGCGCGTACTCGCGTTCCGCGAACCGTTCCCTGCCTGCGGCCGCCCTCTCGGATGAACGTTCCGCCGCTGACCGTTCCGCCGCGCCGCCGTGCAGCAGCGGGGTGGGCAGCAGGACGACGGCGGTGGTGCCGCCGTAGGGCGAGGTGCGCAGATGCACCTTGATGTCGTGCCGGGCGGCGAGCCTGCTGACGACGAAGAGGCCGAGCCGGTCGCTGTCGAAGAGGTCCAGTGCCTCGGACTGCTCGATGCGGCGGTTGGCCTCGGCGAGCGTCTCGCTACCCATGCCGAGGCCGCGGTCCTCGACCTCGATCGCGTAGCCGTTGCCGACGGGTTCCCCGCTGACGCGCACGCGTGTGTGGGGCGGCGAGAACTGGGCGGCGTTCTCGACGATCTCGGCCAGGAGGTGGGTGAGGTCGGCGACGGCCGTGCCGAGGACGGACGCCTCGGGGAGTTGTCGTACCTCCACGCGTGCGTAGTCCTCGACCTCGGAGACGGCCGCGCGCACCACGTTGGTCAGCGAGACCGGCATGCGCCAGGCCCGGCCCGGCGCGGCTCCGGAGAGGATGATGAGGCTCTCGGCGTGGCGCCGCATACGGGTGGTGAGGTGGTCGAGCCGGAACAGGTCGCTCAGTTCGTTCGGGTCGTCGGAGCGGCGTTCCATGCTGTCCAGCAGGCTCAGTTGGCGGTGCACGAGGACCTGGCTGCGGCGGGCGAGGTTGACGAACACTCCGGAGATGCCGCTGGCGAGTTCGGCGCGTTCGACGGCGGCGCGCAGGGCGGCGCGGTGCACCGTGCCGAGGGCCTCGGCGACCTGGCCCGCCTCGTCCTCGGCGGGCGGTCCCGGCGGGGCCTCCACGTGGACGTCGATCTCCTCACCCGCGCGCAGCCGCCGCATCGCCTCGGGGAGCTTGCGCCGGGCGATCTCCAGGGCGCTGTTGCGCAGTCCGACCAGTTCGACGACGAGGCCGCGGCCGATGCGTACGGAGATGACGAGCGACGCGGCGACGGCGGCGAGGCCGAACAGGACCGCGGCACCGGCCGGGGTGAGCAGACCGCGGGTGAAGGGGTCGGCCCGGTTCGCGACGTCCTGCCCCGCCCGTTCCTCGATCGTCCGCATGCCGTTCTGCACGCGTGCGTGGGGTGTGTCCCAGCTGTTCGAGGGCGCTGCGGTGAGCGGGCCGGGGGTGCCGGCGATGGCCTTGTCCTCCGCGGTGCCCAGGGCCTCGTACGCGCTGCCTGCGGCGAGGTGCCGCCAGGCGCTGCCTTCCGGGCCGCGCAGGTCGGCGACGGCCGAGTCGGTGAGGGCGCGGCGTGTGTCGACGGCGCCGGTGAACAGCCGCAGCCGCTCGCCGTGCAGGCCGCCGGCGAGGCGCGCGCCGGCCACCAGTGCGTCCTCCTGGGCCAACGCCTCTCCCGCGCGGGAGAATTCGAGCAGTACGCGTGCGTCGGAGCCGAGGTCGGCGTCCTGGATGCTGGTGAGGGCGCCGCCGACCGCGAAGGCGGTGGCGATGGTGCCGGTGTACTGCCCGTAGGTCTCGTCCCAGCCCGTGCGCCGGTCGAGCACCGCGGCGCGCAGCGTGCGCAGCCGTTCGGCGCCGGTGACGAACGCGTCGAGCCGTCGGGCCACTCCTGGGGGCAGTTCCTCGCTGTCGGCGACGGTGCTGTCGCCGCCGAGCCGGAGTTCGGCCACGGCCCGGTCGGTGCGGTCCGCGAGTTTCTTGTAGTCGCCGCTCGCTGCGGCGGACGGGCGGGTCGCGTACCGCACGGCGGCCGTGCGCTCGGCCTGGAGGGCGGTGACGGCCGACGCGACGGGTGTGCGGATCTCGGAGTCGACGCGCTGCAACTGCCGCAGCCTGGCGATGTCCTGAGCGGTGCTGACGGTGGCGAAGGCCCACAGGGCCAGCAGCGAGACGACCGGCACCATCAGCAGGCAGACGATCTTGGCTCTTACGGTCCGCGGCCTTATTCGCCAGCCCCCGTCACGCTCGGGTGCCTCGTCCGGCAGCGCACCCGCGGGGTCCTCCGGGTGTTCGTCGGCAGGCGGTCCTGCGTGCGCGCGACGACCGCGCGCGGGAGATGTGTTCGGCGTCTCGGCGCCAAGTGCGGGCGTCCTACGGGGTGTACGCATGGCCTCCTCGCTCGGATGTGGTTCGGGGGCGGGCCGTCGGGCCGCGGCCGTCGGGGTCGGCGACGCGCTCGCGACGGTGCCTCGGGGCGTGCCGTCGATCCGGTGGTGGCTAGCCGAAGGCGCTCTCGACCGGCCGCTGGGCGGAGGCGGATGCCTCGCGCTCCGCGCTGGTCGGCGACAGCGCGACGAAGGCCGAGGTCAGGAACAGGTAGGACCCGAGGCCGACGGCGAGGGGGAAGATGAACTGCATCGCGGTGGCTCCGGGCAGGGCCGCGCCGGAAGGGGTGACGTCGACGCTCACCGCGAACATGCCGGTGTAGTGCATGCTGGCGACCGCGGCCCCCATGATGAGCGAGGCGCCGAAGACGGCGACGGGCGACTTGATGTTGAGCCCCGCCCACAGGGCCGCCGTCGCGGCGACGACGGCGATCAGGACGGACAGGCCGACGAGCGCCGGGTCGTAGTGGACGGCGCCGTGCAGCCGTATGGCCGCCATGCCCATGTAGTGCATGCTCGCGACCCCGAGCCCGGTGGTGAGGCCGCCGAGCAGGAGCGAGCGGGTGCGGTCCTTGCCGTAGCCGACGGCGAACACGCCCGCGCAGACGACGATCATGGCGACGAGCAGGCTGGCGATGGTGAGCGGCACGTCGTAGCGGATGTCGGTGCCGCTCACGCCGAACCCGAGCATGGCCACGAAGTGCATGGTCCAGATGCCGGTGCCGATCGCCGAGGCCGCGGTGATGAGCCAGTTGCGGCGCGACCGTCCGGTGGCGCCGAGCGCGCGGACGGTACAGCGCAGCCCGAGGGCCGACCCGATGCAGGCCATCACGTACGACAGCACGGGGGTCAGCCAACCGAAGGTTGCGTGGTCCAGGTGTCCCATGACCCCGGGACGCTAGTCGGGGCAGGGGCGCGCAATGAGGGCGCATTTCGAAAGGTATTGAAATATGACACAGCGGTACCCCTGAACGATCGTGTCCAGCTCGAACGTGCGCGCTGCGGCATCATCCGTGTCGGTGAGGGATCATGCGGAACATGAGCGACGACCACACGCATGTCCGGGAGTTCTTCACCCCGCGCGCCGCGGCCTGGGACAGCCGGTTCCCGGACGACGGTCCCGCCTACGCGGCGGCGGTCGCCGAGCTGGGACTGCGTGCGGGCGACCGCGTGCTGGACGCGGGCTGCGGCACGGGGCGGGCCCTGCCGCCGCTGCGGACGGCCGTGGGGCCCTCCGGAGTGGTCCTGGGCGCCGATCTGACACCTGCCATGCTCCAGGCCGCCGTGGCCGCCGGCAGGGACCGTCAGGGGCGGTTGCTGCTCGCCGACGTGTCCGCGCTGCCGGTGCGGTCGGGGTCGCTGGACGCTGTGTTCGCGGCCGGGCTCATCGCCCACCTGCCGCATCCGACCGAGAATCTGCGGGAGTTGGCACGCGCCGTGCGCCCCGGCGGCAGGCTCGCGCTGTTCCATCCGATCGGCCGGGCGGCACTCGCGGCGCGCCAGGGCCGGCAGATCACCCCGGAGGACCTGCGCGCCGAACCCAACCTTCGTTCCCTGCTGGCGGGTTCGGGCTGGCGCATGATCGCCTACGTCGACGAGGACGCCCGTTTCCTGGCACTGGCCGTGCGGGAAGGCTGACGTCACGGCGGCGGATCGCCATGGACCCTTCTGCTGGGGGAACTCCAACTCTACGTTGAGTAGCAGGAGATGAGCGTTGAGCAAAGTCGACCACGTAGGGGGAAGGTGGTTCACATGTGGGGCAGGGTGCGCAGGTCCGGTTCCAGAGTCCGCAACGCGTTGCGCGTGGAGGTGGACCCTGGCCGGGACAAACATCCGCACAATCTTTTCGAGGCCGCGGCCACTTATGTCTCGGCCCGCGCGGAGGACGACCAGGACCGGATCGACGAGGCGGCCGGCTGGGTGTCGCCGGAGGCGCTGTCCTTCGGTGTCAGTGAGCTCGCGTGCAGGGCCGTCGTCGCTCTCGCGCGGGAGCGCGACGAGTCCCCGCAGAACGTGGCCCGCGCGCTCCTCGGGCTCCCCGCGGACTGACGCGCGGGGCATTGCGCGGTCGATTCGCCCCGTGCACCCGGAAAACTGCAGGTCCGCGTCGCTGGGCAGTCGTGACAAGCTGCTTCCGGTCGCATTAGGGTGCGCGCCGTTGGACGAACCGATGGGGAGGCTGGGATGGCCGGGACGGACGAGGACGCCGTCGCCGCCGAGGACGACGCGCTCTATGTGCTCACGGCGGTACTGCTGACGCCGGCGAAGTTCCCGAGCGTGCTGGGCGACGACTATCCGGAGGCCTGCGCGGCGCTCGGCCTCGCGCCGCTCGCCGACGGATACGGCCTGGTGCTCGGCCAGGACGGCGACGGCGCCCGGTGGACCGTCGTCGTCGACGACGTCTCCCTGGTCGCCGTGGCCATCGCGTCCTGGGACTGCGGCATGGAGTACGACCTCTCGCCCACCGAGCGCACGGTCGTCGCCGCCCTGCCCGGCTGGCCCCTGGCGGTCGCCGTCGCGGCTCCCGGAGTGCCGGATCCGCACGACCCGGGTCCCGACGTCGTGGACGGTCCCACGCTGTCGCCGCCGGACACGACGACGTGGGGGCCGGCCCAACGACGGCTGGGCGCCGACGAGATCGCCCTCCAGTGGGCCGTGTGGCGCGAGCAGATCGACGACGCCGACTTCCGGGTCCCGGAGGCCACCACGGACCCCGACGGGGCCGAGAAGGCCGATCAGGGCCCGGACGAGGGCACCGAGAAGAAGCCCGGCCACAGCGGCATCCGACGCGTCCTCTCGGAGGCACGGGGATACGTGGAGTCCCCGCCGCCGCTCGGCCGCGTGCGGTCGTCCTTCGCCCCGGGCGAGGCACGGACGCTGCGTGCCGACGGTCCCGGCTGGTCGCTCGTGGCCAGGACCGACGACATCGCGTTCGTACTGCTCGACGAGGAACCGGGCGAGGTCCTGCCGGTGGGCCGCGGACCGGAGCTGCCGGGTCTCCTGGAGGCGCTCGACAAGATGGCCGTACGGCCCAGTTGAACGGCTGCGTCACGCGTGTAGGGAGCTCCCGCGCGTAGGGGCGACGGTGACGCCCACGCGCGCGGGAGGCCCACTGCCATGCGCACGCCGTCCTCCATCAAATTGGCGTCACGCTCACTCGCGCGAGGAGCCCACGTGGTCCGGCGCAACCGGGCCACGTCACGCACGCGTGCGGTCTGACCGGACTCATCGTCCCGCGTCCGGGTCGACGAGGAGCGCGCCCATCGCCGTGTCCGGATCCTGGTGGGCCCGCAGCGTTTCGAGTTCGGCCCTCCAGGGTTCCTCCCACTGTGCGGCTCGGCCACCGGCCCGGACGAACGCGAGGGCCAACTGACCTGAGAGGGCCGTGTCGTGGGCGCCCAACGTGCGTGCCGCGGCGAGCGCGACCTCTCGCGCGCGTGCCCGCCCCAAGTCCACGGTCAGGTACGTGGGCACCGGCAGGCGTGTCGGTGCCGCTTCGCACAGTCGCGCCAGCCTCGTCCAGTGGTCCGCCACGTATCTGCCGCGGCCGATGTCGTGCAGGGCGGCGTCCCAGGTGAGGCGCGCGGCGTCGGTCGACAGGCCGACCGCCTCCAGGGTGTCGATCAGCGCGTCCAGAACGCGCAGCGCCTGCGGGCCGCCGACACCCGGCCGCACGTCGTCCGCGATCGCGTGCAGCCTGCGCAGGGCGTCGGTACGCACCAGGGGGTCCCGCGCGCGGGCCCGCTCCTCCAGCAGGCCGAACGCGCGGCGGACGGCGGTCTCCGACTCCGGTCCGGGTGGCAGGCGCAGCAGGTGACGGGCAGCGGCGTGCCACACCCGGCCGGATCGCTCCGGGTCCGCCACGGTGTCCGCGAGCACGCGGATCCCGTCCGGCGTGTCCGCGCCGAGCCACGACGGCAGGACACCGCACGTGGCCGCCGCCGACTCGTCGTCGCCCTCCTCGACGATCCGCACCAGGAAGGCCGTGTACGGCAGCCTCTTGGAGGTGGCCACCGCACGTACGCGTGCGTGCACGACGGCTTCGCGTACGGCAGGTTCGTGGACCGCGCCGAGAAGGCGGTCGGTCACGCCGGGCCGGTCGATATGGGGCAGCAACGCACGTGCCAGCACGGCCCGGACATCGGGGTGCCCGTCGGGCTGGTCCCAGGCCTCGACGAGCGCCTCGAAGGCGTCGTCGCCCGGCAGGGAACCGAGTGCTCGGGCGGCCTCCTTACGGGTGCCCACCGGGGCGTCAGCCGCGCGGGCCACCGGGGCGAGCAGGCGTACCGCCTCGTCGTCGGGCAGGCGCGCGAGAAGGCGCCGGATCGCTGCCATCGCGGCCCGCCCCCGCACACCACCGGTCGCCGCGTGCCGCAGCAGGAGATCGCGCAGGGCCGACGCCTCGGTCGCGTCCTCGGCCGCCCGTCCGGCGAGCTCGCCCAGTGCGGTGAGCGCCGCGGCTGCCACGGGCTGTGACGCCTGCTCGGCGAGCGCGGTCAACTGTGCCGGATCTCCGAGAAGTTGCGTCGCGTCCGTGCGGACGTCCAAGGGGGCCATCTCGTCGGCGGCCACACACGCGTGATGCTCGCTCCACGCGTCCCGTTGCCGCGGCAGCCACCGGCCGAGCACCCCGGGGTTGAGCCGCGGTGTCCAAGGCGTGGCACGGAGGCGCAGGCGACCCTTGAACTCCCCGCCGGCGGCTGCCAGGACGGGATCCAGGAGGGTCGTCCTGCGTGCCGCCACGGTTCGCAGGACGAGGGGCACGGTGGCGAAAGTGGCGTCCAGGGCGATCAGTTCGGCGCAGCGCTGCTCCCGCAGCCTTGGCGGCCACACCCAGGCAGCCGCGGCGCGGGCCGCGAGCACCGGGTCGTCGCCCTCGACAGCGATGCGCCGCGTCTGCGCGTCGAGGTCGGGCAGCTCGGTCAGGTGTGTCCTGAGGAGTTCGGCGTAGGCCGTGCCCGCCTCGGGCCGCTGCGGTGTGCGCAGGGCCGTGGTGGCCCAGATGGCGCGGGCGGCTGCCTCGTCGACGCGCACGGGGGTCAGCGGGCCGGTGTGCCGGGGCGCGGACGCGACCTCGCCCAGGAGGGCGACGGCCAGCGCCGCGCGTGCGATGTCACCGACTGCTGCGGCTCGTTCGACGACGCGGTGGAGCAGTGTTCGGGCCGCGTCGAGGGTGTCGGTCGTCGAGTCGCGTGACTGGACGGTGGTGCGGACGGCATCGCGCAGCACCTGTTCGGGCAGCGCGGCGAGCAGGTGGGGTGCGGTGCCGGCGAGTTGTTGCAGTGCCGGGCGACGTACCTCGTCCCGGTCGTGCCAGGCCCGTTCGCAGCCGGCGGCGACCCGGGCGAACTCCGCGGGGTCGCCTTGGAGTTCCGCGCAGGCCAGCAGGGCGGGCCAGGCATGGGCGCGATGGTGGACGCGGTGGTTCTCGGCGAGTTCCCGCAGCAGCGGTTCGCCGTCGGCCAGTGGGAGGGTCATGGCCCATCGGGCCGAGTACCAGGGCCTGCGTGAGTGCTTCAGCCGGGGTTCGATCAAGGCCGCGCGGTCGGCGGGGTCCAGCGCGGCGAGCGCCGGGGCCAAGGCGGCACTCAATCGGTGGCGCGAGAGGCGGCGCTCCGCGATCCGACGCCGTTCGACGGGCGGAAGGAGCAGCAACAGGGCGTCGGGGGCCGCCTCCTGGCGGCCGGGCCCGGCGTACCGGCTGCCGGTGGCGGGACAGTGCTCGGCGAGCACCAGGAGATCCGCCGGGGGCGATGCGACGAGGATCCGTCGCAGGGAGGGCGGCAACGGTCCCCCGGGCACGGGCCGTTCGCGACGACGGCCGTCCTCGCACGGCGGAGCCGCTCGCAGAACGGCTGCGGCCTGCGCGGGCCGGTACAGCGCGGAGAGGACTCCACGCGCGGTGAGCAGATCGGGGGCCCGTTCCAGGAGCAGGACCGCCGCGTCCGGGTCACGGCGCGCGGCGACCGTCGCGGCCACGCGATGGCTGCGGTCGAAGGCGTACGCCTCCCGCGCCTGCTGGTCGCTCTGTGCCGCGAGATACGCGGCGAGGGCCTGGGGCGCCGTGCGCGCCAGGGAGTTGATCGTGCCGGCGGACGGTTCGAGCCGGGGCAGCCAGGCCGCCACGGTCTCCGGAGGACATGCGGGCAGCAGCTCGGCAGCCTCCCGAGGCCCGTGGCGTTCGAAGACGCCGGGCAGCAGTCCGGCGGCCAGGGTGTGGCGGCGGCTGCGCCTGAGCAGCCGGTAGGTGTCGAGGCGAGTGGCCCTGATGTCACTCGACGCCAGTCGTTCCAGGGCCTGTTCGGGTATCGGGAGTCGGATGGCCGCAGCACGCGCGCGGCGGCCCAGCAGCGGGTCGGCGAGAGCCTCGGCCACGCGTTCAAGATCGCGGCGGACGACGGCCAGGAAGAGGGCGGTGTGCCGCTCGTCCCCGTCGCCGGCGTCGAGGGCGTGGTGCAGGGTCTCGTACGCGTGTGGCGTGAGCGTGCGGGCATAGCGCGCCAGGGCGCTCATGCGTGCCGGGAACGGCAAGGGGGCGAAGTGGGTCCTCAGCCAGGCGGGCGTCAGGGGCGCCGGCGGGGTCTGGGGCTGTCCGGACGGCGTCGGGGACGCCTCGTATCGGGCCATCAGCGCTCACCGTGGAGTCGCTGGGCCTCCTTTCCATGCTTCATGCGGTCATGGTGAGGTGCCGCGCGCCCGGCACGCAAACGATTTTGGGTACACGGCACTCGCCGTCCGCGGACCGTACGTCCCACAGCCCGCGGACGGCGATGCGACCGACTCCTGTGCCCACGCCCGCCTCGCGGCCGCCGCGCGTCGGCACCTCTCCGTGCCGGTGTCTTTCTGCGTCGGTGTCTCTCCGTGCCGGTCCGGTCAGCGACCCAGCTCCTTACGGCTGACCCGGCGCAGCCTGCGCCGCTGGGAAGGGTCCAACGTGAGGTACGCGGCGGTCGGAACTCCCAGGATGATCAGGAGCGTCGCCCACCACGGCAGCCAGATCAACAGGATGAGCCCGACCGCCACACCCCCTGCGGCGATCTTCGCCTTCTTCGACATGTACGTCGCCTCCTTCGCGGCCGGGGCCGCTCTCTGTCCTGAAAACGGGTCCGCGCCGCGCACAGTTCCGAACGGCGACCCTGAGACATCCCTGAGGCGCGACCCCTACTCGTCCCTGAGACCCTCCTACCCAATCCCGGACTCGGCCAGGTCACGGATCGGCCGCTCCGGTGGATCGTTCCCATGCTGTACCCTCGGCGACCTCAGGGCCTGGTAGTCAAATTTGAGGAGTTCGGTATCGCTGTGCAGAGTGTCCCTGCGGCAACACCGTCCGAGATCTCCGAACTGGCCCGCTGCTGCGCCGTCTTCGTCCCGGGCGATCCGGCCCGTACCGGCAGCGTCGCCTTCTGGCGGCCCGACGGCACCGCGCCGCCCCTCGTCACGGCCGGGTCCACCGAGGACCTGACCGTCGTTGTGCCGGGCGACGAGGGGGTCCTGCCGACGAGCGTGCGCGCCGTCGTCCTGCCCGTGCGGGCGGCGCTGCCGGTGCTCACGCGTGCGCGTACTGACGCGAACGGACACCGCGGGAGCGTGTTCTGGGGCGCGGCTTCCGTGCTGGCCCTGCAGTTCGTGGCACGGGGGTTGCTGCTGCCAGGTCTGTCCCCCGAGGACCACGACGCGTGGCGGGTGGGCCCGCTGTCCACGGAGGACGTCGACCGCATCCGTCGGCTGGCCGCCACGATGCCGCCCGAGGCCCACGCCGTGCCGGTCGAGGCTCACGGCGATCCGGTCGACGGGTCGGCGCCGCCACGGCTGCCCGATCCGGAGCCGTTGCTGCGCGCCTTCCTCGACGCGGTGGCCGACACCCTGCCCCGCTCCCCCGCCGCCCCGCTCGTGACGGGCGGACCCGCCTACGCGGCGCGCGAGCCGCGGCACATGCCCGAGCAGCGCGCCTGGGCCGCCAATGTCTCCGCCGGCCACGACGCCGGCGTACGGATCTCGCTGCGGATCGAGGTGCACGGCCTCGCGAACCCTGCCCTGGACGAGGGGACGCTGACCTTCCGGGCCGTTCCCCAGCTGCACGGCGTGACCGACCCGGGTCTCGTGGCCGATGCCACCGAAGTGTGGGGCGGATCCGGCGTCTTCGGTCCACGCGCGCGTATGGACGCCCTGCTCGCCCTCCGTCGCGCGGCGCGGGCCTGGCCGCCGCTCGCACCGTTGCTGTCGGCGAGCGTGCCGGACGCGGTCGAGCTGGCCGACGAGGAGGTCAACGAGCTTCTCGGAGCGGGCGCCCAGGCGCTCGCCGCGGCCGGTGTCGACGTGCACTGGCCGAGGGAACTCGCCCGCGAGCTGACCACTCGTGCCGTGATCGGTCCGCCGGACGACGCGCCGAGGACCGGGCGGTTGGCCTCGGACACGCCGTCGTTCCTGTCCGCCGACGCGCTGCTCGCCTTCGACTGGTCGTTCGCGCTGGGCGATCAGCGGCTCACGCGCGAGGAACTGGACCGACTCGCCGAGGCGAACCGTCCCGTCGTGCGGCTGCGCGACCAGTGGGTGCTCGTGGATCCCCGCGAGGTCCGGCGCGCCCGCGGTCGGCAGGAACGCAAGATCACGCCCGTGGAGGCGCTGGGCGCCGCTCTGACGGGCTCCGCGGAGGCGGACGGCCAGTTGGTCGACGTACAACCCACGGGGTGGCTGGCGGCCCTTCGGGAGCGGCTCGCGGATCCCGAGGCGCAGGAGCCCGTGGCACAGCCCGCCGCGCTCTCGGCCACGCTGCGCGACTACCAGCGGCGGGGGCTGAGCTGGCTGGCCCGCATGACGTCCTTGGGGCTCGGCTGCTGTCTGGCGGACGACATGGGGCTCGGCAAGACGATCACGCTGATCGCGCTCCATCTGCACCGGCAGACGGAAGAGCCGTCGGCCGGTCCCACGCTCGTGGTGTGTCCGACGTCCCTGCTGGGCAACTGGCAGCGCGAGATCGAGAGGTTCGCGCCGGGCACGCCGGTGCGCCGCTTCCATGGGGCGCGGCGCAGCCTGGAGGGGGTGGCCGACGGGGAGTTCGTGCTCACCACGTACGGGACGATGCGCCTGGACACGGCCCGGCTCGCCGAGGTGCCGTGGGGCATGGTCGTGGCGGACGAGGCCCAGCATGTGAAGAACCCGTACTCGTCGACCGCGCGGCAGCTGCGTTCCATCGGCGCACGCGCACGCGTGGCGCTCACCGGCACCCCGGTGGAGAACAACCTCTCGGAGCTGTGGGCGATCCTCGACTGGACGACCCCGGGGCTGCTGGGCCGGCTCGGGACCTTCCGCACCCGTTACGCGCAGGCGGTCGAGGGCGGCCAGGACCCGGCGGCCGGCGAGCGGCTCGCGCGCCTCGTCCAGCCGTTCCTGCTGAGGCGCCGCAAGTCGGATCCGGGGATCGCTCCCGAACTGCCGCCGAAGACCGAGACCGACCGTGCCGTGTCGCTGACGACGGAACAGGCCGGTCTGTACGAGGCGGTGGTGCGCGAGACGCTCGCGGAGATCGCGGCCGCCGACAGCATGGTGCGGCGCGGACTCGTGGTGAAGCTGCTGACCGGGCTGAAGCAGATCTGCAACCACCCGGCGCAGTACCTCAAAGAGGAGCGGCCGAAGATCGTCGGACGCTCCGGAAAGCTGGAGCTGCTCGACGAGTTGCTCGACACCATCCTCTCCGAGGGGGCGTCGATCCTGGTGTTCACCCAGTACGTGCAGATGGCACGTCTCCTGGAGCGGCATCTGGCGGCCCGTGGCATCGGGACGCAGTTCCTGCACGGCGGGACGCCCGTCGCCGAGCGCGAGTCGATGGTGCGGCGCTTCCAGGAGGGTGAAGTGTCGGTCTTCCTGCTGTCGTTGAAGGCCGCCGGCACCGGGTTGAACCTCACTCGGGCCGAGCACGTCGTGCACTACGACCGCTGGTGGAACCCGGCCGTCGAGGCGCAGGCCACGGATCGCGCGTACCGGATCGGCCAGACCAGGCCCGTGCAGGTGCACCGCCTGATCGCCGAGGGGACCATCGAGGACCGCATCGCCGAGATGCTCGACCGCAAGAGAGAACTGGCCGACGCGGTGCTGGGCACCGGCGAGGCGGCGCTCACCGAACTGACGGACACGGAGCTGGCAGCTCTGGTCGAGCTGCGAGGGGGCGGGCGATGAACGCGTATGACGGTGATGCGTATGACGGTGACATGGAGCGGACGTTCGCCGCGCTGCCACCCGCGCAGGGGCGAGGTTTCGCACGGACGTGGTGGGGCCAGGCGTGGCTGAAGGCGCTGGAGGACGCGACGCTGGACTCGCAGCAGCTCAAGGCGGGGCGCAGGCTCGCGCGCGCCGGAGCGGTGGGTGCCGTGTCCGTGCGGCCGGGGAGGATCACGGCCGTGGTCCAGGGCCGGGACCGCACAGCTCACCGGGCCGACGTCCTCCTTGCGAAACTCTCCGAGGAGCAGTGGGACCGCCTGCTGGGGATGACCGTCGAGCGGGCCGGGCACGTCGCGGCCCTCCTCGACCGGGAGATGCCGCCGCACCTGGTCGAGGACGCGTCGGCCGCCGGCGTCGAACTGCTGCCGGGTATGGGCGAGTTGGAGCCGGAGTGCGACTGCGGCGCCTGGGACCACTGCGGGCACACGGCGGCCCTCTGCTACCAGTTGGCGCGACTCTTGGACGAGGACCCCTTCGTCCTGCTGCTGATACGCGGACGGGCCGAACGCACCCTCCTGGACGACCTCCAGGCCCGCAGCGCCGCCCCCGCCGAGGCTCCTGCCGGGCCGCCGGGAGTGGACGCCGCCGAGGCCTACGCGGCCGGCGACATCCTGCCGCCCCTGCCCAACCCGCCCGAGCTGCCCGCGTCGCCCGCCGTGCCGCCCTCGCTGGACACCGAGGCCCCACCCGGACAGGGCGTCGATCCGGCCGCGCTGCGCCACTTGATCGCCCGGACGGCGGTGGAGGCACGTCGGCTGCTCGCCGAGGCTCTCCGCGCCGGATCGGAACAGCCGGTCGCCGAGCCGGAGTTGACGGTCACCCAGGATGCCGTCCGGCTGGCCGTGGATGCCCAGGACGAGGAGGTCCTGCACCGGCTCGCCGTCGGATCGGGGCGCGGGCAGGAGGAATTGACCGCGGCCGTAGAGGCCTGGCACGTGGGTGGTACCACCTCGCTGTCCGTGCTGGAGGAGGAGTGGTCTCTCTCCGGCGAAACGCTCACACGCGCGCGTGCGGCTCTCGAGTCGGCCTGGGACGACGACGAACGTCCGGCACTTCGGATGCGGGGCAACCGATGGACCGTCGTCGGCTCGCCGAATCAACTGCGCCTGGGGCGGGACGGCCGCTGGTGGCCGTATCGCAGGCAGCAGGGGCGCTGGGTGCCCGTCTCCGGCACGTCCAGGGATCCGGCGACCGCCTTGGCCGCTTTGGAGCCGACGTCCGGGGAGGCGGGCTCCTGAGACGGGCGTCGCCTCGGCGCACATGGGCGGCACCGGATCCGCGAGCAGGATGTGCCCACCCGGGCCCTCACCAGCGACACGGTCGGCCCGTGTGCTCGGTCAGCCGACGCCCCCAGTTCACCTCTTGGTAGCGGCACGTTCGCCGGAGGGCCGAAATCTGGCCGCTGTCTACGAAGTTGTCACTCAGGAGGCCCGATGTCCCCGCACGCCACCGGCCCGCACCGCATCAGACGTTCCATGGCGGCAGGTGTTCCGCTCGCCGTGATCGCGGCCCTCGTGGCGGCCGGCCCGGCCGCAGGCGCCCCGTCGCGGACCGCGCACGTCATCCACACGGCCACGCTCGGCGACATCCCGCTCGGGCCGTTCAGCAACTCCCTGCTGCCCGGCACCGTGGCCAACGACCGGGGCGTCGATCTCGGAGGCATCGGCAGCGACATCTACCCGGCGGGCCGCAAGGGCGAGTTCTGGACGGTCACGGACCGCGGGCCGAACGGCCAGATCAAGGTGTCCGGGAAGAAGCGCCGTACGTTCCCGGTGCCCGGGTTCGATCCGGCGATCGTGAAGATCCGGGTGTCCGGCAGCTCCGTGAAGGTGCTCGACGCGCTCCCGATCACCACGTCTTCGGGGAAGGCCGTCACCGGGCTGTCGAACCAGGAGGGGCGCGACGAGGCGCCGTACTCCTACGACGCCCAGACCCCGTTGTCGTACAACCCGAACGGGCTGGACACCGAGGGCATCGTGCGTGCCGCGGACGGGACCTTCTGGCTCGTCGACGAGTACGGACCCTCGATCGTCCACGTCTCCGCGCGCGGGAAGGTGCTCACGCGTTACGTCCCCAAGGGGCTGCACCTCACCGGCGCCGACTACCCGGTGGTGGAGGCCCTGCCGGCCGTCTACCTGCACCGGCAGATCAACCGCGGCTTCGAGGGACTCGCCCAACTGCCCGGCGGCGACCTGGTGATCGCCCTGCAGAGCCCGCTGTCGGTGCCGGACGACGACACCGCCAAGGGCTCCCTCAACACCCGCCTGCTGCGCTTCTCGCCCAAGAAGAAGGCGGTCACCGCCGAGTACGCGTACCGCTTCGCCCCGGTGAACGTCGTGGACCCGAGCGAGGACGACACCTCCGAGCTGAAGATCTCCTCCGTCGTCGCCCTGGACAACGACCGGCTGCTGGTCGAGGAGCGTACCGACAAGGCCGCGCGGCTCCAGGTGGTCAAGCTCGGGCGGAGCGCGAACATCCTGGGCGGCGCCTACGACGACGACTCGACGTCGCCCTCCTTGGAGGAGATCGACGACCCGGCCGCCGCCGGCGTCCCGGTGCTCGCCAAGAAGCTGGTCGTCGACCTGGGCACGGTCGCCGGCGTGCCCCAGAAGATCGAGGGCGTCGCGCGCGTGGACTGCGACACGATCGCCCTCATCAATGACAACGACTTCGGTATGACGGACGGCGCGGAGGCATTCGACGCACAGGGCCGGCTGGTCGACAGCGGGATCGAGACGACGGTCACCTACGTGCGGTTGCCGCACGGCATCTGAGCTTGGCGTTCAACCTCGCGCCTTGGCCGCCAGTGCCTGGCGCCCCTCCGCACAGGGCTTTCGACCAGGGGTGTCCGTCTGCCGTACTGCAGTCCGGCTTTTCGTCGTTGGTCGGGTTCCCGTTCGCCGGGGTGGGTGCTGGACAGCGAGCCGGCCACTTGCCTGTGTGTGGCCGACTCGTGGCATCAGTGCGGCGTCATCATGCCTGCTGGTGGTCACTTCGCCTGAGCGAGCCGGACCGCGTCGGGACCGGCCGGGAATCGCAGCTGGCCGGTCATGTCGTGCACGGCACGCCACACTGTCTCGGCGACGTCACTCTCCTTGGTGAACAGGTCCTGGTCCGTGAAGTCGCCCATGGCCTTCTTCGCCCATGGTGCGTAGGGCGCCGGGACCAGCTCGTCCAGCGAGGCGCCCTTCGTCGCGTTGGCCGCGAAGTTCGTCGTCAGGCAGGCGCCCGGCTCAACCGTCTTGGCCTGCACGCCGAAGGGCGCGAGCTCAAGCGCGAGGGACGCGGTGAACCCCTCGATGGCCATCTTGCTTGCCTTGTAGACGGTCGAGAGCGGCATGTGGCCCAGCACCACACTGGAGGTCACGTTGACCACCACGCCGGAGCCGCGCTCGCGGAACTGGGGCAGCACCGCCTGCGTCGTCGCCATCACGCCGAACGTGTTGGTTTCGAAGACTTCCCGCACTCGGGCCATGGGGGTGCCCTCGAACACGCCGATCGATGGGACGCCCGCGTTGTTGACCAGGACGTCGATGGGCCCGGCCGCCTCGAACGCGGCGGTGATGGACTCGGGCTTGGTCACGTCGAGCTCGACGACGTGGAGCCGGTCCGACTCGGGCAGGACGCCCGCACGCGGCGTGCGCATCGTGGCGATGACGTTCCACCCCTGTGCGTGGAAGTACAGGGCGGTCTCCCGCCCGTATCCGGATGAGGCACCAGTGATCAGAACTGTCTTCATGCTGTGATCCTTACGATGTGGTGGGATCCGCGGACGGACAGGCATTTTCCTGCTCCGCGGAAGAACTCGTGATCCCATTGAATCGCTCTGACCTGCACAAATAGTAGAACTATCCTCGCTTCCTCTTGCATGATTCTCCTCCGAGGTGCAACCCAGCTCAGGGCAAAATGCCCGCGGGAGTGCCTGCGGTGTTCCGCAGGCGGGCCGCGTCCTGGCTCGGGGGTGCACCGAACTGGCGCCTGTACTCGCGGCTGAGCTGCGACGGGTTGTCGTAGCCGACACGGTGGCCGACACCGGTGACATCGCCCGGGTGGGTGGCGAGCAGCAGCCGGGCCTCCTGAAGCCTGATCTGCTTCTGGAACTGGATGGGGCTCATCGCGGTCACCGCCTGGAAGTTGCGGTAGAAGGCGGAGACGCTCATGCCGGACAGGCGGGCCACGTCCTCGACCCGGAAGGGCTGCGCGTAGTGCTCGCGGATCCAGCGCACGGCCCGGGAGACATGGCTGAGGCCGCTGTCGGCGAGGCCGACCTGGGGGGCGTCGAGCAGGCGCAGCAGCCGGACCACCGCGTCGAGCAGCGCGGGCGCAGCGTCGCTGACGGCGATCCCCGACGGCGTACCTCCGCCGGCGTGAGACCGAAGCCGAGGGCCGACCGCTCGGGGTCAACCTGGGTGAACTGCCCGGTGACGGGCAGGTCGACGGATGCGACCAGGTACTGCCCGGCGCCGTACGCGTAGACCCGATCGCCCAGCGCGAGGCGTTTGGCGCCCTGGGCGATGACTGCGAGCACCGTGCCGGACATGGAGGGCGCCGGCGGATCCGGCCGGTCGACCTTCGAGATCAGGACACCGTCGATGGCCATGGTCCAGTCGGGGCGGGCATGCCGGGCCAGCAGGGTGCGGAGCTCTTCGAGGTACACGCGTCCGTTGCAGCACCATTCGGCATCCGGGCTCCCGTAGCTGCGAGGATTGTGCAAGTAGCAGAGAGCATCGTTCTAACGTTTCAGCAGGTCAAACCGGTTGAATGGATTTACATCACTCCATCAACACGGAAGAAGATCTCCATGCTTGCCAAGTACGGCTTCAACGCCACACTGACCGCCAGGCCCGGAATGGGGGACCGGCTGGTCGACCTGCTGCTGACCGGCCTGGACGAGGGCAGCCCCGGCGCGAGCGAACACTGCGTCGTCTACCTCGTCTCCCGTTCCGCGTCCGCCCCCGATGTCGTCCACGTCACCGAGGGCTGGACCAGCGAGGAGGACCACCACCGGATCTTCGCCGGCGAGGCCGCCCAGGCCATCGTGGCGCAGATCGACGGACTGCTGGCCAAGGAATCCCAGTACACCGACTACGTCCCGGTCCGCGGCAAAGCCGCCTTCTGACCCGCCGAACACCCCAGACCCCAGCCCCTGCCGCCTCGGTGCCCGCCGAGGCGACCCCCTCCTCGCCCGACCGTCCGCCACCACCCACGAAAGGCAACGACCATGACCACAGCACGACCCGCCCTTGACCCCGAACTGCATGAGCTCTTGGCCGACATGCCGCTGATGTCCCAGCTCAGCCCGGAAGTGCTGGCGCAGGTACGCCCCTTCTCCTCGATGCCCGTCGAACCCCTCCTCGAAGGTCGCGCGATCGACCGGCGCGAGGTCACCGCTGCGAGTCCCGACGGCACCATGATCCCCTTGTCCGTCTTCAGTCCCGCGAACACCGATCGCACCACCGCCGCACCCTGCGTCTACTGGATGCACGGCGGCGGGATGGTCATGGGCGACCGCTTCTCACAGATCGACATCCCGCTGGAGTGGCTCGACGAGTTCGGCGCCGTCGTGGTCTCCGTCGACTACCGGCTCGCGCCCGAGGCCTCCGGCATGATCCCGGTCGAAGACTGCTACCAGGGACTACTCTGGATCGCCGACCACGCCGCCGAACTGGGCATCGACCCCGCCCGGATCATCGTCGCAGGCGCCAGCGCGGGCGGCGGCCTCGCCGCCGGCGTCACCCTGCTGGCCCGCGACCTCGGCACCCCGACGATCGCCGCCCAAGTCCTGATCGGCCCCATGCTCGACCACCGCAACACCACCACCTCCAGCCTCCAGTACTCGAACGGGCCCGGCGTCTGGACCCGCGAGATGAACGGATTTGGATGGCGCTGCCTCCTCGGCGACCTCACCGACGACGAGGTACCCGCATACGTCTCACCTGCCCTGGCCGACGACCTCGCGGGCCTGCCGACCACCTACATCGACACCGGCTCCGCCGAAGTCTTCCGCGACGAGGACACCGACTACGCCACCCGCATCTGGGCGGCGGGCGGCCAGGCCGAACTCCACGTCTGGGCAGGCGGCTTCCACGGATTCGACGCTCTGTACCCGCAGGCACACATCTCGGCCACGTCCCGCCGGACCCGCACCGACTGGCTCGCCCGAGTCCTGCCCACGAACCCCGCCGCATAACGCCACCGAAAACCTGATGATGCAGTGTGCATCAGCTTGGCGCTTAACGTCGCGGGTCACTCGACCTGCTGAGATCCCTGGGAACAGGCGGCACCGTGACGCGGCCGTTCTCCACGCTTCGAGATATCGAGTAACGAAGCACGAGAGAACGGCCGCTGTGTATGAGTCCCCCCGTCGTTGGGTCCGCAGGCGAGGCATTGAGCGTCTTGTCCCGCTTTCGGGTCGAGTTCTACGACTGTCTCTACGCCCGCGCGGACGCGCTGTTCGAGCTCACCGACGCGATCTTGTGTACGGACGGGCCGGTGAAGACCCTGGTCGAGCTCTGCCTGGCGGTCGAGCACCGACGAGGGCACGGGGCCCTGTATGCCGCGTTGGACCGGGGCTGGCAGGAGCCGGCGCGGTTGCGGCGCACGCTGGCCGGCCTGCCGCTGCCGAAGGCGGCCGACGGGCGCATCGTGCTGGCCGTGGATGTCAGCAACTGGCTCCACCCGGACGCCCCGACCAGCGACGACCGGCTGTTCTGCCACGTCTACGGGCGCCGAGACCGCACGACGGATCAGTTCGTGCCGGGCTGGCCATACTCCTTCGTCGCCGTGGAGACCGGCCGGACCTCCTGGGTCGCATTGCTGGACGCCGTGCGCCTCGGGCCGCCGGACGACGCGACCGCCGTCACCGCTGCCCAACTACGCGACGTCGTCGAGCAGTTGATCCAGGCCCAGCAGTGGCAGGCCGGTGATCCGGAAATTTGGATCGTCATGGACTCCGGCTACGACGTCGCCTACCTCTCCCACGCCCTGGCGGACCTGCCCGTCGTCCTGGTCGGACGCCTGCGCTCGGACCGCGTCATGCTCCGCGACCCCGGCCCCGCCCGCTCCGGGCCGAAGGGCGGACGGCCGCGTCGGCACGGCGGCGTCCTGGCCTTCGCCAAGCCCGACAACTGGCACGAACCCGAGATCACCACGGTCACGGACACCACCCGCCACGGCAAGGCCGAGGCCAGAGCCTGGGACCGGATGCACCCCCGACTCACCCACCGCGGCCCCTGGCTGAGCCTCGTGCAAGAGGAACTTCCCATCCTGCACAGCACGTTGATCCGCCTGAAGGTCGAGCGCCTGCCGGGCGATCGTGACCCGAAACCGGTTTGGCCGTGGTGCTCGGCCACCGCCGCCACACCGGCGGACGTGGAGCGCTGGTGGCAGTCCTTCCTCCGCAGATTCGATCTTGAGCACACCTTCAGGCTCATGAAACAGACCCTCGGCTGGACCGCCCCGAAGGTCCGTCACGCGGACACCGCCGACCTGTGGACCTGGCTCATCATTGCCGCCCACACCCAGCTCCGCCTGGCCCGACACCTCGCCGAAGACCTGCGCCGGCCCTGGGAACGGCCGGCCGAGCCCCCCCCCCGGCTCACCCCCGCCCGGGTGCGGCAGGGGTTTCGCAACGTCCGCGCGACTACGGCCCGTCCAGCGGCCGCACCGAAACCGTCCCGGCCAGGGCCGGGACGGCCTCCCGGCTCGAAGAACAAGCACCAGGCCAGGCACCACGACGTCGGCAAGACGGTCAAACGCGCCGAGTCGTTCAAGGAACACCTAGCCCGCCCACGTTAAACGCCAAGCTGAGCCGACGTCACGGCAGGTCGATGTCCCCCAGGGACGGGATCAGCGACTCGATCTCGCTCGGGATGCCGCTCGGCAGCTCGGTGGGCAGCTTCGTGGGGAGACCGCTGGGCAACTCGCTCGGCAGGGTGGTCGGAATGCTGAAGGACGGCTTGGGCGAGCCGCTGGAGCTCGCGCTGCTCTCGGCGGGTGACTTCTTGCCGGGCGAGTCGTCGTTGCCGGAGGCCATCCACACGAAGACGGCGACGACGGCCGCGACCGCCGCGACGCCGACCAGGAGGAGGAAGAGCGGGTTCCGACGCCTTCTGGGCGGCTCCGGTGGCGGCTGCCAACCCGCCTGGGTCGGCGGCTCGTGTCCTCCTCCGTTCCCATAGGCCCCGTAACCGGGGCCGAAGTCGTCCGAGGGCGGTCCGAAGCCACCGCCCGAAGGCGGCGGGCCACCCGGCGGTCCGGGCGGCTGAGGCGGTACGGGCGGCATGGCCATACCGTCCAGAGTCGCCTCGGAACGGACATGAGGCGACCCCCACGCGGAAGTTGATACGGGCCCATGCCGTGGACCGCACGATTCCGCAGCAAACGCACGCACGCGTGTGTGCATCGCCGCAAGCACACACGCGTGCACGCGTGTACGAGCGGTGTCAGCCACACACGCGTGCGCGTGCGACAGGTGCCGACGGTGTCAGCCGCGGGCCCCCAGCAGGTGGTCCATGGCCAGCTGGTCGAGGTGCTCGAAGGCCATCCCGCGCGCGGCGGTCGCCTCGACGTCGAACTCCTCGAACGCGCCGCGGTCCGCGAGCAGCGCCTGCAGGCCGTCCGCGGCGGTCGGCTGGGCGAGTTCGTCCAGGCGCGAGGCCTTCAGGGCTTCCTGGACCTCCGGGTCGGCGCGGAAGGCGGCGGCGCGGTCCTTGAGGATGAGGTAGTTGCGCATGCAGCCCGCCGCCGAGGCCCATACGCCGTCGAGGTCCTCGGTCCGCGGCGGCTTGAAGTCGAAGTGCCGGGGACCGGCGTAACCGGCGGTCTCCAGGAGGTCGACCAGCCAGAAGGCGGCACGCAGGTCGCCGGCGCCGAAACGCAGGTCCTGGTCGTACTTGATGCCGGACTGGCCGTTGAGGTCGATGTGGAAGAGCTTGCCCGCCCACAGGGCCTGCGCGATGCCGTGCGGGAAGTTCAGCCCGGCCATCTGCTCGTGACCGACCTCGGGGTTGACCCCGTACATCTCGGGGCGCTCCAGGCGCTCGATGAACGCGAGGGCGTGGCCGACGGTCGGCAGGAGGATGTCGCCGCGCGGCTCGTTCGGCTTGGGCTCGATCGCGAAGCGCAGGTCGTAGCCCTGGGAGACGACGTACTCGCCGAGGAGGTCGAAGGCCTCCTTCATGCGGTCGAGGGCCACGCGCACGTCCTTGGCGGCTCCGGACTCGGCGCCCTCGCGGCCGCCCCAGGCGACGTAGGTCTGCGCGCCGAGTTCGACCGCCAGGTCGACGTTGCGGATGGTCTTGCGCAGCGCGTAGCGGCGCACGTCGCGGTCGTTGGCGGTGAACGCGCCGTCCTTGAAGACCGGGTGGGTGAAGAGGTTGGTGGTGGCCATCGGCACCTTCATGCCGGTGGCGTCGAGTGCCTGGCGGAAGCGCTTGATGTGGGACTCGCGCTCGCTGTCCGAGGACCCGAAGGGGATGAGGTCGTCGTCGTGGAAGGTGACACCGTGGGCGCCGAGCTCGGCCAGGCGCTGCACGGACTCTACGGGGTCGAGGGCACGCCGCGTGGCGTCGCCGAACGGGTCCCTTCCCTGCCAGCCGACGGTCCACAGCCCGAAGGTGAACCTGTCGTCGGGGGTGGGCTGGTAGCTCATGCCGCGGCTCCTTGATTGCTTGCGACTGCTCACTGATTGCCGGTGACTGCTCGCTTGCGACTATTTCGTCATGGCGGTTTACAAATTAGTATGCGGACGCATCCCTGGGAAGGGACAAGATGTCCCCGAAGGGGTGCGGTCCGGGTCGCCCAGGCCTTGGCGCCCTCGAAACAGCAGGTCAGAGCCCGCAGAGCCGCGGAAAAAGGGAGAGCCCGATGTCAGCAGCCGAGGGTCCGCTCGTCGTCGGCGTGGACACGTCCACCCAGTCCACCAAGGCGCTCGTCGTCGACGCGGCCACCGGCCGGATCGTCGCGAGCGGTCAGGCGCCGCACACCGTCTCCTCCGGGGCGGGCCGCGAGAGCGACCCCCGTCAGTGGTGGGACGCGCTGTGCGAGGCCTTGCGCCAGTGCGGTGACGCGGCGCGCGAGGCGACGGCGGTGTCGATCGGCGGCCAGCAGCACGGTCTGGTGACGCTGGACGAGCGGGGCGAGCCGGTGCGCCCGGCTCTCCTGTGGAACGACGTGCGCTCGGCGCCGCAGGCCCGTCGGCTGATCGAGGAGCTGGGCGGCCCGAAGGCGTGGGCGGAGCGCACCGGAAGTGTGCCCGGGGCGTCCTTCACGGTCACGAAGTGGGCCTGGCTGGCCGAGCACGAACCGGAGGCGGTCCGTGCCACGAAGGCGGTGCGTCTCCCCCACGACTACCTGACCGAGCGCCTCACGGGACAGGGCACGACCGACCGCGGTGACGCTTCCGGCACGGGCTGGTGGGCGGCCGGGACGGAGTCGTACGACCAGGAGACCCTCGCGCACGTAGGCCTCGATCCGGCGCTGCTGCCGCGCGTGGTACGGCCCGGCGAGGTGGCGGGGACCGTACGCGACAGCCACGAACTGCCCTTCTCCAAGGGCACGTTGGTGGCTCCCGGCACCGGTGACAACGCCGCCGCCGCGCTCGGCCTCGGGCTGCGTCCCGGCACACCGGTGCTCAGCCTCGGCACCTCGGGCACGGTGTACGCCGTCTCCAAGCGACGGCCCGTAGATCCGACGGGCACGGTGGCCGGCTTCGCCGACGCCCACGGGGACTGGCTGCCGCTGGCCTGCACGCTGAACTGCACGCTCGCCGTCGACCGCGTGGCCGCCCTGCTGGGCCTGGACCGCGAGGCCGTCGAACCCGTCACCGGCGTCACGCTCCTGCCCTACCTGGACGGCGAGCGCACCCCGAACCTGCCGAACGCCTCGGGCCTGCTGCACGGGCTGCGCCACGACACCACCGGGGGCCAGGTGCTGCAGGCCGCCTACGACGGCGCGGTGCACTCCCTGCTCGGGGCGCTGGACCTGGTCCTCGACGAGGACGCAGACCGCTCGGCTCCCCTTCTGCTGATCGGCGGCGGCGCCCGGGGCGCGGCCTGGCAGCAGACCGTACGCCGTCTTTCGGGCCGGGCCGTCCAGGTGCCCGAGGCCAAGGAGTTGGTCGCGCTCGGCGCCGCGGCGCAGGCGGCGGGCGTGCTGACCGGCGAGGATCCGGCCGCCGTCGCCCGGCGCTGGAACACGGCCGCGGGACCGGTCCTCGAAGCGGTGGAGCGGGACGAGGCGACGCTGGCCAGGATCGCCGGGGTACTCTCCGACGCGGCCCCGCTGCTGGAACGGGGGACCGACTGAACTCCCCGACGGACGGCGACCGAGGACTGACCCAGGCATGACCGCACCGCTGCACGAGGCCCACCCCGACGGCCCGGGGCGGCCGTCGCACGAGGCCCGTCCGGTCGGCACCGCGCGGGCGCTGCCCGACACGCAGCAGGGCATGCGCCGCCGCAATCTCGCCCGGGTCATGCACGCCGTCAGCGCCGAGGGGCCGCTCTCCCGGGCCGCCGTGGCCTCGCGCATCGGTCTGACCCGGGCGGCCGTGTCGACCCTGGTCGACGAACTCATCCGCTCGGGCCTGCTCGAAGAGCTGGGCCCCGAGCGGCCCGGCCGCGTGGGCCGTCCCGGCTCGGCACTCGCCGTCAGCGGGCACGGTCCCGCCGGCATCGGCGCCGAGATCGGTGTCGACCATCTCGCGGTGTGCGCGGTCGATCTGCGCGGGCAGGTCCGCGCGCGAGCCGTGCGGCACGGCGCCAACCGCGGCCGCTCCCCCGGCCCTGTGATCGAGGAACTCACCGACCTGGTACGCCGGGTCGTCGCCGAGGCGGAGCGCGAGGGGCTGTGGCCCGCGGGTCTGGCGGTGGCCGTCCCGGGCTTGGTGGCGCGCGACGCCCGCACGGTCATGCGCGCCCCGAACCTCGACTGGCACGACACCGATCTCGGCGCGCTGCTGCCCACGGACTTCCCGCTGACCGTCGACAACGAGGCCAACTTCGGCGCGCTCGCCGAACTCTGGCTCGGCCAGGACACTCCACTGGACTTCCTGCACGTGTCGGCGGAGATCGGCATCGGCGCGGCGGTCGTCGTGGCCGGCGGGCTGCTGCGCGGAACGCGCGGTTTCGCGGGCGAGTTGGGGCATGTGCCGGTGTGGCCGGACGGACCCGGGTGCGCGTGCGGCGGGCGCGGATGTCTGGAGCAGTACGCCGGTGAGGAGGCGGTGTTGCGCGCGGCGGGCCTGGAGCCGGGCGAGGACCGGGTCGGGCTGCTCGCGCACCGGGCGGCGGCGGGCGACGAGGACGTACGGCGTGCGCTGCAGGACGCGGGCACGGCACTCGGCATCGCGCTGACCGGGGCGGTCAATCTGCTGGACCCCGAGAGTGTGGTGCTCGGCGGTGCGCTGGCCGGGCTCGCGCCCTGGCTGTTGCCCTCGCTGGAGGCGGAGTTGGACCGGCGCACCGCGGGGCCGGCCTGTCCGGTGTCGGTGTCGCGGCTGGGGTCCGACGGGCCGTTGCTGGGCGCCGCGCACTCGGTGGTACGGGCGGTCCTCGACGACCCGACGGCGGTGGCGGGACGGGCCTGACCCCGCCCCAATCTCCGCTGAATCCGGTGCTGTTCACCCCTGCGGGTGAGCGAGTTATCCACAGTCGAGGCGTCGTCCACCGAACCACGCTGTGCCCTTCTGCCCGACCCACGAGCGCCGTACCGTGATTCACGCGAGGCACACCCGTTCCGACGGGCGATGCCGAGCAAGTCGGCGTGGATTGAGGGGGATTCACATGTCGGGGGAAGCGAAAGCGGGCCTCAGGCCGGACGCGATCGGACTGCGCGAGGTCCTGTTCCAGAGCATCACGGCCATGGCACCGGCCGCGGCGGTCGCCGCGTCCATTCCGTCCGGTGCGGCCTTCGCGGGCGGCAGTCTGCCGCTCGCGGTTCTGATCGCACTCGTGGCCTGTCTGTTCACCGCGTCCTGCGTGGCCGAGCTGGCGCGGGAACTCCCGAGCGCGGGTTCGGTGGCCACGTACGCGGCGCAGGGCCTGCACCCCGCCGTGGGCTTCCTCGTCGGCTGGGGTTACGTGTTCGTCGAGGCGCTGATCCCTCCGCTGCTGCTTCTGCAACTGGGCTTCACCACCGCGGGGACGCTGCACCAGGAGTGGTCCTCGTACCCAACGGACCTGTGGTGGCCGTGGGCGCTCGCGGGCGCGGCGATCATCGCGGCCGCCGGCTACTTCGGGGTACGCGCGTCGGCCCGGTTCGGTACGGTCCTCGGCGTCTTCGAGGTGCTCGTCTTCCTCGTCTTCGCCGTCTGGCTGATCGGCAAGGCCGGCGGAGACAACACCCTGTCGGTGTTCGGCACGTCCCACACGCCCGCGGACCACGAGGGCATCAGCGGGGTCTTCGCCGGGTCGGTGTACACGGTGCTGGCCTTCGCCGGATTCGAGGCCGCGGCACCGCTGGCGGAGGAGACGAGGAACCCGCGCCGCACGATGCACCGCGCGGTGCTCGGCGCGGCTCTGTCGATCGGCCTGTTCTACGTGGTCACGACGTATGCCATGACGGTGTACTTCGGGCCGGACCGCTTCGCGGCCTTCGGCGCATCCGGGAACGCGTCCTGGGAGGGAGTCGCGCGGGCATCCTTCGGCTTCTTCTGGGTGCTGGTGTTCCTCGCGGTGGTCAACTCCACGATCGCCAACGCCAACGCGTGCGCCAACGTCTCGACGCGGACGGCCTTCGCCCTGGCCCGCATACGCGTCCTGCCCGGCCTCTTCGCCTCGCTCCATCCCCGGTACCGCTCCCCCGTCGCCGGTATCGCCGTGCAGACGGTGGTGGCGGTCGGCGCGGTGCTCGGGCTGGGGTTCGGCTACGACCCTGTGACCGCGTTCCTGCTGCTGGCCACGGTGATCGTCACGGTCGTGATCGGCGTGTACATCGTCGTGAACCTGGCCTGTGCCGGCTACTTCCTGCGCCGCGGGCGGGCGAAGCTCAAACCGGTGCGGCACCTGGTGCTGCCCGTCCTCGGCATCGTCGCGTTCGTGCCGGCCCTGCTGACCGCCGCGGGCCTGCCCGTCTTCGACTTCGTCTCCGAACTGACCGCCCCGGTGTCCTACGCGGGCCCGGTCGTCGGGGTGTGGATGGCGGCCGGGATCGTGGTCCTCGTCGTGCTGATGCGGCGCCATCCCGAGCGCATAGCCGAGACCGCCCGTGTCCATCTCGACGACCCCACCCCGAGCGGCCTTCCGCAGAACGGAGCAGCACAGCGATGAACGACCCCAGGATCCTGACGGTACGGCCCGAACCGGGCGAGTACGCCTGGACGTTCGGCGGCGCGCCGCCCGTCGCCCGGATCGCGCCCGGCACGGTTCTCGACCTGTACACCGAGGACTGCTTCGCGGGGCGGGTGCGGTCCGAGAAGGACCTGGTGTCCGAGGTGTGCGAGTTCCCGTTCCTCAATCCGCAGACGGGCCCTTTCCACGTCGAGGGCGCGGAGCCGGGCGACACGGTGGCCGTGCACTTCGTGTCGATCGAGCCGGCCCGGGACTGGGCGGCGTCGACCACGGTCCCGCTGTTCGGCGCGCTGACCTCCACGCACACCACGGCCACGCTCCAGCCGCCGTTGCCGGAGACCGTGTGGATCTGGCAGTTGGACCGGACGCGGCGCACGGCGTTGTTCCGGGCGCACGACAGTGACTTCGAGGCCGAGCTGCCGATGGACCCCATGCACGGCACGGTCGGTGTGGCGCCCGCGAATCTGGAGGTGCGCTCGGCCCTGGTGCCCGACGCGCACGGCGGGAACATGGACACACCGGAGATGCGGGCGGGCGTGACCTGCTACCTCGGGGTGAACGTGGAGGGCGCGCTGCTCAGCCTGGGTGACGGACACGCGAGGCAGGGCGAGGGCGAGACCTGTGGCGTCGCCGTCGAGTGCGCGATGAACACGATGGTGATCGTCGAGCTGCTCAAGGGGATCGCCACCCCGTGGCCGCGCATCGAGTCCGACACGCACATCATCTCGACGGGCTCGGCTCGTCCGTTGGAGGACGCGTTCCGGATATCCCAGCTCGACCTGGTGCAGTGGCTGGTGCGCGACTACGGGTTCAGCGAGCTGGACGCGTACCAGTTCGCGACCCAGGCCGTGGAGTCGCCGTTGGCCAACGTGTGCGACACGAACTACACGTGCGTGGCCAAGCTCCGCAAGCAGTGGCTGCCGGCGCGCGAGACTCACCGCGGAGTGCATGCGCGGCTGCGGGAGACCGCGGCCACGCTGCTGGGCTGAGCGGCCCGCCACACCCCACGGCCGAAAGACACGTCACGACCGAAAGGCGCGGCTCGATGGAGCAAGCGAGACCGAGCACCACCCGGCGACGGTTCCTGAAGGGCACCGCACTCGCCGCCGTCCCGTACGCGTTACTCCCCGACACACGGGCCGGCGCGCAGTCCCTGGCCGGCGACTATCCGGGCGCCGAATGGCAGCCGGCGAGCACCTCCAACTACACGGTGTCCGACCGCCCCGCCTCCTACGCCGTGAACCGCGTGGTCATCCACGTCACGCAGGAGACGTACACGGACACGCTCGCCATCTTCAAGAACCCGCAGAAGAAAGTGTCCGCCCACTACCTGGTGCGGTCCGCCGACGGTCATGTGGCGCAGTGCGTCCGGGAGGCCAACGTCGCCTGGCACGCGGGGAACTGGAGCTACAACACACGCAGCATCGGCATCGAGCACGAAGGGTGGGTGGACAAACCGGCCTGGTTCACCGACGCGCTGTACGAGCAGTCCGCGAGACTCACGGCGGCGATCTGCACCAAGTACGGCATCGCCAAGGACCGGGCGCACATCATCGGTCACTACGAGGTGCCGGGGACGGACCACACCGATCCCGGGCCCAACTGGGACTGGACGCGCTACATAAGGCTGGTCAACTTCGCCTGAGGGCGAGCCGACGCGCATCGTTGCGGTGGGCCCGGTCGAAAAGGTTGTCGGCGCGCGTACCCGGAGTGACGATGTCCCCAACCGCATCGCCCTTCGAGGAGGCCCAGTTGACCGATCCGTGGGTGGCCCTCGAACCGGGGGCCGACCCTGCCGAGCACGCGCGGATGCTGCGTCGCGCGCACGAGACGTTCACCGAGAAGGGCACGGTGCCTCGGCCGGTGCGTTCGGTGGTGGCCGAGTCGTGGCGGCGTTCCAGGCGGGCGGGGGTGGGGCCCGACGGCACGGCGAGTGTGGATCTCACGGACGGTGACCTCGGCGCCTACCGGGCCGAGCATCCGCTGGCGCGGGTGATGCCGCTGTTCCGTGAGCTCATGGGGACGTTCGCGGCCGACGGCGAGCATCTGCTCGCGGTGTGCGACGCGCAGGGCAGGCTGCTGTGGGTCGAGGGGCATGCGTCGACCCGGCGTGAGGCCGGGCTGATGAACTTCGTGCCGGGTGCGCGTTGGGCGGAGACGGCGATGGGGACGAACGCGCCGGGGACGGCGGTGGCGGTCGACCGGCCGGTGCAGGTCTTCGCCGCCGAGCACTTCACCCGGCGGGTGCAGCCCTGGACGTGCGCGGCGGCTCCGGTGCACGATCCGCGCACCGGGCGGGTGCTCGGTGCCGTGGACATCACCGGCGGGGACGGGCTGGCGCATCCGCACAGCCTGGGCTTCGTGCAGGCGGTCGCGCGGGCGGCGGAGAGCCAGTTGGCGCTGCTCGCGCCGGAGTGGCCGGCCGCGGACACGCTGGAGTTGACGGTGCTGGGCCGGGACGAGGCGCACCTGGTCACGGGTGGGCACGCGATAAGGCTCAGCCGGCGGCACAGCGAGATCCTCGTGCTGCTCGCCCGTCATCCCGAGGGGCTGACCGGCGACGAGTTGCTGTGTGCGCTGTACGAGGACGAGTCGGTGACGCCGGTGACGCTGCGCGCCGAACTGGCCCGGTTGCGCAGGGTTCTGGGCCCGGGGCTGCTCGATTCGCGGCCGTACCGGCTCACCGTGCCCGTGGAGAGTGACGTCGCCGTCGTCGAGCGGCGGCTGGAGACAGGGGCGGTCACCGCGGCCGCGACGGCGTACACCGGGCCGTTGTTGCCCGGGTCCCGGGCCCCGGCGGTGGTGCGGCTCAGGCACCGCCTCGCCGACGGACTGCGTACGGCGTTGATCGCCCGCCGCGATCCCGACCTGCTGTCCGACTGGGCGCACGCGCCGTGGGGCGAGGACGACCTCGACGTGTGGCGGGCGCTGTCCGTGGTCCGGCCGACGGCGGCGGTCCGGGCGCGGCTGGCGGCGCTGGAGTCCGAGTTGGCGGCGCCGGCGGACTGGACGGGAACCGCGTCGCGCCGGGGCGGTTGGGCGCCGTAGGACATGGGCGGTGCCCTGGGAAGGGGGGTGCCGTGGGGGCAAGGTGCGCTGCGGCACGGCAACGTAGTTGCAACGTCCTCGCTCCTAGCGTCCCGAGGAACGCTGCCCAACGGCGGGCGGCGGTGCTGAAGGAGGCCGACCAGCATGACCCGTTACGCGGCGCCCGGTACCGAGGGCGCGATCGTCTCCTACCAGGCGCGCTACGACCACTTCATCGGCGGCGAGTACGTGCCGCCGGCGCGGGGGCAGTACTTCGAGAACCCGTCACCGGTGAACGGGCAGTCCTTCACCGAGATCGCGCGCGGCACGGCCGAGGACGTGGAGCGAGCCCTGGATGCGGCGCACGCGGCCGCGCCGGGCTGGGGCCGTACGTCGGTGACGGCGCGCGCGGACATCCTGCTGAAGATCGCCGACCGGATGGAAGCCAACCTCGAGTCGCTGGCGGTCGCCGAGAGCTGGGAGAACGGCAAGCCGGTGCGCGAGACGCTGGCGGCCGACATCCCGCTGGCCATCGACCACTTCCGGTACTTCGCGGGCGCGATCCGCGCGCAGGAGGGCTCGGTCGGCGAGCTCGACGACGACACGGTGGCGTACCACTTCCACGAGCCGCTGGGTGTGGTCGCGCAGATCATCCCGTGGAACTTCCCCATCCTGATGGCCACGTGGAAGCTGGCGCCCGCCCTCGCCGCGGGCAACGCGGTCGTCCTCAAACCGGCCGAGCAGACCCCGGCGTCCATCCACTACTGGATGAGCCTGATCGCCGATCTGCTGCCGCCGGGTGTGGTGAACATCGTCAACGGCTTCGGTGTCGAGGCGGGCAAGCCGCTCGCGTCGAGCGCGCGGGTGGCGAAGGTCGCGTTCACGGGTGAGACCACGACGGGGCGGCTGATCATGCAGTACGCCTCCGAGAACATCAAGCCGGTCACGCTGGAACTCGGCGGCAAGTCGCCGAACATCTTCTTCGACGACGTGTGGGCGCAGAACGACGACTTCCGCGACAAGGCGCTCGAGGGCTTCACGATGTTCGCGCTCAACCAGGGCGAGGTGTGCACGTGCCCCTCTCGGGCGCTCGTCCAGCGCGGTCACTACGCGGAGTTCATGGAGGCGGCCGTCGCCCGCACCGAGCTGATCAAGTCGGGTCACCCGCTGGACACCGACACGATGATCGGCGCCCAGGCCTCCAACGACCAGCTGGAGAAGATCCTCTCCTACCTGGACATCGGCAAGCAGGAGGGCGCGCGCGTCCTCACCGGCGGCGAACGCATCGACCACGACGGTGAGTTGAAGGGCGGCTACTACGTCCAGCCGACCATCTTCGAGGGCGACAACCGCATGCGGATCTTCCAGGAGGAGATCTTCGGTCCGGTCGTCTCCGTGACGTCCTTCGACGACTTCGACGACGCCATCAAGCTCGCCAACGACACGCTGTACGGGCTCGGTGCCGGTGTCTGGACGCGGGACATCAACACGGCGTACCGCGCGGGCCGTTCGATCCAGGCGGGCCGCGTCTGGACCAACTGCTACCACGCATACCCGGCGCACGCGGCGTTCGGCGGCTACAAGCAGTCGGGGATCGGACGCGAGAACCACAAGATGATGCTGGAGCACTACCAGCAGACCAAGAACCTGCTCGTCTCCTACAGCCCGAAGAAGCTCGGGTTCTTCTAGAGCCCGAAGAAGGGCGGGGTCTTCGAAAGCCCGAAGTCGGTTGCCTGGACGCCTCGTTGCGCTCCAGGCAGCCGCCCAGGGACCGACCTTCGACACCTGTGTCGGCGCGGGACCGTTCTCCCCGTCGGTCACGTCAGAGCCGCTGTCTCTCGGCCGACGGCGCTGTCGTCACGGCGTTGTTCCGTCTCCCGCGTAGAGGTAGCCGCCCGGGTTGGCGGGGTCCGCGATCAGAAGGATCTGGTCACCGGCGCGGGGGATGCGCAGTTTCGAGACGAGGGTCTGGAGCCGGATCGGGTCGGCGGTGACCCCGGTCAGCTGGAGGACCAGGTCGACGACCGGGTCGAAGTTGACCATCTTGCCGGTGTCGCTGATCGACACGACTACGGCGGGGACCGTCGGCGCGCCCATGGCGAGCAACTGCTGCGCGGTGGCACCGGAGTGGTACGCGCCGAGCGACTGCTGGAGCTTGGCGTAGTCCTCACTGGCGAGCGTCGCGCGCGTCATACGGCCGTAGAAACCCTTACCGCTCGCCATCTGCTCCGCGATCTTGGCGGCCTTCTCCTCGCGGCTCTTGCCCTTGCCGAAGATTCCCATGCTGTGCCTGCCCTTCCGGTCCGTTCTGCCTGGTGATGTGGACATTAGGAGGCGGGCAGCGCCTACCGATCCCAGGTTCGACCACCACTTCCCCCAGGACGTACGCTCTGATCATGTCGTCCCCGAGCCGGCCGTCGACCGGCGAGCGCCGTCCGCGCGCCATGGTCATCGACAGGGCCTGGCGCGGCCTCGGGCCGGGTCCCCAGGCGCTCAGCGGGCCCGGTGGCGCGCCGCTGACCCGGACGGTCAAGCTGATCGTGCTGCCGCTGATCGTCCGGCCCGCGCTGCGTCCGGAGCTCGCCGCCGACTTCCTCGACGCACAGGAGGCGGAGCGACTCGACGCGCTGATACGGGAGTCCGGCGCGGTTCTGGAGGCGACGGCACGGTGGTTCACGCTGCTGAAGAAGACCCGCCGGGCCCTGGGGATCGTGGCGGGCAACCCCCAGGACCTGTATTTCCAGCGGTGCTTCGAGCTGGCGACCGAGCACGGGGCGCCGGGACCCGGCGCGGACGCGGTGGCGAGGGCGGTACTCGAAGACGTCGTGGACGCTTCCGGCGGACGGACCGTGGAGGCGCTGAGGGAGCATCTGGCGGACGCCGCCCGGCGCGCCCGGCTCGACGCCGAGCTGGCGACGGCGTGGGACGGACGCGAAGCGGTATCGGATCCCCTCGATACGGGCCTGGCGGCCGAGGTTCTCGAAGCCTGCGGTGCGGCGGGGACGGCGGGAGCCGATTCGCCCGCCTTCGCCGCCATGATCCGGGCCGGGCACGGAAGCCTCGTCGGGCGAGCCCTGTGGGCGGCGCACCCGGTCGACGTCTGGGACCGCGCCGACGTACCCCCGCACCTCGGACTGACCGCGCACCGCGTGCCCCCGCGCCCCGAGGTCGGCCGGAGCGCCTCGACCGCCACACTCCCCGCGCCGTTCGACCGCACCCTCTTCGAGCGGCTCTTCACCGTGCTCCAGGCATCGGCCCACCGCGAGCAACTGCCGACCGTGCCCGAGCTCGTCCGGCGGGAAGCCGGCCGCAGCTGCGCCCCGCTCGGCCTGTACGACGAGAGCCTGCGCGTCACCGTCGTGCTCGGCGGCCGACTCGCGGTGGGCCTCGATCCGCTGGGCACCGGGACCTCCGTGGCGGGGTCGACGGCGGCACACCGCATCGTCAACTCCCGCTGGCAGCGGGAGGCTTCGGTTCTTCGCGCCCGCAGGATGACCGTCTCCCCCCGCCCCGACCCGGACGGCGGTGTGCTGAACGCCCTCGCCCAGGACCTGCGCACCCCGTGGACCGCGTACATGCGGCGCCTCTGGGTACGGCTGCACGGGCGCGACGTCCGCGACGCGGCACTGCCCGACGCGGCATCGGCCTGGGGCGTGCTCGACGGGGTCGCCCGCTCGGTGATGATGGACCACCGCGCACGAGTCCGTACGGCACTGCGCGCCCTGTCGGCGACCGCCGCGAGCGCCGCGCACTCCGCCGAGCCGAGGAGCGCATGATGCCTGACCAGCGCTGTGCCATCACTCGGGCCGAGGACGGCACCGTACGCCTCGCGGGAACCGCCGCCGGGCCCGCCTTCACCCGGGCCGTTCTCGATGTCGCGGGCGCTGTCCTGACCTGGCCCGTGCTCGGCCCAACAGGCCTGCCGGCAGCGGAGATCCACGACGTGGGGCTGGCCCAGCAGTGGCTGTGGGCGGTCTACGGCGAGGGTGCGGCCGCCGCTGTCGACGCCTTCGCGTCGGGGACCCCGGCCGCCGAGCCGGCGCTGCCCGAGCAGCCCACCGCCCTCGCCGAGGCCGCCGCCCGCCTCGCCCTCGGGCACTGGGCGGCCCGCTGGTGGCCGACGTCGCACCTGGACGGGATTCCCGCGCTCGAACCGGACGTACTGGGCCTCGAGTTGGCCGCACTGGCCCACGAATGCCAGCAACTCTTCGATGAATCAGGCGAGTTGGAGGGTGCCGAACTGCTGGAGGAGCACCTGGCCGCGCTCGACCCCTTGATCCGTTGGCGACGGTCGGCAGCCCCGCCTCGCCAACTGGACCGTGTCCTAAGGCTGATCGACGACGCGGCCGACAACGCCGGGCTGGACGGGGAGTCGCTACGGCGCCTCCGGTCGACCCTTGAACAGGACCACAGGACGGCCGCCACAACCGCCACGACGCTCGACCTCGCCGAACTCTTCGTAGCGCAGCAGGAGTTCGCCCTCGCGGCAGGCAGTCTCCGCACCGCGACCGGCCGCGTGGTCGCCCGGGGCTCGGGGACCAACGACTGGTGCCGCTGTCCGCCCGGCTTCGTCGACGCCGCCGAGAACGCCGTGTCCTGGACCGCGTACGCGCTCGGCGCCGAGCGGCGGATCGAGGTCGAGGTCGTCGCCGACAGCGCGGCCCCCTCGGGCGAGGTGCGCCTCGCGGCGGAGGTCCGCGTGGACGGCAGCCCGCCGAACCGCGTGCTGCTGGCCAGGCAGGAGGACATGTGGGCCGGCCGGGCGGACCTGGACATCCCGGCCTCGACGACACCGGGCATCGAAGTCGGCATCCTGCTGCCGGGGTTCGACCCGGGACCGGGCGCCGCCGATGATCGTGCGGCACGTGAGGCGGTACGAGCCCTGGCCCGGCACCGGCTCGGCGTCGCGGCGGCACCGCACGACAACGAGGCCGCCCACCCGGACCTCCCCTTCGTCGCCGAGATCGTGGCCGCCACTGCCATGGAGGAGGACTTCTAGCCCGTGTCGGAAGAGCCGGAAGACCCTCAAGACCCTCAAGCCGCTCAAGACCCTCAAGGCCCGCAAGACGCGGCGGAACACGAAGAGCAGGCAGCGGCGCTCAGCTACGGCGAGCCCTTCGACAGCGGCTTCGCGCTCGCCGAGCGCCATCAACTCACCCCGGATCTCCCGGCCGCGCTGGCCGTCTACGGCGAACTCCTCGCCGTGGCCGAGTCGTTCGAGGACTCCCCCGACGTACAGCTCCTGCGCGGGCATCTGTTGTCCGACATCGGGACGGTTCAGCTCGCGGCCACGGATCTGCCCGGGGCGGGCCTGTCCATCGGGCAATCCCTCGATCTGGTGCGGGGCATCGCGTCCGTGCCGATGGGACCGAACGGCCGCCGGCTGTGGCTGGAAGTCCTGCTGAAGACACTCCTGGCCAGAGTCGAACTGCTGCGCAGGACCGGGCAGTTCGACGAGGCGCAGGAAGCGATGGACGAGGCGACGGCCCTGCTGTCCGAGTTCGACGACCCCGAGGGACTGCGTACCGCCGAGATCGGCCTGAGCCGGGTGCATCTGCTGATCGACCGCAGTGCGTGGGGCGCGGCCGAGGAGCTGGCCTCGGCCCTGCTGGCCGACGCGCCGTCGGCCGAGCCGTATCTGCTGGACTGCCTGGGGGTCGTCTGCGCCTCGACGGTTCGGTTCGAGCAGGCGGAGGACTACTTCGCCCGCGCGGAGGAGGCCTATCTGGCGCTGGGCCACCACGCGGGGCGCCAACAGGTGCTCTCCCACCGAGCCTACGCGGCGCTGCGGGCCGGAGACCTCGACCGCGCGGAGGAGTTGTACGCGGCGGCCGCCGAGATCTTCGAACGGCAGGGCCAGGCCGAGGACTTGGCGGTCTGTGAACAGGCCCGTGCCGCCATCGCCGCGCACCGCGGGGACGCGGCCGGCGCCGCCGCTCTGACGGCGTCCAGCCTGGCCCGCTTCCAGCAGGTCGGTGCCTCGATCGCCGCCGCCGACACCATGCTGCTGGGCGCCCGGCACGCGTACGAGCGGGGCGACATCGACGAGATGAAGCGGCTGGCCCAGGGCGCGCGGGACGTGTACCAGGAGCGCGGGGTGTACGAGCGGTGCGCCCAGGTGGACCTGATGCTCGCGCGCACCCTTGAGGACAACCTGAACCGGACCGACCACGGCGTCCACGAACGCGCCTCGCTCGCCAACGCGCTCTCCCTCGCCCTGCCCGCCGCCCTGACACTGGAAGCGGCCCGTTACGACTTCGCCACCGCCCACGCTCGCAGCCAGTGGCTCCAACTGGCCGACGAAGCCATGCAGTTGGTCTTCCGTCTGGCCCTCCGCAGCAACGACCAGGGGCTGATCTTCGAGCTGGTGGAACACCGGTGCGCGGGCGCCTCCCTGGCACTGAGCCGTACCTCCACCACCGGCAAGGCGGCCGCGGTCTTCCCGGACGCAGCCATGAAAACGGACGCCGCCATGAAGACGTACGCCCCCGATGACGGAGCTCCGCTGACGCTGGGCGGCATCGCGGCCGAGGCCGCCGCCTCCGTCGGTCTGCGGGTCGCACCGCCGCCGAAGATCGTGATGTGGGCGGAGGCGGGCGGCCGTACCGCGCTCCAGGAGTACGTCCAGGCAGCCGAGTTCCGCTATCACCGGCGGATCGTGAGCGAGGAAGAGGTGCCGTTCTGTCCGCCGACGATCTGACCGACCCGAACCGTCCGGTGGTCCAGGTCCGCCTCGCCGACGCCGGTGATCTGCACATGACCTGGACGTGGACCCGCGGGGCGCAGGGCTTCGGCACCGGGTACGCCCCGGGGGCGGACGTGGACGAGGCCATCCGTGCGCTGGCCGCCGAACTGCCGGGCGGCGGTACGGAGGGCATGCGGCGCGTGTTCGCGTCCGGCGCACTGGCCACGTACGAGGAGGAGTTCCGCCTCGCCCGCATGCTGGCCGAGGTGCTGTGGCCGCCGGGCCTGACCGACCAGATCCGCCAGGTGTCGGCCCAGCTGGGCCGTCCGCTGATGCGGCTCCAGCCGTCGCCCCGGGTCGCCCAGGTCCCGTGGGAGCTGCTGGCCGTGGACGGTGACGACAGCGACGTACGCCTGATCGACCTCGTGGACATCGCCACCACGGCACCGGCGTCGCTACGGCGGGCGGGCACCACCCCGACCGATCAGGACCCGGACCCGGACTCGGACGCCGTGGTTCTCGTCCTGGACCCCCGTGTCCCCGGCTTCCGCGCCGACTCCCCGCTCGGCTCGGTCCTGGGGCAGCCCGTCTCGGACCCGGCGCTGCTGTCCCTCGTGCGGCGGAGGCTCGACGCGGGCACCGTCCTACCGTCCGTCGCCACCCCCGCCGAAGCCTTCCGTCGCATCGACCTCGACCGTGACTGGCTGGGCGAGGCGCTGCGCAAGGGTGCCCGTCGCCTGATGTACGTCGGTCACGTCAGCGGCGCCCCGGTCGAGGGCGGGCAGAGCGAGGACGTCACCCTTCACTTGTGCTGCGGCCCTGAGACCACGGGGATGGCCGAACCGGTGCGCACCCACCGCCCGTTGTCCGCCAAGGACCTTCTCCTGGGCACGCTCCCGCTGCGCGCGGACGGTGTGCCGGGCGCTCACCTCTGGCCCGCACCGCCGCGCGTCGCGCTGATCGCCTGCGAGAGCGGCGGCGATCTCCGCTTCGCCGAGTCCTTCGGCCTGGCGACAGCGATGATCCACAACGGCGCCCACCTCGTCACCGCCACCCGCTGGGTGCTCCCCACCAGCTTCGCCTTCCACCGCCTGGCCGGTCTGCCGGAGTCCGTTCGGCCGCTCACGGAGGCCGTGGTCGCCGTGGACGCGGCCCACGAGGACCACGACCCGGTCCGGCATCTCGGCGTCTGGCAACGACAGTTGCTCGACCAGTGGCGCGCCGACGGCCGGATCGAGCACTCGCCCCTCCTCTGGGCGGCCCTGACCTGCATCGTCAGGTGAGGGGCCAGGGGTGGTGGAGGCAGTACGCGCCCATCCCGATCGAGGCGGTCCCGGCGACCAGCAGGGTGGCGATGAACTTGATGTTCGACGCGCGCTCATGGCGTTCGTGGTCGGGGTCGGCGGTGAGGAGGGACGGGTCGGCGGGCGCGTAACGGAGGGGGATGTCACGGCCGAGGGACCTGGCGATGTTCCGGATGCCCTGCGTGCACAGCGCGGTGACCTCGACGCCCTCGTGGGTGGTGAAGGCGACGACGGAGGCGTGGCTGACGCTCTCGCCGCCTTCGCCGTCGGAGTAGAGGTCCCTGGTGACGGCGACCACGCGGCCCTGGACGGTGACGCCGGCGGCCAGTTGGGCGGCGCGGGCGCGGGCGTACTCGCCGTCCCGGCTCAACGCGGCGACGAGCAGCAGCAGTCCACCGACGCAGATCAGCCCCCACTGCCAGCCCCACGCGAAGAACGACTGGACGACCAGCCCCAACACCAGCAGGATCACCATGCAGTTCGGCCCGCCGGTCCCGGAGGTCCGCCCCTCGCTGTCCAGCATGAGATGGAACCGCTCCGGCCGCCGCCGCGGAAACCGGACCGGGAACTCCTGCCCCACCCAGGCCACCAGCACCCGGTCGCCCCGCTTGTTCTCGTGCCGCAGCCTGAACTCCCGCCCGGTGCCCGGGTCCTGGTACTCGATCGTCACCGGTATCCCGTCGTTCCCCGGCTCACCATGTCCCGGCGCGTGCACCTCCACGACCCGAGCCGTCACCCACACCGCCCGCTGCGGCCGGGTCAGCCCGGCCAGCGAACACACGTAACCGGCCAACGCCAGCCCTGCGGGCACCGTCCACCACAGCCCGAGCATCGTCTGCACGTCCATACGGCGAGGCTGTCGCTGCCGGGACTCCTACCGATCCCAGGTTCGAGCCGGGCCGACCAGCCCTTTTGTGATACTCCCCGAAGAAGCTCGGCTTCCTCTAGACCGGGGAGATCCAGGACGGGTCACGGCCGAGCAGGGCGAGCAGGCGGTCGCCCTGCTCGGCGTCGTCCGGGACGGGAAGCCGGCGGCGGAACGCGGCTCCGGCTCCACGGCCCTCGTCCGGGACCAGGGCGGCGATGTCCAGCGCGGCGGCGGTGAGTTCGGCGGCGGGCTCCCACGGGGCGCCGATCGTCACCGCGATGTCCCAGGCGTGCACCACGTAGTCGAGCAGGTGGAAGCCGAGCGCCAGTCGCCCGGGGACGGCGAAGCCCTCGCCCACCTCCGGCAGCGCGAACCGCCGCTCCAGCACGTCGAGTTCGGCGAACGCCGCCGTGACCTCCTCCACCGACGCCTCGTACGCTCCCGCCGGATCGTCGCCGAGGTCCCCGTCGCGCCAGACGGCCCACGGCTCCCCCGCACCGCGCGCGGAGGCGGCGAAGCCCTCGTTCTGGCAGACCAGATGGCGCAGCAGTCCGTACAGGGTCCAGTCCGGGCACGGCGTCGCCAGCCTCAGCTGATCGGTCTTCAGCTGGGAGACCAACTCCCCGGCCAGTAACAGTGCTTGGCGGTCCAGTCCTCGTATGTCCATGGCCGGAGCGTAAAATCGCCAGCGGCCCAGCTCCAGAGCCAATAGGACACCAACTGATTGGGCCAATCGACAGCCGGCGGTCGACAGCAGCCCAACCCCGGGAGTGGAAAACCGAGATGGACGTGCACGTCAGGCTCGACGGGCAGCGCGACCTGTCCGGTCAGATCTACCGCCAACTGCGCGCCGCGATCCACGACGGACTGCTGCGGCCCGGTGAACCGCTGCCTCCGACCCGGGAGTTGAGCCGCCGCCTCGCGGTGGCCCGCAACACCGTCGGCGTCGCCTACGAACGGCTCGTCGCAGAGGGCTACGCGGACAGCAGGGTCGGCTCCGGGACCTATGTGCGGTCGGCCGGGCTGCCAACGGGCTCGCCCGAGACGGCCGTTGAACCCACCGGACCGGGACTGCGCCCGCGCGCCCTGTGGTCGAGCCTGTCCCCCTGGTCGATCCCGCCGACCACCGGACCGACCCCGGCGAGCCACGACTTCCGGGTCGGCCTGCCCGACGCCCGGCTCTTCCCGTACGACGCCTGGCGGCCCCTGATCGCCCGGGAACTGCGCCTCTCGGCGTCCGGGTCGGCCGGATACGGCGATCCGGCAGGCCACGCCGGACTGCGGGCCGCACTCGCCCGGCACATCGGACTCTCCCGTGGCGTACGGGCCGACCCGGACGATGTGTTGGTGACCACCGGCACGCAGCAGGCCCTGGATCTCATCGGGCGGGTGCTGCTCGAACCGGGTGACCGGGTGGCCGTGGAAGAACCCGGCTATCCACCGGCCCGGCTGCCGTTCCTGGCGCAGGGTGCCCAGGTCACGGGTGTACCCGTGGACGACGAAGGTCTCGTGGTGGACGCCCTGCCGGCGGACACCCGTGCCGTGTACGTCACCCCCGCCCACCAGTTCCCGCTCGGCATGCCGATGTCCCTGCGGCGCCGAACCGCGTTGCTGGGATGGGCTCGACGGCACGGCGCGGCGGTGATCGAGGACGACTACGACAGCGAGTTCCGGTTCGGCGGCCGGCCGGTCGAGACGCTGCACAGTCTGGACCGGGACGGTCATGTCATCTACGTGGGGTCGTTCTCCAAGGTGATGCTGCCGTCCCTGCGCGTCGGCTTCCTGGTGGCGCCCGCCCCGCTGCGCACGGCACTGCGCACCGCCAAGTACACCGCCGACTGGCACACGACGGTTCCCACGCAGGCGGCGCTCGCCCGCTTCATCGACGACGGGCGGCTGGCCCGGCACGTGCGTCGGATGCAGCACGTCTACGCGACCCGGCACGAGGTCGTCACTCGCGCGCTCACCGGGGACCACGGGGACCTGGTCGAGCTGGTGCCGTCCGCCGCGGGCCTGCACGTGACCGCCTTCACCCGGGGCCCACTCGCCGACCCCGACGCCCTCTTGGCCCAGGTTCGCCACGCCCGCGCGTCCGGTGTGGCGGTCCACACGCTGGCGGAGGTCGCCGCGCACCGCTCCGCGCGACCGGGCCTCGCGCTCGGCTACGGCGCGATCGGCGCGCCGGACATCGAGGCGGGCCTGCTCCGGGTGCTGAGCCCGTGCCAGGACCGCTGAACGAGCAAGAGGCACCCGGCACTTGGGGCCGTGAGATCACCGGAATCCGGTGAGGACCGCTCACCTCTCCCGCGGCGAACCTGGCAAGCGGCCGGAGCACGACGCCGGCAAGGAGGCGGACTCATGAGCGAACGTGTGGCGGTGGTGGTCGGCGCGGGCGGAGGCCCTCTTCCCCGTAGACAGTTCCGTCGACGAACTACGGCGTCTGCTCCGCGAGTTGACGTCGGTGCAGCCGCTGTCACCCGAAGTGACCGTGACATCGGGCGAGTTGAGCGGTGTTCCCGTCACCGAGATCACGGTCGACGGGGTCGAACCCCGGTACGTCGTCATGTACTTCCACGGTGGTGTCTACGTCCTGTCATGTCGCCGCCGCGTCGGACGTACAGGTCACGTTGGAGGTCACCCCTGGGGTACCGCAGGTCTTCCAGGCCACGGTCCGCTCCTCGACGAAGCGATCGCCGCGCTGGACAGCGCCGGACAGTTCCTGACGGCGCGGCTCACCGGTACGCACGCGTGACGTGACCGGAGGGCGCCAGGACCAGGGGTGACTCCGAACGGGTCCTAGCGGCTCATCGCGCGGTCAGGCCGATGATCCGCCACAGCCCGTCGTTGCCGTTGCCGGCGGTGTACGCGTCCCCGGACGCCGCCAGCGAGAAACTGAAGCTGCCGATCCCGACGAGATTGGTGACGTGGGCCTGGACCGCGGTGGTGGGGTTCACGCGCTTCACCTCGTTGGCCACCATGAAGTAGACCAGGCCGTCGGGGCCGACGGAGATCGACGTGGGTTCGTAGGTCTGGGTGACCAGCGTGCGGGTCGTACCGGTGGCCACGTTCGTCTGCAGAATGCGGCCGGTCATCATGTCCGCGGTGTAGGCGAGCCCCGCCTTGTCGAACGCGATGCCGTACGAGAACCCGAGACCCGTGGCCACCACGCGCGCCGCCCCGCCGTCCGGGACCGCGACGATCTCCCCGTCGCCGTCGGTGACATAGGTGGTGGTGCCGACGCGCGTCACGCCGAAGAGCGAGGGCAGACCGGCGGCCAGGGTACGGCGACTGCCGGTGGCGAGGGAGACCTGCTGAAGCGTGCCCTCGAAGTTGGTGATGTACGCGTTGCCGTCGGCGACGGCCACCCCGCGGAGGTTGCCCAGGCCGGTGGTGATCGTGCTGAGCGCTCCGGTGGCCAGGTCGAGCTTGAGCAGATCGCCTCCGGAGTACGCCAGATACACCGACCCGGCGTTGTCGGGAGCGATGCCCACCGGGGAACCGGCTCCCGACGCCACCTGCACACACGCCGTGGACGGGCACTTGACGTCTCCCGTCGCGGCAACGGCCGGAGCGGCGAGGGAGATTGCCGTGCCCGACGCCAGCAACGCGCCGAGGGCGAGCGAGACGCCCAGCGTGCCCACACGGCTGCCGAGAGAAAGGGCGGGACGGTCGAGCGAGCGGGCGGGACGGTCGAGCGGGAAGCGCATCGCGGTCCTGGATCTCATTGTTGAGTTCATCCGTTCCTGTGCGTCGACGATCGGTGGCCCACGGGATCGCCGCGGGCACTGCACTGGCTACGGGCGTGGCCACGAAGAGGTTCACGAGGCCGCGAAATCACGGGAGTTGGGGGTGTCTGCTCTCCCGGGACAGCCGACACCCCCTTCCCTCTCCCCTTCGGATCAACGGCGGTACGCGCGGCAGTGGAGGGCGTGCTCGACCGCAGCGGCCATGGCCTGCTGGCCCTGGGCGTTGGGATGCGCGGGTGCGGCCGGAGCCGTCGCGACCAGAGGTTCGATCCAGCGCTCTCCGGCCGGCCGGCACATGTCGTGACCCACCGTGGGCGTATAGGTGTCGACGTACCCCGCGCCGTTCGCCGACGCCTGGCTCGCGAGCATCGAGTTGAGCTTCTTCTCGGTGTCCCGCAGGTAGGCGAAGTCACCGGCCGCGAGCGGTACGGCGGAACCCGTGCAGCCGACCCCGTCGTCCGGGAACAGGTCGGGATAGCCGACCACCACGACCTTGGCGTACGGAGCCCGCTCCCGTACGGCGTCCAGCGCGGCGGTGATCCTGGGGGCGATGTCGTTGACCCGCTGCGCCAGCCAGTCGGTGCCGTCGCTCGTGAAGAAGGTCTGGCAGGGGTGGCCCGTCGGGTCCTTGGACGTCAGGCCGGCGCAGGTGGCCAGGTTGTTGGAGAAGCCGAGGTCGTTGCCGCCGATGGTCAGGGTGACCAGGTCGGTGTCCGCACCGAGTGCGTCGAGCTGCGGCGGCTGCGCACCCTGTTGCCCGGCAAGGGCGGTGGTCGTGGCGCCCGAGCAACTGACGTCGGTCAGCCGCCAGTTCCGTGCCGCCGCGAGGAGCGACGGATAGTTCCGGTCGGACCGCGCGCACGCGGTGTCGACCTGGGTCGGGATGCCGGGGCCGGAGGCGTACGAGTCGCCCAGCGCGACGTAGTCGACGGTGCGTGGGGCGGGTGTCGAGGCGCTCGCCGCTGTCGCGCCCGCGGCGGACAGGGCCAGCGCGCAACTCGCCACCAGGGCGCCGCGCAGCAGGCCGCGCCGGCCGGGGGATCTCTTGGTCTGCTTGTTCAAGACCTTCCATTCGTCGGGCCCCGAAGGGTGGGGCATTGTCCTGGCGAAACGTCAAACGGCTTGTGCGTCAAGGAGGTTCACGTACTGATGGGTACTGCTGTTGGTTGTTACTGAGGACGGGTCAGCGGTGCCGGCCCGGGCCGTTCAGGACGCCGGTGAAGCCGGCCAGTACGGACGGGTTGCCGGCCAGCCAGGCCCGGACCCGGTCCGCTCCGATCTCGCCGCTGGGGCCGGATTCGACGTAGGCGTCCAGCTGGTCCAGCAGGGCGCCCACCGCGCGGCGGGCCAGCGGCTCGCGGACACGGTCGAGTGCCTCGCGGGCGCGGTCCATCCACCGCCGGGCGTCGGTGGCGGCCGAGGGGGTGGGTGGGCCGAACGTCGCCACCGCCACCAGGCCGACGGCGGACATCGCTCGGCGGTCGAGAGGTGCCGTGGGGCTGTCCCAGACACCGGCGAAGATCGCCTGCGCGTCCGGGAAGCGGCCCGCGTGGAAGGCCAGTGCTCCGCGCAGGATGGCTGCCGCCGCCCGGAGGTCGTCGGCGCTCAGGTCGTCGGCGAGCCGGATCACCTCGGAGAGCCGGATCTCCGCCCTCTCGACCGCTCCCTCCGCGATGTCCAGGCACACGTTCCTGAGGGCGGCGTACGCGTACTGGCCGCGCGCGCCGATGGAACGGAGGATGCGGGCCGCCTCGGTCCAGTGCGCGCGGGCGTGGTCGCGGAGGCCGGCGCTCTCGTCGGCGTCGCCGAGGAGCGTGAGGGAGCATGCCGTGGCGAAGTCGTCGCCGGAGGCGCGTGCCGACGAGACGGCGGCCCGGCCATGGCCGCGGGCGCCGTCGATGTCGCCGACCTGGAGGCAGTACGTCGTCCAGTTGGTCAGGAGGATCGCTCGCTCCCAGTGGAACTCGGTGCCCGCTACGCCCTGTTCGGCCCGTACGAAGAGTTCCTCCACGTCGGCCTGCCCCTTCAGCATGGCGTGGAGCGGCTCGTAGCAGGGCCCCAGGACGGCGAGGTCGGGGTTCTTCGCCTGGCGCCAGGCCGTCCTGTACCGGTTGATGAAGCAGCTGCCCTCGGCGTGCCGGCCGACCACGTGGTTGAGCCAGACGAGCCAGGCGAGGGCGTAGAAGAGCGCTCGTTCGTCCTCTTCGGTGGGTGCCGCCATCCGTTGTCCGGCCGCGGTGTCGTACGCCCGCAGGCTGCGCCGGAGCCGGTCGATCCCTTCTTCCTCGCGGCCACTGATGATCCAGTAGCTGCCCCGGCGTGCTTCCAGCCGCAGCGCCTGAGCCGTTCTCGACCGGGCCATCATGAGGTCGGAGGCCGCCCGGATGTTGGCGGATTCCGCGGTGTGCCGTCTGTTCCACTCGCCCTGGTCGCCGGGCGCGATCCCGTCCGTGCTCTCGGGTACGGAACTCAGGGCCCAGGCCATGAAGCGTTCCTCCGCCTCGGCCGCCCGTCCTTCCTCCCGGAGCCGGTCCAGCGCGTACTCGCGGACCGTCTCCAGCATCCGAAGCCGGCTCCCGTCGGGCGTCGAGACGGTGAACAGCAGGGATTTGTCGACGAGTTGGGCCAGCACGTGCAGGATCTCGTGGTGGTACGGCCCGGGCAGCGGGATCGCCGTCTCGGCGATGTCCAGGGCGCAGCCGCCGACGTACAGGGCGAGTTCGGTCAGTACCCGCTGCTCGGTGGTGTCCAGGAGGGTGTAGCTCCAGTCGAGGACGGCACGCAGGGTGCGGTGTCTGGCGGGAGCGGTCCGCTTCCCCTTGGCCAGCAGGGCGAAGCGGTTGTCGAGGCGGAGTTCGATCTCGCGTACCGGCAGCAACCGCACGTGCGCGGCGGCGAGTTCGACCGCGAGCGGCAGGCCGTCCAGTCTGCGGCACAGTGAGCGGATGTCGTCCATCGCCGTCTCGTCCACGGTGAAGGACGGGTCGATCATGACGGCTCGGGTGCGGAAGAGTTCTGCGGCTTCGCCGTCGGGCAGCGGTGCCAGGGGGTACAGCGTCTCGCCCGCGATGGCCAGCGGTGCTCTGCTGGTCGCCAGGACGGTCAGTGCGGGGCCCCGGCCGAGCAGGACGGCCACGAGCGGGGCGAGCGCGTCGAGCAGGTGCTCGCAGTTGTCGAGCACGAGGAGCGCCCGGCGTCCGGCCAGGAACGAGGTGAGCCGGTGCACGTAGTCGTGCGGGGGCTGGTCGGGGCGGACCGACGCGTCCGAGAGGCCCAGGGCCGCGGCGATCGCCGGGAGGACGCCCACGCCGTCGGCGGCGGCCAGATCGACCCACCACACACCGTCGTACGAGGGCTCGGTCAGCACGCAGGCCTCGAGGACGAGGCGGGTCTTGCCGACACCGCCCGGTCCTACGACGGTGACCAGCCGCTCGCGGTCGAGGACCGCACGCAGTCGGTCGAGTTCCGCGCCGCGGCCGACGAACGGGCCCAGCGGGTGGTCCGGGCCGCCCTCGGCGGGCGTCGGGCGGGAGTCGGCGGGCGTCGCGGGGGAATCGGGGGGCGCCGGGGACAACCGTACGGCGTCCGCGGTCGCCGTACCGGGGTGCGGGTCGGCTGTCAGCAACTCCGCGTGCAGGGACCGCAGTTCGGGCGACGGGTCGACGCCCAGCTCGGATCTCAGCAGGCTGCGGCCCGCTTCGTAGACGTCCAGTGCCTCGGCGCGGCGTCCGCAGCGGTGGAGCGCGAGCATCAGGCGGGCCCGGGAGCGCTCGCGCAGGGGTGCGGTGGAGACGAGCGCGGTCAGTTCGGGGATCAGTTCCTCCGCGCGGCCCAGTTCGAGGCCCGCGGCGCCGGCGTCCTCCTGTGCGCTGCGGCGCAGTTCCTCGAGGCGCAGCCGCTCGGCGTCGAAGACCCGGCCCTTCAGTCCGTCCAGTGCGCGGCCCTGCCACAGCGCGAGTCCCCTGCGAAGAACGTCCTCCGCCCGCCGGTGCGACCCGGCCGCCAAGTGTTCGCGCCCCTCGTGGACCGCCGCCTCGAAACGGAGCGTGTCGAGTTCGTCGTCCGGTCCGAGGGCGAAGCGGTACCCTCCGTGCCGCGACTGGAGCCGCCCCTCCTGGCCGCGGGTCGCGAGTGCCGCGCGCAGCTTGGCCACCTGGACCTGGAGCGCGTTGACCGGGTCCTTGGCGTCGCGGTCCGCCCAGAGCTCGTCGATGAGGGTGTCGCGGCGCACGACCGCTCCGCCGGCCAGCAGCAGCCGGCCGACGATCGCACGGGAGACGGCGCCCGGCAGCGCGATGGCACCGCTCCCGTCGGCCAGCTCCAGGCGGCCGAGCAGTCGGAGGTGCAGGGCGTCATCGTTCATGCGTCAGCCTTCATCAGCGGTTCCGATGTTCGAATCCGGGGTCTCCGAACCTGCCCGTGACCGTACGAGAAGGGGTGTGGTTACCGGCAAGGCACATTGGTTCCCGTTGGGTACTGTTGCCGTATGACGAAGACATCGGGCCTCTGCGACGACCCCAAGAGCGTCTACTCGGCCGCCTGCCCCTGCCGCGACATGCTGGACCTGCTCGCCAACAAGTGGAGCGCTCTCGCGCTGGGCGCGCTGGAGGAAGGGCCTCAGCGCTTCGGAGCACTGCGCGGCCGGTTGCAGGGCGTGAGCCCCAAGGTGCTCACCCAGACGCTGCGCCGGCTGGAGGACTACGGGCTGGTCGACCGGCAGATCTACGCGGAGGTGCCGCCGCGCGTGGAGTACAGCCTGACCCCGCTCGGCAAGGACGCCTGCGCGCCGCTCTCCCATCTGCGCACCTGGGTGGAGCAGAACATCGACCGGTTCCCGGAATCCGCCTGATCCGACGGCATCCTGGACTCCTCTCAGCGGCCCCACCTCAATAGTTCCTATTGGGAAGTAGACTCCCTTGATGGTTACTACCTCCTGATAGGTACCGTGCGCGTCGTGGCCGCCGGTCCTCGTCGGCCCACCGCACCTGCCGAGGAGATCCCCCATGAGTGAGACCTGGAAGACGACGACCATGCCCGCCGTCGCCTACCGCAAGAGCCTGCCGATCGACGACACCGAGAGCCTGGTCGACGTCGAACTGCCCGTGCCGCAGCCGGGTCCGCACGATCTGCTGGTCCAGGTGGAGGCCATCGCGGTCAACCCCGTCGACTACAAGATCCGGCAGAACAACGACCCGGGCGGCGAGCCCAAGGTGCTCGGCTGGGACGCCGCCGGGCGGGTCGTCGCGGTCGGTGCGGAAGTGGAGCTGTTCGAGGTCGGCGACGAGGTCTTCTACGCCGGCGCGCTCGACCGGCCGGGCACCAACTCCCGCTTCCACGCGGTCGACGAGCGCATCGTCGGCCACAAGCCCGGCACGCTCTCCTTCGCCGAGGCGGCGGCGCTGCCGCTGACCTCCCTCACCGCCTGGGAGGGCCTGTTCGAGCGGCTCGGCCTGCGCGAGGGCGCTTCGGCCGAGACCGGCACCCTGCTGGTGACCGCGGCGGCGGGCGGCGTCGGGGCCATGGTGGCCCAGCTGGCCCGCGCTCTCACCGGTTTGACCGTGATCGGCACCGCCTCCCGACCGGAGACCGTCGAGTTCGCCCGCCGGATGGGCGTGACGCACGTGGTCGACCACCATCGCCCGCTGCCGGCGCAGGTGGCCGAGGTGGCGCCCGGCGGGGTGGACCACATCTTCGGCACCGCTGGCACGGACCGGAACCTCGGCGCGTACGCCGACATGCTCAAGCCGTTCGGGCAGTTGCTCGCCATCGACGACTTCGGTCCCGTGGAGATCGGCCTGCTGAAGGCGAAGAGCATCTCCTTTCACTGGGAACTCATGTTCACGCGCTCGCTGTTCCACACCCCGGACGAGGTGACGCAGCACCACATCCTCGACCGGATCGCCCAACTCGTGGACGAGGGTGCCCTGCGGACCACGGCCACCCAGGACCTCGGCACGATCAACGCGGCCCATCTGCGCGAGGCGCACCGGATCCTGGAGTCCGGCAGCACCATCGGCAAGGTGACGCTCACCGGATTCTGAGCCTTTCGTGAACCTCTTTGTTCTGCGCCCCGTCTACAGACCGGAAGAAGAACAGGCCTTCTCGTAACCATGGAAACGTGACGAGCATGCGATTGACGAGGTTCACGCCGGAGCAGCGAATGGGTCATCTGCTCCGCTGGGCAGCCGAATGGGACGGAACGAGGCGAGGGCGGAGCATGTGGGCGTACTCCCTGAGTCTGGGAGGCTCGCACGCCCTGCTGAATGACTGGGTCAACAACGAGAGACTCATGAATCTCCTGACCCAGGAGGAAAGGAGCATGGTGGACGCGGCGCGCCGGCGGGCGAATCGGCGCGAGCCCGCTGCGAATCGTGGAGCGCGCTAGCGACGTATACGCGACCGCCGTTTTCCGAATTCGCCCTCCCTCGGAATCGGATCGTGGCTCCACGGGGCGCGCACACGGCGTGCAGCCCCCTCACGGGGTGTAGCCCCGTTCGACCAGCGCGGCGCGCAGGGCCTTGAGGGCCAGGTGGGTCCGGGACTTGACCGTGCCCGGCGGTATGCCCAGTGCTTTCGCCGTCCGGGCCACGGACTGGTCCAGGAACTCGACGTGGACGAGGATCTCGCGGTGCTGCAACGTCAGGTCCCCCAGGGCCTCGCGCACGAGCTTCCTGGTGAGGGCCGGGTCCATGGACTCCGGACCGGGCATGTCGTGCAGCGCGGTGTCGACCGTCTCCGGCGGACGGGCCTTGCGGGCGCGGTAGCCGTCGATGACGAGGTTGCGGACGACCGTGATGAGCCACGGCCGGATGCCCTCGGCGTCGGGATCGAGGATGTCGGCGTTCTGCCAGGCGCGCAGGACGGCCTCCTGGACCAGGTCCTGGGCCTGATGGCTGTCGCCCAGGAGCAGTCCGGTGGTCACTCTCAGCAGGAACACCCCGTGCTTGTCGTAGACGGCACGGATGAACGCGTCGTCGCGCCCCCTGTCACACGTCCCGCCGGCCCGGTCCGCCTCGGTGTCCCGGACTCCTGTGCTGTGCCTCATCGCCACGTTCCCCCGGTGCGCCGTGGGTCGAGGCACGGCGCACTCATTCGTTGAAAGCTGAACGGGGAAACCTTCGGAGGGACCTCTTGCGGACCGCTTGATGTCCGCTTGCCCTTCCCGCGTCCGCGAGGACAGGCGCAGGAAAGGCAGCGGAAAGAGCGCTGTTCGACCGTGGTCGGACAGCCGTGTTCACCCTTGGTCGGGGACCTGCGCGCGGGCGGCTCGGACCGCTGACTCCCGCAGGTCGGCGAGCCTGCCGTACCAGTCGCCCAGCAGGTCCTCGTCCGGCAGTCCGCGGACCGCGGCGAGCGTGGTGCGGATCCCGTTCACGTCACCCGCGCAGACCGGGCACTCCCGTACGTGTCTGTCGACGCGTACGGTCTCCGCGGGATCGAGGGCCGCCATGGCGTATGCGGCCAGTACGGTGGTCTCCTGCTCGCATGTCACCGTGCGGCCTCCTGGAATCAGGTCGGTGTCCCGACGGCTCGGCGTGGCGCTGTTCCGGAGCGATGGTGTGGTTGTCGACCCGAAAGAGGTTCCGCGGGTCGTAGCCCGCGAGGACCAGGCAAGGCCGTTGCCGCGAACGGAGGTTGAACCCCGCGATCGCTCCCGCGTAGCCCGTGTCGTCCGGGGTGAACACGGATCCGTCGATCCGGTCGGCCAGTTCGGTGACGGCGTCCTCTCCGCGATCGGTCCACCCCTGGTACTGGGTCATGGTGCTGTGCCTTTCGTCGGCGAGGGCCACGTGAGAAGCGGACGGCCACGTGAGAAGCGAAGGAAACGACTCCTCGGCACGACCGGGTGCCGTCCGATGGCTGCTACGGCGCACACCCCGAAGAGGTTCACGATCCGCCGGCCGGGGCGGTTCAGCAGAAGGCGGCCAGTACCGAAGGGCTGCCCGCGAGCCAGTCACGCACCTGGTCCGTCCCGCCCCGCCCGTACGCCCCTGCCCCGTCCGCCCCTGACCGGTGGTGGGCGCCCAGCCTGTCCAGCAGCACACCCACCGCGTGCCGGGCGAGCGGCTCAAGGAGTCCTGCGTGCGTCCGGCGGGCCCGGTCGGTCCAGGCCCGCGCGTCGTCCGGGGCGGCGGTGGTCGGCGGACCGAACCTCGCCAGGGCCGCCAGACCGACGGCGGAGACCGCTCTGCGGTCGGACGGCGCGCCCGGACAGCTCCAGACCCCGCTGAAGATCCGCTCCGCGTCCGCGAAGCGGCCGTCGTGGACCGCCAGCATTCCGCGCAGGTTGGCCACGGCCGACTGGAGGTCGTCCGCGCTCACTTCGTCCGCGAGCCGGCTCACATCCGCTAACCGCCGCTCGGCCAGGGCCGACTCCCCCTCGGCGATGTCCAGGCAGGCCAGCCTGAGCACGGCGTACGCCCAACGGGTGCGCGCTCCGACGGCAAGGAGGATCTCGGCCGCCTCGGTCCACTGCGCGCGGGCCCGGGCGCGGAGACCGTCGCTCTCGTCCGCGTCGCCGCAGAGGGTGAGGGAGAAGACCCGGGCGAAGTCGTCGTCGGACGCGCGCGAGGCCGCCACGGCGATCAGGCCGTGGCGGCGGGCCCCTTCGGTGTCGCCGTGTTGCAGGCAGTAGGTGGACCAGTTCGTCTGCAGGACCGCCCGGTCCCAGTGGAGTTCGGTGCCGACCACGGCCGCCTCCGCCGCTGCGAAGAGGTCCGCCACGTCGTCGCGCCCGTTGAGCATCGCGTGCAGCGCGTCGTAGCAGAGGCCCAGGACCGCGAGGTCGGGGTTCTTCGCGTGCTGCCAGGCCGCCTTGTGCCGCGCCGCGAAGGAACCGGCTTCGGCGTGATGTCCGGCGACGTGATGGAGCCAGGTGAGCCAGGCGATCGTGTGGAACAGCGCCCACTCGTCCTCCTCGGTGGGCTCCGCGGCCCGCTGTCCTGCCGTCGCGTCGTACGCCCGCAAGCTGCGGCGCAGGCGGTCGATGCCCTCTTCCTCGCGGCCGCTGATGAACCAGAAGTAGCCCAGCCGAGCCTCGATCAGCAGGGCCTCGGGCTCCCTGGACCTGGTCGGCATCAGGTCCGCCGCCGCCCTGATGTTGGCGGACTCCTCGGTGAGCCGCCTGGCCCACTTCTTCTGGTCGCGGGACGAGATGCCCGCGCTGCCGTCCTGGACGAAGCGCGCGGCCCACGTCATGAGGCGCTCTTCGGCCGCCGGCGCCCAGCCCTCCTCGCGGAGCCGGGTGAGCGCGTACTCGCGGACCGTCTCCAGCATCCGCAGCCGGGTCCCGTTGGGCGTGGAGACGGGGACGAGGAGGGACTTGTCGACCAACTGCCCCAGTACGTGCAGCAGTTCGGCACTGTCCGTCCCGGGCAGCGGAGCCACCGCCTCGACGAGGTCGAGGGAGACGCCGCCCACGTAGAGGGCCAGTTCCGTCAGCAGTCGCTGCTCGGTGGTGTCGAGGAGGGCATAGCTCCGGTCGAGGACGGCGCGCAGGGTGCGGTGTCTGGCCGGTGCGGTGCGCTCTCCCTTGGTCAGCAGGGTGAAGCGGTCGTCGAGGCGGGCCTCGATCTGCCGGACGGACAGCAACCGGACGTGCGCGGCGGCGAGTTCGACCGCCAGCGGCAGCCCGTCGAGCCTGCGGCAGAGGGAGCGGATGTCGCGCAGCGCCGCCTCGTCCGGGGCGAAGGACGGGTCGATCATCGCGGCACGGGCGCCGAACAGGTCCGCGGCCTCGTCGTCCGGCATCGGCGCCAAGGGGTAGAGCACCTCGGCCGGCACCTCCAGCGGTGATCTGCTGGTGGTCAGGACGGTCAGTGCGGGGCACCGGCCCAGCAGGGTCGCCACGAGCGGGGCGACGGCGTCGAGCAGGTGCTCGCAGTTGTCGAGCGCGAGCACGGCCGGCCGTCCGGCCAGGAACGAGGTGAGGCGGTGCACGTAGTCGTGCGGGGGCTGGTCGGGGCGGACGGAGGTGTCGGACAGGCCGAGCGCGGAGGCGACCAGCGCGAGGACGTTCGCGTCGTCGGCCGGGGCCAGGTCGACCCACCGGATGTGACCGCGGGAGGGCGGGACCAGCGCGCAGACCTCCAGCGCCAGACGCGTCTTGCCGACGCCGCCCGGTCCCAGTACGGTCACCAGCCGCTCGCGGTCGACGACTTCGCGCAGCGCGTCGAGCTCCTTGCGCCTGCCGACGAACGGGCCGAGCGGTCGGATCGGATCGCCCTCGCCGAATGCCGACCGGACATCGGTGCGCGTCGAGGACAGGCGGTACGAGGCGGGGGCCGGCCCCCGCAGGGACGGATCGTGGCGGATCATCGCGGCGTGCAGGGAGCGCAGCTCCGGTGAGGGGACGACTCCGAGTTCGGACTTCAGCAGCCGTCGGCCCGTCTCATAGACCTCCAAGGCTTCCGCGAACCGCCCGCACTGGTACAGCGCGAGCATCAGACGGGCCCGGGACCGCTCGCGCAAGGGCGCGAGGGACACCAGGGCCTGCAGTTCGGGGACCAACTCCCCCGCACGCCCTAGTTCGAGGCCCGCGGTGGCGGCGTCCTCCAGGGCGCCCAGCCGCAGATCCTCAAGACGCGCCCGCTCGGTCTCGAAGACCCGCCGCTCCAGGCCGTCCAGGGCGCGGCCGCGCCACAGCGACAGCCCCGACCGCAGCCGGCTCTCGGCCTTTTCGTACTCCGCCGCCGCGAGGTGCTCCCGGCCCTCCCGGAGCGCGGTCTCGAAGGCGGGCACGTCGACCTCGTCCTGCGGTCCCAGCACGATCCGGTACCCGCCGTGGCCGAACAGCAGGCGGGCCTCCTCGCCCTGCGCCGCGAACGCGACGCGCAACTTGGCCAGTTGGACCTGAAGCGCGTTGACCGGGTCCTTCGCCTCGCGCTCCTCCCACAGTTCGCCGATGAGGGTGTCGCGTCGTACGACCGTCCCGTGGGCGAGCAGCAGCCGTCCCACGATCGCCCGGGACATGGTGCCGGGGAGGGTGACCGAGCCGTTGCCGTTCACCAACTCCAGGCGGCCGAGCAGTCCACAACGCATGCCCGTCATCATGCCGTGGGCACCCGAACGCCCCGAGGGGCTTGTCGGCGCGTCGTGGCTCACGACCGGGACCGGCACCCGCACAAAAGGGCATACCCGAGGGTCACTTGGGTTCCCCCACGTGTGCCCCTGGGGCCCTTGGTCGGGATGCCGTGCCGCGGTTGTGTGGAACCGACCTCTGAAAGCGGAGCTGATGAACCTGTCGTGGAGCTGATGAACCTGTCGACCGGCGCCAGACGCTTGCAGAGTCGGGCCTCCTTGGCAACCCTCGCGTGCGCGATCGCCCTTGTGTCCGGGCCGAGTTACGCGGTCCCCGGCGAACCAGGACCGCAGGACGACAAGACGATCGAGGGCATCCACGACGAGCTGAACGGCCTCTACCGCGCGGCGGAGGTGGCCACCGAGGCGTACAACACCGCGGACGTGAAGGCGACCGAGCAGGAGAAGCGGCTGAAGTCGCTGCGCAAGGCCCTGGCCCGCACCGAGGACCGGGTGGACGACCTGCACGACCTCGCGGGAGCGGCGGCCCGGACGCAGTATCACGGGGGTGATCTCGCCGCCACGGGCATCCAGTTGCTGCTCGGCGACCATCCCGACGAGGCACTGGACGAGGCGTCCCAGGCCCGCCAGGCCATGCGGAACCTGATCACCGTCTCCGAGTCGCAGAAGACCGCCCGCACGGAACTGAGCCGGCGGACCGACGCCGCCGCCAAGGAGCTGCGGGCGCTGAACAACACCCGCGCGGACAAGGCCGAGTCGAAGCAGAAGATCGAGGGGAAGATCGCGCAGGCCGAGCAGATCGAGGCGGGGCTTCGGAAGGAACAGACCCGCAAGCTGGCCCAGTTGGAGAAGGAGCAGGCGCAGGAGGCCACGTCCCGCTGGACCGGCTCCGGTTCGGGCGGCGGCACCTCGACCGGGACCGGCTCGGGCGGCAACACGCAGGTGAGCGGAGCGGCCGGGCGGGCCGTCGCCTTCGCGAAGGCGCAGTTGGGCAAGCCGTACGTGTGGGGCGCGGTGGGCCCCTCGTCGTACGACTGCTCGGGGCTCACCTCCACGGCATGGGCGGCGGCCGGGCACCCCATCCCCCGTACCTCGCAGGCCCAGTGGCAGGGACTGACCCGGGTCCCCCTGGCCTCCGCCCGGCCCGGGGACCTGATCATCTACTACGACGCCACGCACGTGGGCATGTACATCGGGAACGGGCAGATCGTCCACGCCCCGCGGCCCGGGCGCACGGTGACGATCGCACCGGCCGCCTCCATGCCCATCGTCGGTGTCGTCCGACCCGGAGCCTGAGCCGATGAACCACGCGCTGACACCTCGCGACGAGGGGCACAACCTGCCCGCGCTCGCCGCACACCCGCTGATCCGTCTCGACGCCTACGTGGCCGAGGACGGGTCGACGGTGGTCAACGGCCATCTGCTGGAGATGGCCGGCATGCGGCAGCCCAACGAGGCGATCCTCGACGCGATCGCCATGTTCGCCCGCACCCTGCGGGCCCCGGTGGCGGCCACCGTCATCGACCGCACCGTGCAGCAGGTGGCGCGCCTGCGGGTGTACCCCGACGGTTCGAGCCGGACCATCGCCGACGAGGAGGACCTGCCGCCCGGGCGCGAGCGGACCGCCGCGGAGGAGGAGGCGTTCCCGCCGCTCGCCCGCGTCGAGCGCATCCTCCAGCACGCCCAGCGCGAGGAGCTGCACGCCGCGTTCGTCCTCGCCAGCGCCCTGCGGGAGCACCTCACCCTGCGCCGGGGAGCGGAGGACGAGCTCTCCCTGGAGGCACGGGCGATCGAGGCGTACCTCGCCTATCTGCGCGGCGACTACATGCTCTCCACCGTCCTCGCGCTGACCGTCGCCCGCATCCGCTGCCGTACCGACCTGCCCCGGGCGGCACCCGAGGTGGCCCGCGCCACCGCCGCCTGGCAGCGACTGCTGGACGAGGGCCAAGTGGCCACCCGGGGAACGGAGTTGCTGCACATGTGGGAACGGCTGTCCGCGGCGGACCTGCTGGTGGAACCGTCCCACCAGGCCCTGGCCCAGGCCGTCCGGAGCCGGCTCGCACGGGGCGGCCGGTCCGTACCGACCTCGGTGTCGACCTCGGCACCGGCCCTGACGGCGGGCCACGGTCCCGTCGCCCCCGAGGACAAGCCCCTCAAGCCCGCGCGACGAGGCCTGCGCCGGTTCACCCGACGCCCCGGGCGGCCCGCCGGGTCATGACGGGTGAACGGCCCGGTCAGCCGCGAGCCATCGCGATGGAGCCCGCGAGCCGCTCCCCCGCCTCGTAGATCATGTAGGGCACTCCCCCGTCGGTGCCGAACGACGGGGCGGCGGACCGGCCGTTCTCGGGGGCGCCGCTGCGGGAGTTGTAGAAGACCCCGAGGTGGCCGCGCTTGCTGAAGTCGTTGCCCACCTCCGTGATCATCAGGTCGCCGCCGCTCTCCTTGTCCTTGTTGTAGACGACGTACGTGCTGTTGTTGCGGTACAGCAGGTGCGGCCCGCCGACGTTGACGGCGCCGACGTCGGTGTGGCGGATCAGGGGCTGCTGGTCGTAGGTCCAGGTGCGTCCGTCGGCCGACCAACCCCAGTGGATGTCACGGTGGTTGGTGGTGTTGTTCAGCATGAAGACCATGACGTAGTGGGCGCCGCGCGAGGGCAGCTCGTGCGGGAAGACACGGGCGTACGACGTCTCGGTGGTGCCGCTCGGCAGCATCGACGTGGACAGGACGACCTTGTCGTAGGTGAAGTTGATGCCGTCCTTGGAGCGGGCCAGGCGCGTGGTGGTGTTCTCGCCGTGGAAGTACAGCCACAGCTCCTTCGTGCTCGCGTGCCACATGACGTGCGGGGAGGCGACGTGGCTGACGGAGTAGTGGGGCTGCCAACTGTTGGCGACGATCGGGTTGTTCGGGTATTCGGTGAACGGCCCTTCCAGTGAGTTGCCGTAGGCCAGGCAGATGCCGCCGGGCGCGTCATGCGGCCCGTAGTACAGGTAGTAGCGGCCGAGGGGGGCGCTCAGCTTGTCGTAGACGCCCCTGACGCACGGGAAGATGATCTCGCCGGTCGGGTTGTACTTCAGTTGCGACGGCGTGAGCAGGGTGCGGACATAGGTGTAGTCGGGGAATCCGCCGGGGGCGGCGGACGCGGCCGGGGCGGAGAGGCCGCCGACGGTGACGGCGGCGCCGGTGGCGGCCGTGGCGCGCAGGAACAGGCGTCGGTCGAAACGCGGTTGAGGCATGGTCGGCTCCAAGGGGGTGGAGGTCGGTCCAAGAGGGGTGACAGAAAGACGGTGGAGGTCAGAGATAGGTGGCCGCGGTGACGCACAGCCCGCCCAGGGCGACGGCCCACACGTACGGGAGGGTGCGCACCATGACCTGCTGCGGGGAGACACCGGCGTACTGGGCGGCCCAGACCGTCTGCGTGCTGGTGGGGTCGGCGACGCCGAAGACCTGGTTGTACGAGGTGGCCATGCCGAGGACGACGGCGGCCGGGTAGATGCCCGTGGCGATGAGGACGCCGGCGATCCCGGCGCCGAGCCCGAAGACGTTCAGCGGTCCGCGGTAGAGGCAGAGCGGGACGAGCAGGGTGAATACGAGGACGAACAGCACGGCGTTGTGCGGGCTGACCGCCTTCATCAGCGGCTCCAACGCGTCGACGGCGCCGGGCAGTTTGACCGCCGCCAGCAGGATGCCGATGGCGATGAACAGGGCGATCGGCGGGGCGGCCACCTCGAACCCGCCGTACAGGGTGCGCAGCAGCCGCTTGTTCATCTCGCGCGGTCCTGTGGTGGTGACCAGGGCGTACAGCACACCCGCCAACAGGGAGGGGATGATGGCGAGTTCGAAGCCCAGGGCGAGGATCAGGGGGACGGCGGGGGTGAGCAGCGCGTACCAGGGAGCGTCCCCGAGCCGCTTGCGGCGGCTCACCGAACTCGGCCTGTCCTGCACGGACTTGAGGGACCAGGTGTGTTCCACGCCGCGTCGACGGGACTCTATGAGCACGTAGAGGACGGCGGCGACCAGGGCGAAGGGGAACAGCTTCACCATGAAGCCGCGCACGGTCGGTACGGGCAGGTCCAGGGCCGTGGAGAAGAACTGCCACAGAGGCAGTTCGAAGGGAATGCCCACGGCGATGCCCATGAGGACGGTCCCGGCAGCGGTCACCTTGGGGATGCCGACCGCGATCATGGCGGGGATGCCGATGAGCCCGGCGAGCATCGCGGCCGGCGCCGATCCGGTGACGGTACCGACCAGCGCGGACACGGCCAGCACACCGAGGGCCACGACGACCGGGCGGTCACCGCCGAACTCGACGATCTTGCGGACGATGGTGCCCGCGATGCCGGTCTCCTCAAGGAGTTTGCCGAGCCAGGAGCCGAGCACGATCGCGATCATCGTGGCCGCCAGGGTGGGCGCGCCCTCCTGGAGGACGGTGTCCAGCGCGCTGTTCTTGCCGGTCAGGGGTGCGCCGGCGAGGAAGGCGATGACGACGGCGAGGATGACGAGCGCGAAGGCCGTGGGCAGTTTGCGGGTGAGCATGGCGGCGACTCCGGCCGCCATGACGAGCAGGATGACGACACCCATGGGTCACCTCTGTCTTCCGGGTGTGTCCACCGCGGCGGCGAGCGCGGCGGTGAGCAGGAGGGGGCTGCGACCCAGGCCGCAGACGGTACGGGCGTAGGCGTGCGCGGCGAGTTCGTCGGCACCGGCCACATGGCCGAGGACCCGGTGGCGGCCCAGCCGCAGGACGGTGTGTCCGAGCGCCTCCTTGAGCGCGGCCCGCGTCTCCCTGCGGTGCAGCAGAGCGTGTGCGCTCTCGTGGGCGAGGGCCGCGGCGCGCACGGATCCGGCGGGATACCAGGAGCGCCAGCCGAGTTCGTCGATCAGCGTCTCGGCCCGGTCGATGGTGTCGGTGTAGAGCTCGACGGTGGCGGGACGCGAGGTGTAGCGCGCGAGCAGCAACTGGCCGAGCCCGTCGGCACGTTCCACGATCCGGGCGCGGCACGGCGGACCGGGGGCGAGCGCGGCGCCGAACGCGTCGGCGGCCAGGGCCCATCGGCGCAGTTCGGCGGGGGTGCGGTTCTCGTGGGTGGGCGTGGTCGCCAACAGCCGTACGGCGAGGGCCAGATCGTCCGTCGCCGGATCGACGGCGGAAGCGGCGGCGGCCACGACGGCAGCCACGGCGGCCGAACCGGCAGGGCCGCTCATGACCGCACCTCCACCACGGCGACCACCGGTTCGTCCAGGGCGCGGTCCCGCATCTCGCTGCGGGCCAGCGCGAGCAGGGGCTGCGGGTCCAGGACACCGGAGAGGTCGGCGATGCGGGAGCCGAGCAGGAGCCGCAGCGCGGGGGCGCGGACGCCGCCGTCGCCGTAGGACGTGCCCTCGCGCACGAGGTGGGCGAGGAGTTCGGGCGCGGCACCGACGGTGGTGGCGGTGACGCTCGCGTCCGAGGCGTGCAGGCGTACGACACCGTCGGCGTCGACGACCCGTACGGGACGCCGGACGGAGCGCAGCCGACGGCGTACCTCGGTGCCGTAGACCGTGTGGGCGGGTGTCTCGGCGAGGACGCGGACCGCGGCCGGGTCGGTCCTGAGGCTGGTGGCGGCCGCGGTGAGGCGTTCGGTGTCGTCGGCGCTGTGCGAGCGGTCCTGGGTACGCAGTTCCGTGGCGCCGGTGGCCGTGGCGCGCACGGTGCTGGTCTGCGGGTCGACGGTCACCTCGACCTCGACGCCGTCGGGCGCGGCGCCCTGGGCGACGACCGCCCGCTCGGCCTCGGCCCGGACGGCGAGGATCTGCTCCTGGCCTGCGCCCGGGATGATCCGCTCGATCTGTTCCCGCACCAGTGCGAGGGCCACGCCGATGGGGCTGATGACCTCGCTGTGCCGGGCGATCGTGCCGCTCATGCCGGTGAGCGCGGCCAGGTGCGGGGTGACCGAGGCCGCCCCGCCGCCACCGCCGACGAGGACCGCCGTGTCGGGGTCGAGGCGGTAGTCGCGGACGAGCGAGTCCACGGTCTCCCGCACGCGGGCGACCCCTGCGTCGAGGACACGGGCGGCCGCGGTCGGCACGTCCACGCCCAACTCGGCGGCGAGCGGCGCGATCGCGGCCCTCGCCACTTCCGGGTCGCAGCGCGCGAAGTCCCCGTCGGGGACCCGGCCGAGCGCGTTGGCGGCGCACGTCATGGTGAGCGCGAACCGTCCGCCCGCCGCGTCCAACACCACGTAGTCGTCGGGGTCGTCCGGCATCGGCCGCACCGTGGCGAGGGTCGCGCCCCGCAGGTCGTCGAGGTCGGCGAAGCAGGCGTAGGGCAGTCCCGCGATGTGGGCGCTGCGCGGACCGACGGCGGTGACGCGGCCCTGGGTGACACGGACCATCGAGCCGCCGCCGACGCCGACCGTGCGCACGTCGAGCGCGTTGAGGTACGACGTCCTGCCGAGCATCGTGGCGTGGCGGACGGCGACCTTGCCGCGCCGGACGACGCTGATGTCGGTGGAGGTGCCGCCGGTCTCGAGGAAGACGCCCTCGCTGATCCGTTCCTGCATGAGGGCGCCGGCGACTCCGGCGGCCGGGCCTGACAGGACGGTCAGCAGCGGGCGCCGGCGCATCTCGTCGAGGGCCATGACCCCGCCGTCGCAGCGCATGACCATGAGCGGTGCGGTGACCCCTGCCTTGGTGATGGACGCGTCGACGAGGTCGGCGGTGGCGAGCATGCGCGGCAGGATGGCCGCGTTGACGACCGCGGTGCGGGTCCTCTTGTGCAGTCCGTACAGCGAGGTGATCTCGTGCGCGGCCGTCATCGGAAGTCCTGCGGACCGCGCGGCTTCGAGCACGGCCTGCTCGCCCTCGGGCCGGTCGACGGCGAACGGCTCAGTGGCGACGAGGACTTGGGCGCCCGCCGCCGTCAACTCCCCGACCGCGGCGCGTACGGCCGCCGGGTCGTCCGGGTCGGCGACATGGGCGTACGCGAGCGGAAGCCGCTTGCCGGGGGCGAGTTCGAGCCTGCCGAGCGCGGCGAGCCGACGGGTGAGAACAGCGCCGGGTCCGGTGCCGATGCCGATCAGGCCGACGGTGGCGACATCGCCCTCCAGCAGGGCGTTGGTGGCCTGGGTCGTGCCGTGCGCGAGGAACGCGATGTCGCCGGGGGACCGTTCGACCTCGCGCAGCAGCCGGTCCAGGGCTTCGACGATGCCGTGCGCGACTCCGTCCTCGTGGTGGTGGCTGGTGGGGACCTTGACCTGTCCCAGCAGCCGCAGGGTCGTGGCGTCCACTGCCACGGCGTCGGTAAAGGTTCCGCCCACGTCGATGCCGACGCGGATCCGGTCGGTGGTCATGTCTGGAGCACCTCCTTGTGCTGTGTCGCTCGTGCGCGGGCGGTCGCCCCGACGCGGTCAGTAGCCGCGTACGTCGGGCCAGTGGCGCTGCACTCCGGCGCGGTCGAGGAGCCGCGCGAACTCCTCGAACCGCTTGTCCTCGGCCTGCACTTGGTGCGGTTCGAGGTCCTCGGCCAGGCAGTGGGCGGCGAGCGCGCCGGCGACCTCGCCGATGTTCCACTCCACCGGGTGGAGCCGGTAACAGCCGTTGGTGATGTGGGTCGTGCCGATGTTCTTGCCGGCGGGCAGCAGATTGCGGACCCGCCGGGGCACCAGCGCCCCGAGCGGGATCTCGAAGGGCACCGACCCGATGTCGATGTAGGAGTCGCCCCCGGTCGAGGGGTGCAGGTCGATGCGATAACTGCCGATGCCCACGGAGTCGCGGTACTTGGTGCCCCCGTACGGACCCACCAGGTCGATCGCCACATCGCGTTCGGTGACGGTGGTGACGGCCTTGATACGGCGGGACTCGCGCACGTACGGCGCCTTCGCCAGGCCGTCCGCGGTACCGGTCACGTCGGGGCGAAGCCGGAGACCGGGGAAGCCGGTGCCGCCGTCGGGACGGGGTGCCTCGGTCTGGAGCCAGTACAGGACCGACAGCGACAACTGCCGTGCCTCGGCTACGGCTTGGGCTCCCGTCTCCGCGCCCGCTCCGATCAGCGGCTTCAACCAGTAGTCGTTGAGGGGCCAGTTGACGAGCGTGATGTCGGAGTCGAAGGCGCCGGGACTGTGCAGCTTGCGGGCCAGGATGCGGCGGAAGCCCCACAGTTCCTTGTCGCCGGCGTCGGCGCTCTGGTCGGCGCTCACGGCGAGCGGGTCGAGGTCGGGGTTGGGGACGAAGGTGCGCGGGACGGGTTCCAGCGAGCGCGGGTCGGGTGCCTGGAAGCCGAGCAGCGGGCCGGGCCAGAAGTCGGGGCGGTAGGCCCGCCAGAACTCGTAGTCGTCCGGGCGGTCGACGGTGTGGTCCTCGCCCTCGTGGTGGGAGAGCGCGAAGCACACGGTGATGCCCTGCTGGTTGAGCGGCTCCGCCCGGTCCGGGGCGTGCGGCTCGTCGAACTCGGACCGCGCCTCGACGCCGCAGACATGCTCGACACCCGCCAGCTCCAGGAGTTCGCCCGTCTCGGTGGCGTCGATGACATAGCGGGCCGGGACGGTGACGCGGCGGCCGTCGGGGCGGTGTTCCAGGGTGACGGACCGTACGACATCGTTGTCGGCCTCGGCCGCGACGGGCCGGTGCTCGGTGAGGACGGTCAGGCGTCCGGCCGCCCGGTGGGGAGCGAGCATGGCCTCGAGGACGGCCAGCGCCACACGCGGCTCGTGGCAGAGCTTGCTGACCCGTCCGGCGCCCGGGTTGAGGTCGGTGAGCGCGAGCGCCTCCGCCCGCAGCGGGTACCACTGCCGGTAGAACTGCCTGATGCCCTCGCGCAGTTGACGGTACGAGGCTGTCGTCCCGAACTGCTCGACCCACGGGTGCTCGTCGGGCGGCACGGCCTGCGAGGTGAGCTGTCCGCCGACCCAGTCGGTCTCCTCGGTGAGCACGACCGTGCGTCCGGCCCGGCAGGCGGCGAGTGCGGCGGCCACACCGCCGAGGCCACCGCCCACGATGAGGATGTCGGCTTCCGGTATCACGCTTCTCCTTGCTGGTAGTTGACGTTCCCGGAGGGTGCGGTCGTACGGTGCTCGGTCGCCGTGATCAGTGCTGCTCCGGCGGCCTGCCCGAGGTGTCACCGGGCCGGAACACACAGGCGACCAGGGGCTCTTCGGCCTCCTCCCCGGCGACCCGGGCGGCGAGCAGCCGGACCGCCGCGGCGCCCAACTCGGGCCGGGGGATGTCGAATCCGGTGGCCCTTGGACCGGCGAGGAGATCGCCGGGCGGACTGCCGAGCAGGGCGAGCGACAGGTCGTCGGGGCAGCTGAGGCCGGCCTCCTCGACGGCCCCGCACAGGGCACGCCAGGCGGCCCCGGTGTCGGTCTCCTCGGCGACGAACGCGGTGACGCCTGCGGCCAGCCACTGGCGCAGCCGCTCGGGGGTGAGGTCACGCACGGGGTCGGCCGAGCGGAAGACGGCCTCGGGCCCGCCGTCGAGCCCGGCCGCCAACAGCCCTTCCAGGAAGCCCTGTTGCCGGTCGGTCGAGGCCGGGGCGTCGTCGTCCTCGCGGACCAGTACGATCCGCCGGTGCCCCAGGGCCGCCAGATGGCCGACGACCTCGGCGCTCGCGCTGACGTAGTCGGCGCCCACCCACGGCAGCCCTTCGAGTTCGTCGCGCCGCCCGAGGTGCACGACCGGGAAGCCGTCGGCGACCATCCGCTTCAACTCCGCGAGCGGAGCGTGCCGACCGAGGAAGAGACAGCCGTCGGCGAGCCGCACCCTGCTCAGCGCGTCGGGCCGGGACGCCCCGGCGCCGCCGGAACTCGACCCCGTGAAGAGCACCAGGTCGTAGCCGCGCGCGGCGGCTTCCTGCTCCACGCCGATGAGGAAGGGGTAGTACGAGTGCTGCACGTCGGTGGGGAAGGTGGCCGTGAAGCTGAAGACGCCGAGCAGGTTGTTGCGGGCCGCGGCCAGCCGCTGCGCGGCGGGGTCCGGTACGTAGCCGAGGCTGCGGGCCGCGTCGAGCACCCGTTGCCGGGTCTCGTCCGAGATCGTCGCGCCCGTGGTCTTGTCCGACAGCACGAGCGACACCGTGGCCTGGGAAACCCCGGCCAGCCGGGCCACCTCGGCCTGCCGCGGCCGGGGCGTGCGGCCCGCCGCCGCGGGGGTACGACCGCGCCGGGACCGCTTCTTGGGCTGCTCCACCATGCTCCTCACCTGACCGGACACGACCGGCGTACCGGCCGTTCATGCGTATCATTAATGCGTATTAGTTATGCGTATGAATGAGTACTGTGGGCGCTCCTCCGCCGTCGGTCAAGACTTCTGACAGGACTTCGTTCCGGAGTGCGGGTGGAGCCGGACCGTGGGGGTCAGGTGGGGATGTGCGGCTCAGCTGAAGGCGCGGCGGTAGGCGTGCGGGCTGACGCCGGTGGTGCGCTTGAAGCGGTCGCGGAAGGCGGTGGGTGAGCCGAAGCCGACCTGGGTGCCGATGCGTTCGACGGGGTGGCTCGTCGTCTCCAGGAGGTGCTGGGCCTGGCGGATGCGGGCGCGGTGCAGCCACTGGAGCGGGGTGGTGCCGGTCTGTTCACGGAAGCGGCGGATCAGGGTGCGGGTGCTGGTGCCGTCGTAGGCGGCGATGTCGGCGAGCGTGAGGTCGCGGGCGAGGTTGTCCTGCAACCAGGTGAGGAGGGGTTCGAGGACGGAGCCCTGCGGGGTGGGTGTGCGGTCGTGGACGATGAACTGCGCCTGTCCGCCCTCGCGTTCCAGCGGCATGACGGACAGCCGGGCGGCATCGGCGGCGACGGCCGAACCGTAGTCGCGCCGGATCATGTGCAGGCACAGGTCCAGGCCAGCGGCGGCACCGGCGGAGGTGAGGAACTGGCCGTTGTCGACGTACAGGACGTCCGGGTCGACGTCGATCTCCGGGTAGGCGGCGGCGAGTTCGGCGGCCGCGATCCAGTGCGTGGTCGCGCGCAGGCCGTCGAGCAGACCGGTGGCGGCCAGTGGGAAGGTGCCCGAGCAGATGGAGGCGATGCGCGTGCCGTCGGCGGCGGCCGACCGCAGCGCGTCACGGACGGCGGGGTCGAGGGGAGCCGCGATGTCGGCGGTGCCGGGCACGATGATCGTGTCCGCGCCCTTGAGCCCCTCCAGCCCCCAGGGTGCGCGCAGGGTGAAGGCACCCGCGTCGATCTCCGGCTTCTCCGCGCACACCCGGATCTGGTAGCCGGGGCGCCCGTCCGGGAGGCGGGTGCGGGTGAAGACCTCGATCGGGGTGGACAGGTCGAACGGGATCACCCGGTCGAGCGCGAGGACGGCGACTGTGTGCATGGCAGCAAGATACCTCTCCGCCGACCATCGATTTCGGTCGAGATGAGGTCCTTGCATACAGTCATGCCAGCTCAGAGGCCACTCGCACATGCTTGGCAATATTCCGCCGGAAGGTGTCACTAATGTCACTGGGAGGCGGCTCGGCGGCCGGTTAGCGTCGGGAGCGTCCGGCACTGAGACCGGCTCCGCCCCGTCCGAAGGACCTGCCATGCACGCCCAGATCGTCTTGTTCGACGGCTTCGACCCGTTGGATGTCATCGCCCCCTACGAGGTGCTGTACGCCGGCGGCACCGCCTCCGGGGGCGCGGTGACCGTGGAACTGGTCTCCGCCGAAGGGGTACGTGAGGTGGTCAGCGGCACGGGCGGGCTGGCCCTGCGTGCCACCGCCGCACTCGACCCCGGACGCGCGGGGCTCATCCTCGTCCCCGGCGCCTCGGGGCGGGTCGGGGAGCCCGGCGAGGTGCCCGATCAGGAGGTGGGGGCAGGCGAGTGGCGACAGGACGAGTTCATCCCCGTACTGCTGGGCCGCACCCTGACCACCGACCTGCCCGCGCTCATGAAGGCGGCGCTGGACAACCCGGAGGTGACGGTCGCGGCGGTGTGCGGTGGTTCGCTCGTCCTGGCCATGGCCGGTCTGCTGGAGGGCCGTCACGCCACGACCCATCACCTGGGCCTGGACATGCTCGACGCCACCGGCGTCCACGCGGTCCACGCCCGTGTCGTCGACGACGGCGACCTCGTCACCGGCGCCGGTGTCACGTCCGGACTCGACCTGGGGCTGTATCTGCTGGAGCGCGAGGCGGGGCCTCAAATCGCCCACGCGGTCGAGGAGTTGTTCGCCCACGAGCGCCGCGGCACGGTCTGGCGTCACGAGGGCCTGGTGCCGGCCGCGCTCCAATCGGAAGCACCCCGAGGAAGACGCCAGAAAGAGGACGTCATGAGGGAGAAGTTGTGAGGAAGAAGCTGTGAGGAAGAGGCCGTGAGCATGAACAACACCACGCCCGTCGAAGGCACTTGGGACCTGTCCATCTCCACCCCCATCGGCAGGATCAAGTCCGTGGTCGAACTCAGCCGACGGGACGATGTCCTGACCGGGGCCGCCCACGGGGCGGGAGAGCGCGTCCCGCTCGACGAAGTCGCCCTCGACGGCGACCGGTTGACCTGGAAACAGGCCATCACCAAGCCCATGCGCCTGAACCTCGTCTTCGCCCTGACCGTCGACGGCGACACACTCACCGGCACTTCCAAGGCCGGACGACTGCCGACCTCCAAGGTCACCGGACGCCGTCGCACGGTTCAGGCGTAGACCGCGCACCCGCGGGGCGAAGGGGCATCGCCGGGTGAGGGCCACCTGGAAGGGGGTGACCGCGTTGCGCTCCGCGACATCGAGCAGGTCACGGCCGTCCAGCGGGCTGCGGCCGCCGAGACCCGCGAACAGATCCACGTCGAGTGGACCGACACCGCCGGGACACTCCAACTGCCTCGGGGTACATGCACCTTGGACGCCGTCCCTGGCGAACTGACCCTGCGCGTCCAGTCGCCGGACGAGGTGGGTCCGCGCCGACTGCAGGACCTCGCCACCACGCACGTCCACAGGCTCAGCGGATACGTGTTCACCTCGCCCCGGGTCACGTGTTCGCGTTCGCCTGGGCCCGCTTCGGCTCGGTGGCCGTCGACTTCAACATCTCGAACGCGGTCGCTGTCGGGCTCGTCGGTTCGGCCTGGTAGACGACCAGTTGTTGATGCGGGGCGCCGTTGACCGTGAAAGCGGCGAACGCGATGTGCAGGTCGCCGACTTCGGGGTGCTTGAGGTGCTTGCTTTCCTGGGACTTGCTCTTGACGTCGTGGAGTTGCCAGATACCGGCGAACTCCTCGCTCTCCTCGGACAGTTCGGCGACCACTTCGGCGATACGGACGGATTCGGGATCGTGGCCGTAGGCGGCCCTGAGTTCGGCGACACAGGAATGCGCGGCCCGGTCCCATTCCTGGTAGAACTCGCGACCCGCCGGATCGACGAACACATTGCGGGCGAGATTGTCGAAGGCGTCGAATCCGCTGTGCAGCGCCGTGGCGAGGGAATTGCCCGCCAGGATGTCGAGGGCCGGGCTCAGGACGAACGCCGGGGTGTGTTCCCAGCCGTCCATCAGCTGCAACAACTGCGGGCTGACGTCGGCTCCGCCTCGGTCGTGCGGACGCTGCGAGGGCGTCAGGCAGAGGCGGTTGAGGTGGTCGGCGGACTCCGCGTCCAGCTTCAGCGCCTGCGCCACGGCTTCCAGGACCTGCGGGGACGGGCTGCTCTCGCGTCCCTGCTCCAGCCTGATGTAGTAGTCGGAACTGACTCCCGCGAGCAGCGCGACTTCCTCCCTGCGCAGTCCGGGCACCCGCCGGCGACCGTATTCCGGCAGACCGACGTCCTGAGGCTTGAGGGCCTCGCGACGGGCCCGGAGGAAATCACCCAAAGGGGTCCCATTGCTCATGCGGCAAGACTAGAAGCTTTTCCACGTCTGAGAAGTGCCGGTCGCGCCCGATTGCACCAGGTTCCACACCGTTCACACAGAGCGACTCAGCCGCCCGGCGTCCTGGCCGCGCCGGAACATCGCGGCTTGCCTTCGACGCGGACGCCTGGTTCTCCGCCCCCGCTCGGACGCCATGGCCCGGGTGCTGCGGCTGGCAGACGAGGAGCACCGGGAGCTGTTCCGGCTGGCGCGGCCTGCGGGCCGTCGTACGAGGTCACCCTCCCGGGTCGAATGAGTCCGCCCGCATCTGCGGCAACTGATCGACAGCTGGACGAGGACGCCGGCCTCTGTCATCGGCCACGCCCAGGACCTGCCGGCCACCAACACCCTTGCCGACGCGCTCTACCGGGACTTCACCCAGCACGACAACGTACTGCGCATGCTGTTCCTGGACCCCGCGGCGAAGACCTTCTACCGGAGCCCGGAGCGGCCGAGCATCGCGCGGTCGCCGATCTTCAGCAGACCGCCGCGAGCACTCCGGAGGATCCGCGCATCCTGGAGCTGGTCAGTGAACTGTCCGTGCACAGCGGCGAGTTCCGCTCGCCGTAGCCGCGTGAATACACGCGGGTCCTGCCCTACGAGGTCAAGCGGATGCACCATTCCGTGGTGGGCGACCTGGAGCTCCGTTCGCCCAGCGACAGTTCACTGCGCCGACTGGATGTCTCCCCGCGTGGACGACGCGATCGTGTCGCGGTGCGCGAAGTCGCCCGGGGGGATGCCGGGGTGGTGTCCGAGCCGGTCCGACGGCACCGCGACCGAGGGGCCGAGGGTGAGCCGGGAGACGATGCGATAGCGGTCGCCGCGGTAGATCGAGTGGACGTACTCGACGGGTCGGCCCGTGGTGTCCGTGGTGAGCCGCTCGAAGAGCAGGGCCGGGGACAGCTCGGGCACGTCGAGCAGTTCGGCCTCGGCCCGGGTGACGACCGTCGGCTCGATCGCCTGGACGGCCTCGTGGGCGTGCACGCCGTGCTGTTCCCGCAGGTGCTCGTACAGGTCGCCGCTCTCCAGCTCCCGCGCGGACAGGGTGGGGACCAGGTCGGCCTTGATGTGCAGGTGCTCGATGGCCATCGGGGCGCCGTCGACCAGCCGCAGCCGGGCCACGTACACGATGTCGGCGGCCGGTGAGATGCGCAGCTTGCGGCCGACGCGGGCGCCTGCCGGGATGGTGGTGAACTCCAGCAGGCGGCTCGACCAGGCCCCGGAGGCCTGAGGGACCGTCATGGCCTGCTGTCCGGAGACCAGTTCCTGGGTGATCTTCTCGGGTGCCACGAACATGCCGCGCCCGTGCTCCCGTATCAGCAGTCCCGCCGCGACGAGTTCGTCGACCGCCGCGCGCAGGGTCGGGCGGGAGACGCCGAGTTGGGCACAGAGGGAACGCTCGGAGGGGATCGCGTCCCCCGGTCGGTGCGACTCGACGAGGTCGAGGACGAAGTCGCGCACGCGCTCGCGCTTGAGCACCGCACCTGGTTCGTCGGCCTTCATGTCGCTACTCCCTCGTGCGCGGAATCCCCAGTTAACCACTTGACCAGTTGACCACTGGTCACCCGCATTCGCCCTGCTGACCGGGGAAGTGTAACCACCACCGACCGGCGACCATCCGGATCTCGACCGACCTGCACGCCAATTCGCACCGCAGCAGAGGGGGTTGACGCGGGTATTGGTCTATGCCACCTTCGTCCCCACATCAAGAGGTGAGCTGTCCAGTGGACTTCACTGGTCAGGTGGTCAGGCCCCGCGCCCCCGCTTCCGGAGACGATCCATGCCCGCACACCGGTCCGTCCTCACCCTCGTCCCCCGCCCCACCAGGACCGTGCTGCGGCCGGGCTACTTCACGCTCGACGCCGACACCGAACTCAACATCGGCGCCGGTACCGAACCGGCCGCGGTGCTGCTGCGCACCCTGCTCGCCCCCGCCACCGGGCTGGCCCTGCGGCCGTCCCCGAGCGGGCAGTTGAAGCTGGCGATCGACGCCGGCCTCGGCGGGCTGGGCGAGGAGGGATACGTCCTCACGGTCGCTCCGTACGCCGTGCTGCTGCGCGCCGCGCACCTCACCGGTCTGCTGCGCGGCATCCAGACGCTCCGTCAACTCCTGCCCCCGCAGGCCCTGTCGGAGACTCCACAGGGCGATACGCCATGGCTGCTGCCGTGCTCCGAGATCACCGACCACCCGCGCCACCCCTGGCGCGGCGCGATGCTGGACGTGGCCCGCCACTTCCAGCCGGTCTCCTATCTGCGCCGGTACGTCGACCTGTTGGCCCTGCACAAGATCAGCGTGTTCCATCTGCACCTCACCGACGACCAGGGCTGGCGCATGCCGGTCGCGGCCCGGCCCAAGCTCACCGAGATCGGCGGCCGGCGCGCCGAGACCCAGCAGGGCCCGGCCGGCACCGGCCGGCACGACGGACTCCCGCACGCCGGGTCGTACACCCGGGCCGAACTCACCGGCCTGGTGCGGTACGCGGCGGCGCGCGGTGTCACCGTCATGCCGGAGATAGAGATGCCCGGACATGTACGGGCCGCCCTCGCCGCCTATCCCGAGCTGGGCAACGACCCGGACCGCATGCTCGACGTCTGGACGCGCTGGGGCGTGTGCGACACGGTCCTCGGGGTCCACGACGAGGTCCTCGACTTCTGCCGCACCGTCCTCGACGAGGTCATGGACGTCTTCCCCTCGCCGTACATCCACATCGGCGGCGAGGAGTGCCCCACCACGGAGTGGACGCGCAGTGCCGCCGCACGCCGCCGAGCGGCCGCGGAAGGCCTGCCGAACCCCGAGTCCCTGCACGGCTGGTTCCTCGCGCGGATCGGCGAGTTCCTGGTCCGGCGCGGTCGCCGTCCGGTCGCCTGGGCCGAGATCGGCGCCGAACTGCCCCTGGACTTCACGGTGATGACCTGGCGCGACGCGTCCCACACCCGCTCCGCGGCCCGTCGCGGCCACCCGGTGATCAACGCGTACCACCGGGCCACCTACCTCGACCACGCCCAGTCCGCCGACCCCCACGAGCCGCCGGCCCAGCCAGGCACCGTCGTCGATCTGCGGGCGGTCCACGCCCACGACCCCGTGCCCCAGGACGCGGACCCCGATGTGGCCGGGCGGGTGCTCGGCACCCAGGCCCAGTTGTGGACGGAGTTCGTCACCACGCCCGCCCACATCGAGTACCTCACCTACCCGCGCCTGTGCGCCCTCGCCGACCGCGCCTGGAGCGGCCCGACCGAGTGGCCCGACTTCAGCTCCCGCCTCGACGCGCACACCGCCCGGCTCGACGCGCTCGGCGTCCAGCGCCACCCCCTGAGGCCCCAGCCCTTGAGCCCCCACCTCTGAGCCGCACCCCTGGCACCGCTCCCGACACCGCTCCTGACCTGTCCGTTCCGGGAATCACCCCACCTTTCTGGAAGGAACAATGATGAGACTCACCAAGAACCGGCTGCGCGCCACCGCGTCCGCCGCCGTCACGGTGGCCCTGGGCGCCGCCGCGCTCACCGCACTCCCGGCCACCGCCAGCGCGGCCGGCGAGGGACTCAACGTCCAGTACCGCACGAGCGCCACCGGAGCCACCGCCGACCAGGCGGAACCCTGGTTCAAGGTGAGGAACACCGGTGCCACCACAGTGCAGTTGGCGAACGTCAAGCTCCGGTACTACTTCAAGGCGGACTCGGCGAACGCGACCTACCGCTTCGCCTGTTCCTGGGCCGTCAAGGGCTGCGCCAATGTCACGGGCACCTTCGGCACCCTCGCCAACCCGACCGCCACGGCCGACCGTTACCTGGAGATCGGCTTCACCTCCGGCGCCGGTTCGCTCGCCCCGGGCGCCGACACCGGCGACATGCAGCTGCGCTTCTACCAGTCGAACTGGGCCTCGCTGAAGCAGAGCGACGACTACTCCTTCGGCGCCTCGCAGACCTCGTACGGCGACTGGTCCAAGGTCACGGCGCAGCTGGCCGGCGCCACCCTGTGGGGCCAGGCGCCCGCGGGCAACGACCCGACGAACCCGCCCACGGACCCGCCGACCGACCCGCCGACGGGCGGCGCCACGCTGTTCGACGACTTCAACTACACCAGCTACAACGACCCGAGGATCTCGTCGCACGGCTGGAGCGTGCGCTCCAACTCCGGCGGCCCCGGCGTCTCCGGCGCCACCTGGGCGCCCGACAAGGTCACCTTCGCCACCACGAGCGGCAACTCCATCATGAACCTGGAGACCTCGACCTCCGGCACCGGCGAGAGCACCAAGCAGACCGAAGTCCTCACCAACGCGCGGAAGTTCAAGAACGGCACCTACGCGGCCCGGGTCAAGTTCAACGACGTGCCCAAGTACGGTCCCGACGGCGACCACCTCGTCCAGACCTTCTTCACCATCAACGACCTCACGGCACCGATGGCCGACGACTACGCCGAGTACGACTTCGAGTACCTGCCCAACGGCGGCTGGGGCGAGCCGTCCAACATCCTCTACACGACGTCCTGGGAGACCTACCAGGCCGACCCGTGGGTGGCGGTCAACCAGCACACCGAGGGCCGGCAGAGCTACAACGGCTGGCACGATCTGGTGCTGACCATCGACAACAGCTCCATCAAGTACTACATCGACGGGCAGCTGTTCGGCACGCACGACGCCGCGTATCTGCCGGAGCGGCCGATGTCGATCAACTTCAACCAGTGGCTGATCGACTTCGGCGGCCTGAGCAGCTCGACCGCGCGGGCGTACGACCAACAGGTCGACTACGTCCTGCACGTCAAGGACCAGGTCCTCACACCGGCCCAGGTCGCCGCCAAGGTGACGGCGTACCGCGGCGCGGGCACCACGTTCGAGGACACCGTGCCGGGCAGCTGACCCCTGACCGAGGAGAGGGCCGGCCATCGACGCCGTTGTCGATGGCCGGCCCCTTCCTCGTCCCCCTCGGGGAGGTCAGGAGGTCAGATAGCAGCTCTTCCGTACGCCGGGCAGCGGATCCGTGCCACCGAATGCCGCCGTTCCGCAACTCGCGCTGCCGGTGAAGGACTTGTACACGAAGGTGCCTCGCGCACCGTAGGCGACGGTCTGCTGTCCACTGAAGGAGCAGGTCCCGGCCTCGTCGGCGCAGGCCGTGCCGTAGCCGACCGGTCCGCCGGTCGCGGTGTAACAGGCCTTCGACTCACCGGGAATCGGGTCGCCGAACGTGGCGTCGGTGCACGGGGTGTCGCCGGCGGCCGTGACCCTGGCGAACGCCCCGAAAGCGCCGTACATCACCGGCTGTCCCGCCGCTGCCGCACAAGTACCGTTCTGGGACGCGCACTTGGTCCAGCCCCCGGCCGGCGCGCCGTCGGGCGGCAGGTAACAGGACTTGGCGACACCGTCGATGGGATCACCGAAGTGCGCGTTGGTGCAGTCCACGGAGCCCTTGGTGACCTGGTGGACGAAGCTGCCGTTGGCGCCGTAGGCGACGTCACGGTTGTAGCCCGGTACGGCGCAGGTGCCGCCCTCGGCCGCGCACGAGGTGTATCCGGGCGGGCCGCCCGCGTCGGCGACGTAGCAGGACTTGACGAGATTCTCCGCCGGGTCGCCGCCGAAGGAGTCGTTGCCGCAGGTGGTGCTGCCGGTCACCGTCTTGTAGACGTACGTGCCCGCCCCGTAGGCCACCGAGCGGGTGCCGCTGAAGGAACAGGTGCCGCCCTCGCCCGCGCACCGGGTGAAGCCGGGCCGCAGCGCGCCGGTGCCGGGATCGGCGGGCGGGGCCGGGTTGCCGAGTCCGGTGGCGGCCACGGTGTAGCTGCCGGGGGCGACACCGGTGAAGTAGACGTAGGTGTCGTCCTGGCTCGCGCCGGTGATGCCGGAGGTGGGCGTGAAGGTTCCGTCGCGCCATACGGTGGCGCCGTTCACGGTCACCGTGAGGTTGCCGCCGCCGAACTTCGGTACACCGATGCGGCCGGTGGAGCCGGACGGGCTGGCCAGACGGGCCGAGTAGGTGCCGGCGGCGGGGTCGCGGGACCAGGAGGCGTTGACCGCGCCCTGCGGCATGGTGATGCGGCCCTCTGCGCTGGTGAGGTCGCCGGGGTGCGGGACGAAGCGGTAGGCGCCGGTCGACGACTCGGGTACGGTGCCCAGCACGTCGAAGGTGAGCGTCGAGGTGGGCGCGGTCGACCAGCCGTGCGCCAGGCTCATGAACGAACCGCCGTACGCCAGGCCGCCGTCGGCCTTGACGCCCTCCCAGAAGGTGCTCTTGGTGCCGATGTCGGTGGTCAGCATGTGACCCCAGGTGCGGCGGATCTGGTCCAGGGCGGTGTAGTCGTCGTTGGCCGTGAAGCGGGCGTTGAGCTCCATGCCGCCGGCGAAGGGGGAAACGTTGCCACCCCACTCGGGAGTGGCGGGGCCGTAGATGCCCCAGTTCTTGCCGAGCCCCGCGATGACGCTCTTCGACTTGGCGGTGGAGTCGGTCAACCCGTACCAGACGGCCAGGGAGTTGCCGTCCTGCGGGTACAGACCGCTGGCGGGGTTGTCCTTGTACATGCCCTTCGAGGCGTCCCACAGCAGGGAGTTGGCCGCGGACTTGATGGCGGCGGCCTTGCTGTTCCAGTTCGCGGCGAGCGCGCTGTCGCCCTCCGCGGTGGCGAGGGTGGCACCGCCCTTGAGTGCCGCGTACAGCAGCGCGTTGGCGGAGATGTTCTCGCCGCCCTGGCCGACCCGGGCCCAGTCCTGGGTGCGGGTGACGTTGAGCAGGTTGTTGCCGTCGATCTTGTTGGTGATGAAGGCCATCCCGCGCTTGTAGTTGGCCCATTCGGAGTCCAGCCACGCCCGGTCGGCGGTGTAGGTGTAGTACGTGGACGTCCCCAGCAGGGTCCAGGTGTGGTAGGTGTCCGAGCCGGTGAGGTTGAACGGCGGTCCCGACCAGGGGATTTCGCCCGCCGCCGACTGGGCGTTGAACATCGTGGTGAGCGCGTTGCGGGTCGAGACGAGGTCGTTGGAGTACGCGTACTGCGTGGGTACGGCGATGCCCATGTCGCCCGGCCACACCGTACGGTCGCGCTTGGCGCCGTCGACCAGCACCGAGTCGCCCACGCCTACGGTCGCGCCGTTGTCCCAGGCCGAGGACGGCGGCGGCCAGGCGCGGCCCTGGTTGGAGGCGATGGTGTTGAGCTGCACGGTGTAGGCACCGGCGTACCAGATGCGGTTGAGCAGCTCGTCGCTGGAGGAGAAGTAGTTGGCGTAGTCCGCCGGGTCGGCCTTGCCCGGAGCCGCGGTGAAGTTGAGGCTGACGCCCTTGAGGTCCACCCAGCCCGAGGTGTCCAGGAAGACGGTCAAGTAGCGGAACCCGCCGCGCTGTTGAGCGGTCGGGACCGTATAGGTGCCGTTCGTGGCGGCCGTCGCGTAGAGCGCGCCGTCCTCACCGTCGCGGCCACTGCTGCGGTCGCTGTTGTTGCCCACGTACAGGGACGACTCGCTGAAAGCCAGGCCGACCCGCTGTCCGCCGTCGCTCGCACTGCCGAAGGACAACGTTGTCACGCCACCGACTTCTTTACCGAAGTCGAGGGTGATCGCCGACTGCGAGCCGGAGATCCGCGTCGACTGCCCGTTGAGGACGTTCTGCGGGTTGGCGACGCTGCCGGACGTGCGGTAGATCGCGGTCGGCTTGAGGGTGCGCGAGGTCGGCGAGTAGTTCGGGGCGGCAACGGCCGCCGTCCGCACGCCCGTTGCGGGCGTGGACGTCGCCGCGGAGGTGGCAGGGGCGGGAGCCGTGAGCAGTGCGGCGGCCACCACTGCGGCGAGGCCGAGCACGCGGTGCGGACGGGATGTTCGGGGCAGCAGGGGGCGGCGGCGGCGCATGGGTACCTCCCTGGTTCGGGTGGGGAACGAGACGCTTGAATCGATTCAAATTTGTGCCGACAGAGGTCGAGGGTTCATGGAGCAGTGGATGTGCGAGGCGCCTCGCCGAAGTTCCACCGATGATGTGCGCCCCACAACGGGGTGTCAACCCGTCACAGTCGGTGTGAACCGCCCCTGGAATCACTGCCGTTGGAGACGTTGACAGCACCCCACCGAGCCGGTTCACTGCGTCCCTACAGGTATGGACCAGTACCCGCTCCGCGTGGCTCAGTGAGACCCGACCGGCGTCCCCCCACTCTGAAATCGAGGCGAGTTCCGGTGCCCTCGCACAGATGCGACATCGTTGTCAGAATGCGGCTCCTCCTCACCTTCCTGCTGCCGGCCGCCCTCGCGTTCGCGGCCCTCGTCCCGGCCGCGTCACCCGCGTCCGCCGCGACCCAGGTGTGCGTGCTGTCCTGCGACACGCTGGACCCTTCGCAGGCCGGAAAGGAAACGTTTCCAGTGCCGAACAAGGACCTCAACGGCCGGCGCCTGGAACTGCACGTGTCCGACGCGGACGACATGGCCTGGGCGAGCATCGACAACGCCGTGACCGGCGACTCTGTGTGGCTCGACCGCTCCTGGGACGGCGGCGCCACCTGGGAGGGACTGCTCGGCAAGGCGAGCGTGCCGAGTTCCTGGACCGGCACCAGGACGCTCATGAACAACATCACCGACCCGCGCACCCACCGGCGCGGACTGGTCCGGGCCTGCGGCGACGCGGCCGGTGTCGGCTGCACGAACTGGGCCTACCCCACCGTCTGCGACACCCTCTGCGACGGCACGGGCGCGGGCCAGGCGGCCGGCGACGACCAGCCCGTGCCGTCAACCACCTTGTACGGCCGCACGATTCGCCTGCACGTCGACCAGCGGAACTCCATGGCCTGGGCGAGCATCGAGTCCGGTGGCGCCGGTGACGAGATCTGGCTGGACCGCTCCTGGGACGGGGGCTCGACCTGGCCGGACGGCTCCTCCCGCGGCCGTACCAGCACCCCGTCCGGCGCCACCGGCACCCGTACGGCCATGTACGCGACCCGCGATCCGCGCGGGCTGCTCTACGGCGGCGCGGTCCGGGCGTGCGGCCGGGAGGCGAGCCACAACGAGGGCAGTTGCACCGCGTGGGTCAGGCCCGTGCCGACCCGGGCGCGTGCCGCGGCGGACGCGCTGATGGCCTCGTACGACCCCTACAACGGCTGGTGGCCGAGCAGTTGGTGGAACTCCGCCGCCACGCTCACCTCCCTCATCGACTTCGCGAAGACCACCGGCACCCACGACTACGACTGGGTCATCGCCCGCACCTTCGACCGGAACAAGGGCGTCTTCGCGGCCGGCACGCGCAGTTCGGACGCGATCGAGGGGCACTTCATCAGCCGTGCCATCGACGACTCGGCCTGGTGGGCCATCGCCTGGCTCGACGCGTACGACTACACCGGCGACTCGCGGTATCTCGACGAGGCGGTCACCATTGCCCATTACGTCCAGCAGTACTGGGACACCGGCAGTTGTGGTGGTGGCGTGTGGTGGGACCGTGAGCGCACGTACAAGAACGCGGTGACGAACGGGCAGTACCTGTGGCTGACCACGGCCCTGCATCAGCGCATCCCGGGCGACACCGTATGGCTCCAGCGGGCGAAGACGTCCGCCGCCTGGTACCGGTCCAGCGGGATGATCAACTCGGCGGGTCTGGTGAACGACGGGCTGACCTCGTCCTGCGCCAACAACGGCTCCACGGTGTGGAGTTACAACCAGGGGCTGGCCATCGGTGGCTTCACCGAACTGTGGCGGACGACCGGGGACGGTTCCTATCTCACCACCGCGCGGACCCTGGCCGATGCCGCGATCAGCAGCTCGCGGCTGACCGTCGGCGGGGTGCTCACCGAGTCCTGTGACGTCGGCTCGGCGTCCTGCGACGACAACCAGAAGCAGTTCAAGGGCATCTTCATGCGGAACTTCGCCGACCTCGCGAAGGCCACCGGCGCGAGTACCTACGAGAGTTACGTCCAGAAGCAGGCGGACACGTTGTGGGCGCGGGACCGCAGCTCCCTCAACGTCCTCGGTCAGCGGTGGGCCGGCACCAGTCCCAACCAGACCGACTGGCGTACGCAGGCCAGTGCGCTCGGGGCGCTCACCGCCGCCTCGGGCTGAGCACGAGGTGGGTGCCGGGCACCTGGGTTTGCGGTGACCAGATCGACTACCTGGACGACCTCGGCCTCTGGGAAAACCGGTTGGGCGGGGTGAACGCCGGTTGGTAGCGTGCGAATTGACCGCGATGCCGCGCGAGGAGGTGAGTCCCATGAACGCAACAGCTGTATGGGTGCTCCCCTCCCTTCCGCGGTCGGTCCGTTGACGCAGGTGTCGCCGGGAGCGCCTCCACAAGGCGAATCCGAAGGGCATCAACCTATGCAATCTGCGTGTTTCACCGCCGAGACGACGACGAACGGTGTCATCGAGCACGACTTCACCGTGGGTGGGGTCACCGGCGCGTTCTGGTCGCCCCAACGTGCCGATCGCGCGCCACTGGTGCTGATGGGCCATGGCGGCGGCAACCACAAGAAGTCGCCCGCGATGCTGGGCCGGGCCCGGCTCCTCGCGCTCCACGGCGGCTTCCACGTCGCCTGCCTGGACGCGCCCGGTCACGGCGGCCGGCCGCGCACGGCGCACGACGAGCGGGAGATCGCCGCGATGCGGCAGGCGATGGAGGCGGGCGAGCCGGTCGGCCCGATCGTCGTCCGGTACAACGCCCATCTGGCGGAGCGTGCCGTACCGGAGTGGCGGGCGGCCCTGGACTTCCTCCTGGGAACGCCGTGGGTCGGCGCCGACGAACCGGTGGGCTACTTCGGCCTGAACATGGGCACCGCGATCGGGGTGCCGCTGACGGCGGTCGAGCCCAGGATCAAGGCCGCGGTCTTCGGTCTGCACTGGCCCGACGCGCTGGCCGAGTACGCGCGGCGGATCACCGTGCCGATCGAGTACACGCTCCAGTGGGACGACGAGCACATCCCGCGCGAGTCGGGTCTGGCGCTGTTCGACGCCTTCGCCTCGAAGGAGAAGACGCTGCACGCCAACTCGGGCTCCCACAAGGAGCTGCCCAGGAGCGAGTCCGACAGCGCGGTCCGCTTCTTCGTACGGCATCTGGAACAGCCGGAGCCACAACAGCCCGACCTGACCTGGTAGTCGACGGGACTTGACGGGTGTCGGCGCCCGGCCGGCGGCCGGGCGCCGATCGCGCATGCCCGAAGCCCCGTCAGCCGGCCGGCGTGTCGAGCACGTACGTGCGGGAGGCGTTGACCTCGGCGCGCAGGGCGGGGAGGTTCACGTCGAGCACCTCGCCGTTCCACTTGCGCGGCCGGCCGTCGACCAGGACGGCGCTGATGTTGCGGGCGTCGGAGCCCAACACCAGGGTGCCGATGGGGTCGTTGAGGGGCATGTTGTTCAAGTCCTCGGCCTGGACGACCAGTAGATCGGCCTTCTTGCCGGGAGTGAGGGAGCCGGTGACCTCGCCGAGGCCGTTGGTCCGCGCGCCCTGGAGGGTGGCGAAGTCCAGGACGTCGTGCGTGGTGATGCGGGAGAGGTCGCCGCCCGTGTCGTACGCGGCGTTGACCGCGCGCATGCGCTGGATCGCGAGCAGCGCCCGCATCTGCGTGAACAGGTCGCTGGCGAGGGCGACTTCGACATCGATGCTCAGGCCGGGGCGGATGCCGACGGCGAGCGCCTCGTCCACCGCGGGGATCGCCGTCTCCAGGCCGATCTGCGCGTCGGACGTGGGCGCGAGGGCGACCGTGGTGCCGGACTCCCCCATCGCCTTCCATGCCTCGGGGGTCAGGCCGGTGGCGTGGATGAGGGTGACGTCGGGACCGAGGATGCCGTGCTCGGCCCAGGACAGTACGGCTTCCGAGGAGGCCTTGCCGAAGACCGCGTCGACGCTGACGCCGATGCCCAGATCGGCTGCGGTACGGGCGAGTTCGGGGCCGTAGGCGAGGGCCGGTCCGGCGATCTCGTCGGTGGCCAGCGTCGCGAGGCGCAGGGTGAGCAGCTGGTCGTCGCCGCTGAAGTACTGGTCCTTGAGGCGGGTCAGGTCGGCCGGCCACTGGCGGTCCCAGTTCCCGAAGTGCGGGCCCATGGAGGCGTGGACGCCTCGGATGCCGGTGTCACGGAGGGCCTCGATCGCCGCGTCGGAGTGCTCGCGGGTACGGGAGTTGTGGGAGAAGTCGAGCATGGTGGTGATGCCGCTGTCGAGCGCGGTCAGGGCCGCCAGCTTCGTACCGATGTACATGTCTTCCGGGCGGTAGACGGTGGCGTGGCCGGCGAGCGTGGTCATCACATAGCCGCCGAGGTCGTCGACGTCGGGCATGATCCGGCGCAACTGGGCTTCCCACGCGTGCCGGTGGGTGTCGACGAAGCCGGGGGCAAGGATCGTGCCGGAGGCGTCGACGACCACCGCTCCCGCCGCGGCCTCCGTGGCCAGGTCCGGCCCGATCGCGGCGATGGCGTCGCCCTCCACGAGCAGGTCGCTGTCGTGGAGGATGCCCAGCTCCGGGTCCATCGTGACGATGGTCGCGCCGGTGAACAGGATGCGCCGACCGGGGTCGGTGGACTGGCGTCGGAGTTGTTCGAGAAGGCCGGCGCTGGTGGTGTCGTTGGCGTTCATGACGGGCCCCTTCCGGGAGGCGCTGAGGCTGGGCCGAGTGGCTTGTGGTCCCAGCCTCGATCCGCGCCCGCACGCCAACCAGGCCGCCGTTTCCCTAGGTGCGGCGCACCCAGGACGGGGGTGCGAGTCCTCCGCGGGCTCCCTGCACCTCGGTACCGCCCATCACCACGTCATCCCTGGCCGTGCGTCTTCCCGCACTTCGGGTAGAACGTGCTCAGGCCGGAGGGAGGCAGGGTGATCGGTCTGCTCGCGTACACGTATTTGGTGTATCCCGCCGAGCCCTCGGACGCGTCGCCGAGGCCGGTGTCCGCACTGCCGAGGCGGGCCTCCGTCTGGTAGACGCCGTCGCCGCTGTAGGAGAAGACCGCGAGGTCGGGGTGGGAGTCGTGGTTGTAGTCGGCCACGGAGACGCCACGGGTCTCAGTGAGGTCGAGCTTCCGGGTGCGCTGCCCCTGACCGGAGGCGGAGAAGGGGCCCGACACCAGCTTGGCCACCTTCGGCTTGATCGCGTCGTCCCCCTGCTTCTGCCCGGTGGCCACGACGGCGAGGTCGCTCCACCCGTCACCGTCGAAGTCGGCGACCGCCCCCACCACGTCCTTCTCCCCGCCGCCGGAGCCACCGACCAGCTTCCGCACCCCGACCGGCTTGCCGTAGCCCGCCTTCGCCCCGAACTCGACGGTCAGTCGCGCACCGGTGCGGGAGGGGTCGGAGACGCGGTCGGTACGGCCGTCACCGTCGATGTCGGCCAGCAGATTCCCCGCCGACGTCACGCACGAGGGCACCGAGGGCTTGCCCGAGGGACTGGGCGGCGCCCCCGCCTCGGACTCGCCACAAGCGCCCAGCAGAACGGCCGTCGTCGCGAGGGCGGCCGTCCGCCTGAGCAGCAGTACACGCCTCGTGGGGCGGCTCATTGTTCGCATACCGGTGACAAGTACCTCTCGGACTACGGGAGATCGACGGACGAAGGTCCGAGCCTAAGGGGTGTCCTCGGAAGAGGCCGCCGACGCCGAGGGACGGACCCCTCTCCCCAGGCGCACCTCCTCCACGTCGAGCACTTCCTGGACGGCGCGCAGGACGATGTCGTCGATGCGTCCGGTGTCGCGCAGGTCGGTGAGGGTGTCCCGTTTGACCTGGAGGAGAGCGAGTCGGAGGCGCCGCAGGTTCTCCTGGTGTCGTGCGGTGCCGGGAGCGGGGGCCGTGCTGTCCTCGATGTCCCGGGTCATGCGGACGGTGTCCGCCTCGGGGACCCTGAACCGTCGCGCCAACTCCGGCAGGGCGTGCAGGGCGGCGCGGCTCAACCGATCGCGGGCCAGGGCGAGTTCGGCCGTCTTGTCCTCGTCCTCGGGGAAGCGCGCCCGGCGGACCACGGTCGGCAGGGTGGGACCGAGGAGGGCGAGGGTGAGGACGATGACGACCGTCGTGATGAAGACGACGGCATCGCGCTGTCCGACGGCCTGCCCTTCGGCGGTCACGGTGGGCACGGTCAGCGCCGCGGCCAGCGAGATGGCTCCGCGCATCCCGGCCCACGCCAGCGGCAGGCGTTGGGGAGCGGTGATACGGCGGTCCCGTTGCTGAGGGCGCCGGTCCAGGAGCCGTACCAGATAGGGCACCGAGTAGAACCACAGCAGCCGGGTCCCGAAGACGGCGACGGTCACGGCGAGGGCGGCGACCGTCGCTCGCAGCAGCGAGACGGAGGTCAACGCCCGGACGGCGGCGGGCAGTTGGATGCCCACGAGGATGAACAGCGCGCTGTTGAGCAGGTGACTGGCCACCTCCCAGAAGGCGATGGCCTGGACGCGGGCCTCGGAACCGATGACGCGCGGGCCGAACCAAGCGGTCACCAGACCGCAGACGACGACCGCGAGAACGCCGGACACATGCAGGAGTTCGGCGGGGAGATAGGCGAGGAAGGGCGTGGCGACGCTCAGGACGCTGTGCAGAAGAGGCTCGGGCAGCCGGCGCCGGACCGGGACCAGGAGCAGCGCGACCGCGACGCCGATCAGGATCCCGCCGGCGTACGACTCGACGAAGGCGACGGCCGTGCCGGACCAGGTGAAGGGGTGCTCGTCGGTGACGACCTCGACGGTCACGGCCAGCAGGACCAGGGCGGTCCCGTCGTTCAGGAGACTCTCGGTGCGCAGGACGGTCAGGATGCGGCGGGGCATGGCCTTGGCCACGGCCGCCACCGCCGCGGCGTCCGTGGGGGCCAGGACGGCGCCGAGGACGAAGGCGATCGGCCAGCCGTAGCCCAGCGCGTGGGCCACGGCGGCGACGGCGACCGCGGTGGCGAGGACCAGTCCGGTGGACTGGAGGGCGATGCTGCGGAGGTTGTTGCGGATCTCCCGCACCGAGGAGGTCAGCGCCTCCCAGTACAGCAGGGCGGGCAGAAAGAGGAACAGGACGACGTCGGGCGACAGCGCGAACGAGTCGAAGGCCGGCGTCAGCCCCACCAGGCAGCCCGCGCCGAGCAGCAGCAGGGGTTCGCTCACTCCCGTGCGGCGCGACAGCCAGCCCATCGCCAGTACACCGACGGACACGACGACGATCAGTTCCAGGCTCTCCATGCCGGTCACCCCTGCGGGCCGGTGCCCTCCCGGTACAGGACGAGGTGCTCGTGGAAGAGCACGCCGTCCCGGACGTCGCCGGTCGCGGTGAAGCCGGTGTCGTCGACGTAGTCGATGTGGCTGCCGGTGACGGTGTAACTGCCGGTGTAGGCGCTGGGCCGATTGCCCCGGGCCTCGTCGTAACGCCCGTTCGGGAGGAGTTCCTGCCGGATGTGCCCGTCGGCCGTCACCCACATGCCGACGAAGGGGTGAGGTGCCGCGTTCGTGTTCGTGTTCGTGTTCGTGGTCATGGCTCCACGGTCGCGGTCCGGCGCCTGGGCAACCAGGCCACGGTTCTCGCAGGAGCCGCGTTCCTGGGAGTACGACACCCACCCTCGGAACAGCGGGCCGCTTGCCCTCCGAAGTGCGCGCCCCGCCCCTCGACGATGCTCGCTCGTCCTTGCACGATCCTCCCGCTCACGGGACTCAGGGCCGGGAATCGTGGTGCACTGTCCCCATGCACCCGCACCTCGAAGAGCTCCGCACCCTGCTGGACCGGCATGCACGGGCCGACTGGACCACCGCCATCGACGGGGTGCTCATCTCGAAGGTCGACCGGTCCGATCCGCCGGCGCCCTCGACGTCCGGGACGGTGCTGGCGGTCATCGCTCAGGGCGCCAAACGCCTCGCGCTGGGCGACCGGGTGTTCGAGTACCACGCCGGGCAGTACCTGGTCGCGTCGGTCGACCTGCCCGTCACCGGGCAGTTCACGCAGGCCGACCCCGAGCATCCCGCGCTGGGGTTCGGCCTCACGCTGGAGCCGTCCGCCGTCGCCGAGCTGCTGCTCCTGGCCGGGGCGGGCGACGCGCCCCGCACCACCGTCGCCGCCTCCTCGGGGATCTACGTCAGTGACGCACCGGACGCGCTCCTGGACGCGGTGATCCGGTTGCTGCGCCTGCTGGACGAGCCCCGCGACCGGGCCGTGCTGGCCCCGCTGGTCAAGCGCGAGATCCTGTGGCGGCTGATCACCGGCGAGCAGGGCGCGACGGTACGCCAGCTCGGCCTCGCCGACAGCAGTCTCAGCCATGTCTCCCGGGCCGTGCGCTGGATCCGCGAGCACTACGCGCAGCCCTTCCGGGTCGAGGACGTGGCCCGCCTGTCCGGCATGAGCGTCTCCGCCTTCTACCGCAACTTCCAGGCGGTGACCGCGATGAGCCCCATCCAGTTCCAGAAGCAGATCAGGCTTCAGGAGGCCCGGCTGCTGCTCGCCACCCACCCGGGCGATGTCACCGGTGTCGGCCACCGTGTCGGCTACGACAACCCGTCGCAGTTCAGCCGCGAGTACCGCCGCCAGTTCGGCGCACCCCCGAGCCAGGACGCGGCCCGCCTGCGCCACGCGGTGCGCTCCCCCGCGGGCGCCCTCCCGTGACCTGCTCTCCCCTCGCGCCTTCCCTTTTCGGGCCTACGTCGCGAAGGTCCGCCGGCGGCCCTGCGCCGCGGCCAACTCCCCCGCCGCACGGCGGGCGTTGGCGGTGAGGTGCGTCGACGACCAGGCGCGGGCCGTGCGTTCGGCGAGGGCGTAGTGGTCGGCGGCGGCACGGTCCTCGCCGAGGAGCCGGTACAGGTCGGCGAGGGCGTGCGCGAGCGGTCGGGTGGCATAGGCGGCACCGGCCGCGCCGGCGAGCTGGTTCCGGAGCGGCAGCAGGTGCTCGATCAGCACAGCTGCGGCCTCCATGTCACCGTGCATGACGGCGAGTTGGGCGCGGAAGTCGAGGTCGATGCCGTAGAGGTGGTCGGTCACGATCACGTCCGGGCACCGCACTTCCCGCGCCTCGTCGAGTCTGCCGAGGTGGGCCAGGCCGAGGGCGAGGGCCACTCCGACGGGGGCGCCCACGGCGTCGTAGACCTCCCGCATCAGGGGCTCGATCTCGGCCGTACGGCCCTGGGCGAGCCGGATGGTGATCAGGCCCAGGGTGCGCAGACGCGTGGCGTGCCGCGCGCCGACGCGGCGCCCCAGGTCGTCCGCGTCGGCGTACGCGGCCTCCGCCGCGTCGAAGTGGCCCGCGACCGTCGCGAGCATGGCGGTGGTCGCGGCGTTGAGGCCCTGCGCCCACAGCATCCCGTAGCGGTGGGCGAGGGCCACGCCCTGCTCGGTGTGGCGGCGTACGGCGGCCGGGTCGTTGCGGGTACCCGCGGTCATGGCGTCGAGGTGTTCGCAGGTCCAGCGGTAGGCGGGGAGGTCGTGGTCCTCGGCGAGCCGGCGCAGTTCGGCGACCAGCGGGGTGCGGGTGGTGCCGTGGGCCTCGTGCGGCAGCAGCTTGGCCGAGGTCATCAACGCGGCGGCCAGCAGGCGCGGTTCGCCGTGGGCGCGGGCGAGCGACAGCTGGGTGTGCGCGGCGTCCAGGGCGCGCGGCACGTCCACGGCGGCGGCCACCTCGACGAGGACCTGGAGCACCCGGGCGCGGGTGGGGTCGTCCAGGGCGGGGTCGGTGGTCAGCCGTTCCAGGCGGGCCAGTGCCGTGCGGTCGTAGAAGCCCTCCAACCTGCTGCGCCACGGGGAGGGTTCGGTCCAGGCGCCGTAGACCGCCGCGACCAGGTCGCCCCGGTCTGCGCGCTCGGCGAGATCGACCGCGCGCCGCCGGGTGTGCAGGGCCGCGTCGGTGGCGCCGGCCCGGACCTGCGCGCCGAGAAGCCGCACCAACAGCCCTACGGTGCGGTCGAGTTGCATGGCGCCGGCGCCCGGGGCGCCGGTGGCGGTGTGCACGTCGATCGCCTGCTGGATCAGGTCGACGGCGACGTCGTGGGCGTAGCGCCGCTCCGCCGACTCGGCGGCCCGCAGCGCGTAGTCGACGGCCAGCGGTGCGTGCGCCGCGGTGCCCGAGCGGGCGAAGTGGTGGGCCAGCGCGGCGAGATCGTCGGGGCGGTGGCGGGACAGCGCCTGCGCGATCCGGGCGTGCAGGCGGGCCCGCCGTACGCCGGACAGGTCGGTGTACACGGTGTCGCGGACCAGCGCGTGCACGAACCGCACCCGCCCCGGTCCGGGCTCGGCGAGCAGGTCCGCGGCGAGGGCGGCGTCGAGGCCATCGAGGACCGCCTCCTCGTCCAGGCCACGGGTACCGCCCGTGCCGCCGCCCGCACCCGTGTCGCGTGCGTCGATCAGCAGGGCGACATCGGCCTCCAGGCCCACGGCGGCGGCGAGTTGGAGGGTGGACAGGGCGCCGGCGGGCAGCAGGGCAAGGCGTCGGCGCAGTACGTCGCGCACGCCCTGCGGGACCTCCGAGACGGCGACCAGGGCGCCCTCGCTGGCCAGCAAGCGGGCGCTCTCCAGGACGTAGAAGGGGTTGCCGCCGGTGCGTTCGGCGAGCGCGGTCACCGTGGACGTGTCCACGGTCTCGCCGCAGACGGAGTCGACCACGGTGGCGACGTCCGTCGGTGACAGTCCGGCGAGCGTGATCCGGTGCGGGGCGCGGGGGGCGAGGTCGGCGAGCGTCTTGAGGAGGTGTTCGCCGACCTCGGCCGGGCGGTGGCTGGTGACGGTGAGCAGGGGTACGCCGGTGACGTCGGCCGCCGCTTCGAGGAGGGCGAGCGTCTCGCCGTCCGCGCGGTGCAGGTCCTCCAGTACGACGGCGAGCGGCCCGGCACCGGCCGCGGCCCGCAGCCACGCGGCGAACGCGCGGTGCGTGCGGAAGCGTCCCGCGGTGGCCTCGTCGCGACTGGCCGCGGCAGTGTCCTCCGGTTCGCGCAGCAATACCGCCAACTCCTCGGGCCGGGCGGGCGGCAGGTCCCGGGCGAGCGCCCCGAGCGCCTCCACCCAGGCCCAGGCGGGCGGCGCGCCCTCGTCCTCCGGACAGCGCCCGACCACCACCCGCCATCCACCGGCCCGCAACCGGCCGGCGAACTGGCCGAGCAGCGCGGACTTCCCCGCGCCGGCCTCCCCGCTCACCAGCACGACCCCGCCACGCGGCCGGGCCGCTTGCGCGGCGGCGTCCAGCGCCCTCAACTCCCGCTCCCGACCGACGAAGAGGTCATGACCATCGCGGGCCGCGTCGACGGCAAGCGCGGGAGTCGGCCAGGACGGAACGAGCGAGCCCCCGGCAAGTCCCTCGGACGGAACGAGCGTGCCTCCGGGCACGTACGCGGCCTCGGCGAACGCGGACGCGGAGGCGGAGGCGGAGGCGCTCTCGGGCGAGCCGATCACACTCCCGGACGCGTGCGCAGGCGGGGGCGTGGGCGTGGGCGTGGCGAGCCCACTCGCGGAACCGTGTGCGGACGTGAGCGAGAGTGGACCGAGCTCGCTCCTGGACGCCTGTCCAGGTGTGAACGCGGATGTGCCGAGCCCACCGCCAGGCAGAGGTCCAGGTGTGAACACGGACGTGCCGAGCCCACTCCCAGGCAGAGGTCCAGGTGTGAACACGGGCGTGCCGAGCCCACTCCCAGGCAGAGGTCCAGGTGTGAACACGGGCGTGGGAGCCCCACTTCGAGCCCCGTCCCCACTCAGGGACGCGGACGAGCCGACCCCGCCCCCAGTCCCGTGCCCGAGCACGGACGCGGACGAGTCGACCCCGCTCCCCATCCCGTCCCCACGCACGGACGCGGACGAGCCGACCTCGCTCCCAGTCCCGTCCCCACGCACGGACGCGGACGAGCCGACCCCACCCCCAGTCCCGTCCCCACGCACAGACCCGGGCCCGCCAAAGCCGCCGCCGGACCCGCGTCCAGTCGTGAGCACGGACGAGCCGAACCCACCCCCGGACCCATGTCCACGTCCATACGCAGACGCACCGAGCCCGCCGCCACCCCCGCCCCCGACCCCCGCCCCGGCCCCATGTCCAGGCCCGAACGCACCCGCGCCGCCTCCACCCCCACCCCCGTCCACCGACGAGCCCGACCCACCCGGCCACCCCCCACGCACGCTCACCGGCGACAGACGCCCAGCCCCCGCCCCGGCTCCCGCCTCCACCAACCCCCGAAGCACATCCGCCCGCCCCAGCAGCACCGCCCGCTCGACCTCCGCCAACGCGGGCCCCGGATCGCAGCCCAGTTCCTCCCGCAGCACGCCCGCCGCACGGCGCACCGCCGCGAGGGCGTCCGCCTGGCGGCCGCAGGTCCACTGGGCGAGGGCCAGCAGGCGCCAGCCCTCCTCGCGCAACGGGCTTTCGCGTACGAGGACTTCGGCCGCCGGTGCCGCCTCGGCGGCGTGGCCGGTACGCAGGGCGGCGGCGACGGCCAACTCGCGGGCCTCCGCGCGCAGTTCGGTCAGGCGGGCCACCTCGGCCGCGGCCCAGTCCTCGTCGGCGTGTTCCGCGAAGGCCGGCCCCTGCCACCAGTCGAGCGCCTCGGCGAGGAGTGCGCGGGCCTCCTCGGCTGATGCGTGGCGGGCCCGGGCGACCTGGGCCTCGAACCGCCAGGCGTCCACCGCGTCGGCGGGGAGCCGCAGGGCGTAGCCGGGCGGGGCGGTGACCAGGACGGTCGCCGGGGTGCGCGGGAGGCGCCGCGGTTCGAGGGACCGGCGCAGGTTCGACACATAGGTGTGCAGGGACACGACGGCCTTGGCCGGTGGTGTGCCCCGCCACAGCGCGTCCGCCATCCGTTCGACCGGCACGGTGCTGCCCCGGGCCACGATCAGGAGGGCGAGGACAGCGCGCTGCTGCGGAGCACCCAACGGGACCGGGTTCCCCGCGAGGTCGGCGCCCGGTGACCCCAGGACTCGAATACGCAGCACGCCGCGGGAATCTACCCGAGCCGCCGTTCAGACCGTTCAACGGACGATAAACGGGCTGCTCAGCGTCGGTCGGAGGGGCGCCAAGCGAATGCCAAGCCGGTGCCAAGCGGAAGCCGGGAGGCTGCGATCGCCCTTGCCGTGAACGATCGTTGGAGCAAGCAGACGTGAACGTACTCGACTCCGCACCTCCCGGTGTGCTGCGCGCCTACCGGACCTGCGAGTTCGTCACCCTCGGCCGGGACGGCACGCCGCTGGTGTGGCCGACGGCGGTGTGGCGTCAGGAGGACGGGACGCTGTTGGTGACGACGTCCCTGGCGTTCGCGCAGAAGGCGCTGAACGTGCGCCGCGACCCGCGCGTCGACCTCCTCTTCTCCGACCCCACCGGCAGCGGTCTGGACCACGCCCCGCAGATATTCGTCGGCGGCCGGGCCGACTGCCCCGACGCCGTCATGGCGGGTCCCGAGGGCGCCGAGGACTACTGGCGGATGCTGTTCGAGCGGCAGCCGCACAGCCGCTCGTATCTCTCGGCCCCGATGCGGCGGCTCACGGAGTGGTACTACCTGCGGCTGCTGATCACCGTCACGCCCGAACAGGTCGCCGTACGCGCCCCGTTGGCGCCGGTCCACGGCCTCGGGCCGGCCGTGGACAGCCCCTTGGTGGGCGCCGCCCAACTGGCCCGTTTCCCGACGGCGGTACTGGCCGCCCTCGACGGTTCCGGCGCGCCCGTGCTCGCCAGGACCCGGCCGGTGCCGACCGCGGACGGCTTCGCGGTGGCGGTCCCCGCCGACTGCGCCGCGAAGCCGGGTCCCGCCTCCCTGCTGGTCCACCGGCACGACGAGAAGATCAACAACATGCAGAACGCCCTCGTCCGGGGCGAGTTGCGGGAGACCGACGACGGCTGGGTACTGGTGCCCGAGAAGGTGGTCGAGCCGATGGGCTCGGGGCGCCCGAGCGACACGGTACGACTGCTGCGCCACACCAAGCGGGCCACCAACCGCTATCTGGAGCGCCGCGGCCTCGAACGCCCCCGGGTGCGGTGGGAGGAGTTCAAGGCCCTGGCAGCAGCGGCTCGGAAGAACTGACCGTCAGCCGATCTCGACCAACAGGTCGCCGCCCTCCACCTGTTGGATGCGGTTGATGGCGAGCCGGGACACCCGGCCGGCTTTCGTCGTCGTGATCGATGCCTCCATCTTCATCGCCTCGATCGTGGCGACGGTCGCGCCTTCCGCCACCTCGTCGCCCTCGGCGACCGCGAGGGTGACGACGCCGGCGAAGGGCGCGGCGACATGGCCGGTGTTGGCCCGGTCGGCCTTCTCGGTGGCCGGGATGTCGGAGGCGGCGGAGGTGTCGCGGACCTGGATCGGCCGCAACTGCCCGTTCAGCGCCGACATCACCGTGCGCAAGCCGCGTTCGTCGGCCTCGCCGACGGCCTCCAGTTCGATGAGGAGCCGGACGCCGGGTTCGAGGTCGACGGCGTACTCCGTGCCCGGGCGCAGGCCGTAGAAGAAGTCCTTGCTGTCGAGGACGCTGGTGTCGCCGTAGGCCTGGCGGTGGGTCTCGTAGTCGCGGGTCGGGCCGGGGAAGAGCAGGCGGTTGAGGGTCGAGCGCGGGGTCTTCTCCAGGCCGTCGCGGTCTTCGGTGGACAGTTCCTGCACGGGCTTGGCGGCGGCGCGGCCCTCAAGTGCCTTGCTGCGGAAGGGTTCCGGCCAGCCGCCGGGCGGGGTGCCCAACTCGCCGCGCAGGAAGCCGATGACGGAGTCGGGGATGTCGTAGCGGTTCGGGCTCGCCTCGAAGTCGTCGGGGCTGACGCCGGCGCCGACCAGGTGCAGGGCGAGGTCGCCGACCACCTTGGAGGACGGGGTCACCTTCACCAGGTGGCCGAGGATGCGGTCGGCGGCGGCGTACATCGCCTCGATGTCCTCGAACCGGTCGCCGAGGCCCAACGCGACCGCCTGGGTACGGAGGTTGGAGAGCTGGCCGCCGGGGATCTCGTGGTGGTAGACGCGGCCGGTCGGGGAGGCGAGGCCCGCCTCGAAGGGGGCGTAGATCTTCCGGACGCTCTCCCAGTACGGCTCCAGGTCGCCGACGGCCTGGAGGTCGAGGCCGGTCGGACGCTCGGAGTGGTCGGTCGCGGCGACCAGCGCCGAGAGGGAGGGCTGCGAGGTGGTGCCCGCCATGGACGCGACCGCGCCGTCCACCGCGTCCGCGCCCGCCTGGATCGCGGCCAGGTAGGTGGCGAGCTGGCCGCCCGCCGTGTCGTGGGTGTGCAGGTGCACCGGCAGCCCGAACTCCCGCCGCAGCGCGGACACGAGCTTCGCGGCGGCCGGGGCGCGCAGCAGTCCCGCCATGTCCTTGACCGCCAGGACGTGCGCGCCGGCCTCGACGATCTGCTCGGCGAGCCGGAGGTAGTAGTCCAGCGTGTACAGGCGCTCGTCGGGGTCGGACAGGTCGGAGGTGTAGCAGAGGGCGACCTCGGCGATCGCGGTGCCCGTCTCGCGTACGGCGTCGATGGCGGGACGCATCTGGCCGACGTCGTTGAGGGCGTCGAAGATGCGGAAGATGTCGATGCCGGTGGCGGCGGCCTCCTGGACGAAGGCGTCGGTCACCTCGGTCGGGTACGGGGTGTAGCCGACGGTGTTGCGTCCGCGCAGCAGCATCTGGAGACAGATGTTGGGGACGGCCTCGCGCAGCGCGGCGAGCCGCTCCCACGGGTCCTCGGCGAGGAAGCGCAGTGCCACGTCGTAGGTGGCCCCGCCCCAGCACTCCAGGGAGAGCAGCTCGGGCAGGGTGCGGGCGACCGCGGGGGCGACCGCGAGGAGGTCCTTGGTGCGCACCCGGGTGGCGAGCAGGGACTGGTGGGCGTCGCGGAAGGTGGTGTCGGTGACGCCGATGGTCGGCGACTCGCGCAGCCACCGGGCGAAGCCCTCGGGGCCCAGCTCGACCAGCCGCTGCCGGGAACCGGCGGCCGGCTCACCGGCCGGCAGTGGGGGCAGCTTGGTGGTCGGGTCGATCAGGTCGGGCCGCTCGCCGTGCGGCTTGTTCACCGTCACGTCGGCCAGGTAGGTGAGCAGTTTGGTGCCGCGGTCGGCGGAGGAGCGGGCGGTCAGCAGCTGCGGGCGCTGCTCGATGAACGAGGTCGTGACCCGTCCGGCCTGGAAGTCCGCGTCGTCCAACACGGCTTGCAGGAACGGGATGTTGGTGGCGACACCGCGGATGCGGAACTCGGCCACGGCACGCCGGGCCCGGCCGATCGCGGTCTTGAAGTCCCGGCCCCGGCAGGTGAGTTTGACCAGCATCGAGTCGAAGTGCGCGCTGATCTCCGTACCCGCGTGGGTGGTTCCGCCGTCGAGGCGGATGCCGGAGCCGCCGGGCGAGCGGTAGGCGCTGATGCGGCCGGTGTCCGGGCGGAAGCCGTTGGCGGGGTCCTCGGTGGTGATACGGCACTGGAGGGCCGCGCCGTGCAGCTGCACCGTCTCCTGGGACAGGCCGAGGTCGGCGAGGGTCTCGCCGGCGGCGATGCGCAGCTGGGCCTGGACGAGGTCGACGTCGGTGACCTCCTCGGTGACCGTGTGCTCGACCTGGATGCGCGGGTTCATCTCGATGAAGACGTGGTTGCCCGCGGGGTCGACCAGGAACTCGACGGTGCCGGCGTTGCGGTAGCCGATCTCGCGGGCGAAGCGGACCGCGTCGGCGCACATGCGGTCGCGCAGGGCCGGGTCGAGGTTGGGCGCGGGGGCCAGCTCGATGACCTTCTGGTGGCGGCGCTGGACCGAGCAGTCGCGCTCGAAGAGGTGGATGACGTTGCCCTCGCCGTCGGCGAGGATCTGCACCTCGATGTGGCGGGGGTCGACGACGGCCTTCTCCAGGAAGACGGTCGGATCGCCGAAGGCGCTCGCCGCCTCGCGGGACGCCGCCTCGATGGACTCGCGCAGCGTGGCCGGGTCCTCGACCCGCCGCATACCGCGTCCGCCGCCACCGGCGACCGCCTTCACGAACACCGGGAAGCCGACCTCGTCGGCGGCGCGGACCAGCTCGTCCACGTCGTTGGAGGGCGCGGAGGAGCCGAGCACCGGGACACCGGCCGCGCGGGCCGCGGCCACCGCGCGGGCCTTGTTACCGGTCAGCTCCAGGGTCTGCGCGTCCGGCCCGACGAAGGTGATGCCCGCCTCCTCGCAGGCCTTCGCCAGCTCGGGGTTCTCGGACAGGAACCCGTACCCCGGGTAGACGGCGTCCGCGCCGGCCTCGCGGGCCGCGCGGACGATCTCCTCGACGGAGAGATAGGCCCGCACCGGGTGTCCGGGCCGGCCGATCTCGTAGGCCTCGTCGGCCTTCAGTCGGTGCAGCGAGTTGCGGTCCTCGTGCGGGAAGACCGCGACCGTCCGGGCACCCAGCTCGTAGCCGGCCCGAAATGCCCGGATCGCGATCTCACCACGGTTGGCGACCAGTACCTTGCGGAACATCGCCGCTCCCTTCAGCCTGCCGGTGACGTGCACCATGGTGTCGGTGCCGTAGCCGTCTGGCCATGTGAGCCGGGCCACTCAAGGGGTGATTTCCGAGGCCGCCTTGTTGATCGCCTCGCGGATCCGGGCGTACGTGCCGCAGCGGCAGACGTTCTCGATGCGGTCGATGTCGGCGTCGGTCGGCTGGGCCGTCCGCTTCAGCAGGGCCGCGGCGGCCATGATCTGCCCGGGCTGGCAGAAGCCGCACTGGGAGACGTCACAGTCCATCCAGGCCCGTTGCACGGGGTGCAGGGCGTCGCCGTCGGCCAGCCCCTCGATGGTGGTGACCTCGCGGCCCGCGCACTCCTTGACCTCGACGACACAGGGCTGGATCTCCTCCCCGTCGAGGTGGCTCGTGCAGGCGCGGCAGACGCCGACCCCGCAGCCGTACTTGGGCCCGGTGACGTGCAGCAGGTCGCGCAGCACCCACAGCAGGGGCATGTCGGCGGGGGCCTCGACGGTGACCGGTTTGCCGTTGAGGGTGAAGGAGTGGGAGGGCATGAGTACCTTCTCGGAGGCTGGTCAGCAGCTCAGGCGGGTCGGAAGCCGAGCCGATCAGGGGCTGAGGCTGGTCAGAAGTTGAGGGGAAAGCGGCGCGGCTTGGTGTCGGTGGCTCGGGCGTACGCGTTGGCGACGGCCCCGGAGGCGGCCGGTACGCCGAGTTCGCCGGCCCCGCCCGGGTCCCCGTGGGCGGGCATGATGTGCGCCTCGAAGTGCAGCGGGGCGTGCCGCTGGCGGGCCCACTGGAAGTCGGCGAAGCTGCCCTCGCGGATCGCGCCCCGGTCGAGGTGGAGGCCGGCCCGCAGCACGGTCGAGATCCCGTCGATCGCGGTGCCCATGAGCTGGGCCTGGAGGCCGCGCGGATTGACGACCCGGCCGACGTCGGCCGCCATGACCACCTTGGTCACCCGCGGGTTCTTCGGATCGGTGGCGTCGATCTCGGCGAGACAGGCCACGCAGGACCCGTACTCCTCGTGCACGGCGACGCCCTGCGCGTGCCCGGCGGGCAGCGACCGTCCCCACTGTCCGGCGGCGGCCACCTTGTCCAGTACGGCCTTCACCGCCTTGTTCCGCAGCGTCGTACGACGGAAGGCGACCGCGTCCTGTCCCAGGCTCGCGGCGACCTCGTCCACGAGGATCTCCTCCGCGGTGCGCATCGTCCCGGAGTCCACCGAGCGCCAGGCGCCGAGCGGTATCGCGAGGTCGATGCCGCCCCAGTCCCCGGAGATGCGGCCGAAGTTGTAGAGCCCGGAGTCGCTGGGCGCGGGCCCCGCCGCCGCCCGTCCGGTGAATGCGGCCCGTGTCCGTCCGGTGAACGCGGCCTGGTCGACAGCGCCCTTGCCCTCGTACGACTCGCTCACCGAGGCCATCGAGTGCGTGAAGGCCACCACCCGGCCGTCCTTGTGGCTGGCGCGTATGCGGTGGTGGCTGGCGGGGCGCATCCGGCCGTGCCGGATGTCGTCGTTGCGGCTCCACATCAACTTGACCGGCCGGCCTGCGGCCTTGGAGATCAGGGCGGCCTCGATGGCGGCGTCGTAGTTGAGCCGCCGCCCGAACGAGCCGCCGCCGCGCAGGACATGGACCTTGACCGCGCTCGCGGGCAGCCCGACCGCCGCGGCGACGGCGTCCCTCGCCTCCATCGGCGTCTGGCTGGCGAACCAGAACTCGGCCTTGTGGGCGCGCACATCGGCGACCGCGGTCAGCACCTCCATCGGGGCGTGGCTGACGAACGCGAACTCGAACTCGCCCTGGATCTGGGTGGATCCGCTGGGCGGGGCGCTCAACCGGGGGACGGCGGCCTTGAGTCGGGAACGCACGCCCGCGTCGGACAGTCCGGCGAGCGGGCCAGGTGCCCACTTGATCTTCAGGGCGTCGCGGCCTTTGAAGGCGTGGTGGAAGGTGTCGGCGACGACCGCGACACCGCCCGGTATTCGCACCACCGCGCGCACGCCCGGCAGGGCGCGGGCCGCCCGGTCGTCGACCGTGACGATCTTCCCCCTGATCGTCGGCGGCCGGGCCACCACGGTCGGCTTCACCCCGGCGACGGTCACGTCACCGGCGTACGTCGCCGCGCCGGTGACGATGGCCCGGGCGTCGATCCGGTTCGTCGGCCGGCCGATCACGCGGTGCTTGGCGGCCGGCTTCGGCTTGCTGGAGACGGAGGTGCGGCGGATCGTGGCGGCGCTCGCGGTGAGGGAGCCGAAGGTGGCGGTGCGGCCGTCCGGCGCGACGACCATCGTGTCCCGGGTGCGCAGGCTCCAGGCGGGGACGTGCCACTTCCGGGCGGCGGCGGTCACCAGCCGGGCGCGGGCGGTCGCGGCGAGGGCGCGGGCGGGGCCGTAGAGCGAACTCACCGAGTTGGAGCCGCCGGTGTACTGGTTGCCGCGGGTGCGGGCGTCGGCGAGCGGGATGTCGACGTCGGCGAGCCGGGCGTCCAGTTCCTCGGCGATCATCATGGCGACGGCGGTGGTGATGCCCTGACCGACCTCCAGGCGCGGCAGTCGGACGACCACCTTGTTGGCGGCGGTGACCTCCAGGACGAGCATCTCCTCGTCGGTGCCGGTCACCAGGACGTCGGAGGCGGGGCGGGCGGCCGAGGGGGTGGCGCCCTGGGCCGTGGAGGTGTCGCAGCCGAGGGGAGCGGCGACGGTGAGGGTGGAGGCGGCCAGCGAGTAGACCATGAACCGGCGGCGGGACAGCGCCCTCCCCCGTACGGCCGCCCCCGTGTCGGCCTCCGTCGCGTCGGCCTCCGCTTCATGGGACGGTCTGCTGCCGGCTGCCGGGGTTTCGAAGCCCTCCAACGAGCACTCCTCTCGGTGCGTGGCCACCCGTGGACGACCTCGGTACGCGGGTCCGTTCACCGGGTATGAGGGGTCGGCGGACCCGGAGGTTGCCTGTGTGACGGCTGTGGCCGATTCGGTGTCAGCCGGTCGCGCGCGGCCTCCGCGTGTACGCCCGCCGGCCTTCATAAGCTCCGGTTACGCAACAGCCGCCCCTCCCCACCCCGAGGACCGCCATGACCGATGCCGACCCCCAGGCCCGAGCCACCACGCTGCTGGTCCGCCCCAAGCTGTGGCTCATGCCGTCCGTCCTGACCGCGGTGCTCGCCCTGCTGCTGTCCCTGCTGTACATGGGCGGTGTCGTCAACCCGCAGGGCGACCTGCACGACCTCCCCATCGGCGTCGTCAACTCGGACACCGGCGAGCCGCCGGCCGGACAGCAACAGAACCTGGGCACGCAGGTCGCCGGCGCCGTCACCGCCAACTCCGTGGACGGCAAGGCCGGTTGGCGCACCCTGACCCGGGCGCAGGCACAGGACCAGCTCGACTCCGGGCGGATCTACGGCGCCCTGGTCATCCCCGCCGACTTCACCGACTCGGTCACGGCACTGACCACGACCGGTGCCACCGCGCGGCCGACGATCACGGTGCTCACCAACCCGGGCAAGGGCAGCCTGGGTTCCTCGCTCGCGAGTCAGATCACCACGCAGGCCGCGCACCAGGCCTCACAGACCATCGGCAAGCAGCTCACGTCGGCGGCCGGTACTCAGGCCGACTCCACGACCAAGCTGCTGCTCGCGGACCCGGTGAACGTCGTGACCCAGGTGGGCCATCCCCTCGGCGACCACAGCGGCCTCGGCCTCAGCGCCTTCTACTACACGCTGCTGCTCGTGCTGGCCGGCTTCCTCGGCGGCAACGTCATCAGCAACGCCGTCGACACGTCCCTCGGCTACGCGGACAACGAGATCGGCCCCTGGCACACCCGCCGGCCGACCGTCCCTGTCAACCGCACCCAGACCCTGCTCCTGAAGATGGGGATGACCGCGGGCATCACGGTCGTGACCGTCACGCTGGTCATGCTCGCCACCATCTCGATCCTCGGCATGGACGCCAGTCACATCCCGCTGCTGTGGATCTACTCCTACTGCGCCTCCCTCGCCGTCGGCCTGGGCGTGCAGGCCATCAACGCGGCGTTCGGCGGGATCGGCCAGCTGGTGTCCATGTTCGTGTTCATCGTCCTGGGCCTGCCGTCCTCGGGCGCGACCGTCCCTCTCCAGGCGGTCCCCGCCTTCTACCGCTTCCTCTCCCACTTCGAGCCCATGCGCCAACTCAGCGACGGTGTCCGGGCGGTCCTCTACTTCGACGCCCGCGGCGACGCCGGTCTCACCCGTTCCTGGATCATGATCGCCGTCGGCGCGGCCCTCGCCCTCCTCTTCGGCTTCGGAATGACGCGGTACTACGACCGCAAGGGCCACAAGCGGCTCACGCCGCAGCCCGCTTGACCCACTCCGCGTCGGTGGCGCCGAGCAACCCCTTGAGGGCGGCGTCGTCCGGCAACGACCCATGGTCCCCGGTCACCTTGAGCGCGGACGCGGCCGTGATGTGCCCGAGGCGCAGGGCGCGCCGCAGGTCGTCGCCGTTCAGCAGACCGGCCAGGAACCCGGCGGCGAAGGCGTCGCCCGCGCCGACGGGTTCGACGACGTCCGTGGGCAGCGCCGGAACCGTGAACTCGCCCTCCGCGGTGAACGCGTGCGCGGCCCGCCCGCCGTCCTTCACGACGAGGATGCGCGGGCCCGCCAACAGCCGCCGCACACCGTCCGGTTCGAGGTCCGCACCCCACAACTCCTGCGCCTCGTCGAGTCCTACGAACACGATGTCCGCCCGGTCCGCCAGCTCGCGCAGCACGCCGGCGGCCGTGCCGTCGTCCGGCCACAGCGCGGGACGGTGGTTTACGTCGAAACTGATGGCGTACGGGCGTGAGTCGCCCGGGGCGTCGAGCGCCCCTCGCACCAGGTCCCGACAGGACGCGGAGAGCGCCGGGGTGATGCCGCTGAGGTGCAGGAGGGCCGCCGCCCTCAGTTTCGGGTCGTCCAGGACGTCGGGGCCCAAGGCGGAGGCCGCCGAACCCGCGCGGTAGTAGTGGACGCGGGTGCGCTCACGGCCCGGGTCCTTCACCAGCAGGCCGGTGGGCCGGCCGGGGTCGGTCCGTACGCCGGTCACGTCCACGCCCGCCGCGGCGACGGCCGCCCGGACCCGTCTGCCGAACGCGTCGTCGCCGAGGGCGGAGAGCCAGGAGACGGGACGTCCGAGGTCGGCGAGGTACATGGCGACGTTGGACTCGGCGCCGGCCACGGACAGACGCAACTCGTCGGCGCCGTCCAGCGGTTCGGGCGGGGTGGGGGCCAGCGCGGCCATGGTCTCGCCGACGCACACGGCCGGTCCGTCGGCGGGACGCCAGCCGGTGCTCATGCCACCTCCGGCTTCGACGCCGCCTCGGGACGGGAGGCGTCCGTCTCGGATCGGTGGACGTCCGTCTCGGATCGGTAGGCATCCGTCGCCGGACGGTAGGCGTCCACCGCGGGACGGTAGACGTCCGCCGGGCGCCCCGGCACGTCCGCCCGGACGGCGAAGAGGGCGCCGTCGTCGGGGCCGGGGTCGGTCAACCCCACACGAGCGGTGGTGACATAGAGGACGTCCTCCCGCAGGCACACCCCCGCAGGCTGCCGCGCGGGCAACCGCACCGTCCGGTCCAGGCTCCCGTCCGGCAGATACCGGCGCACGGTTCCGGTGCCCCAGACCGCCATCCACACGGCGCCCTCGCGGTCGACGGTCATGCCGTCGGGGCTGCCCTCGGCGACGGTCACGAACGTCTCGGGGTCGCCGAGTCCGCCCGTCGCCGGGTCCACCGGATACCGCCGCACGATCCCGCGCGCGCTGTCGGCCAGGTACATGCCGGTCCCGTCGGCCGTGAACACCGGCCCGTTGGGCACGCTGATGCCGTCGAGGACACGACTCACCGTGCCGTCGTGGTCGACCCGGTACAGCGAACCGGCGCCCTCGTCGGCGCCGTACGCCATGCTGCCCGCCCAGAACCGGCCGGCCGGGTCGGCGGTCGCGTCGTTCATGCGCATGGGCAGCGGGGCGTCGTCCTCCGGCCGGGCCAGCCACTCGGTGGAACCGTCGGGCGCCAACAGGCAGATCCCGGTGCCGGCGGCGGCGATCCAGGTGCCGGGCCGGCCGGCGACGGGTGCGACCGCGCCCAACGGGAAGGGCAGTCGGGCCAGTTCACGCAGAGGCGCGCCGGGCTCCTCGGGGGCGTGCAGCAGCCGGCCCGCGAGGATGTCGACGAGGAAGATACCGACGTCGGTCCAGCGGATGCCTTCGCCGAGTTCCAGCCGGTCGGGGTGGCGGGCTTCGGGGCGGAAGGTCTCGGTCACGGCGCGAACTCCCCCGCGACACCCCGGAAGACACGGGCCCGCGTACGCAACTCGTCGAGACTCCCGCCGTCGGCGGCGTCGCCGACGAGTGGTGAACCGACGCCGACCGCGATCGCCCCGGCGGCCAGATAGGCGCGGGCCGCCGCCTCGTCGACGCCGCCCACGGGCACGAACGGCACCTGGGGGAACGGTCCCCGCAACGCCTTGAGGTAGGCGGGCCCGCCGGCCTCCGCCGCCGGGAAGATCTTCAGCGCGGCGGCGCCGAACACGCGGGCGGCCACGATCTCGGTCGGGGTCATCACTCCGGCTATCACCGGCATGCCCAACTCCCTTGCGGCGCTCACCCCTTCGCCGAGTGCGGGAGTCACGGCGAAGTCGGCGCCGGCCCGCTGGGCGGCCACGGCGTCGTCGGCGGTCAGGACCGTACCGGCGCCGAGGGGGTGGTCGGGGCCGAGGGCCTGCCGGGCCCGCTCGATGACGGTGAGCGCGTCCTTGCCGGTGAGGGAGACCTCGATCAGCTCGACGCCCTCGGCGGCCAGGGTCAGTACGGTGCTCAACGCGGCCTCGGGGTCGTCTCCGCGCACGATCGCGACGAGGCGGTGGGCGGCGAGGGACGCTCGCAGATCCATCTGCTGGGCTCCAATTCCGGTTGTCTCAGGTGCGGTTGCAGTCGGCGGCGAGGGTCAGGCGCCAGTGCGCCTCGCCGGACGCCGGGACGCGCGCCGCGTCGTCGGGACTGGCTTCGGCGAGGTCGAAGACGCGGCCGAGCATCGGCTCGACGCCCGTGCTGCGATAGGGACCGTCGAGCGGGAAGCCGCCGAGGTTGCGCCACAGGGCGATCGACACCGGCTGGCCTTCGGCCTCCAGGGCGAACGCCAGCCGGTCCTGGTCGTCGTGGACGCAGGCGCGGGAGGCGTCGACGACGGCGCCGACCGCGGTGCCGTCGTCCGGCCCGAACCGGTCGAGGCGGACGTTCCCGTACGCGGGCCAACCGCCTTCCACCCAGGGGCCGTCGGCCGAGGGGTAGAGCCGCGTGCTCACTCCCTCCGGCATGTGCAGGGTGGCCCGCGGGGACAGGTCGAGCAGCGCGTGCGCGGCCCATACGAAGCGGAAGCCCGGGTCGGCCGACAGGACGTAGTCGACCACCGGTCCCGCGCCGATCGTCCGGGTCAGCGAGAACCGCTCGCACTCGACGCGCTCGGTGCCGGTCCCGTCCCGGGTCCAGACCCGGGCCCACGCGTCCCCGTGATCCGGCACGCCCCGCACCGTCGGCACGCACTCCTCGAGGCCGCCCGCGTCCACGAAGGCGTCCCCCGGGGACACGTCCTCGCGCCCGACGCCGTCCCGCCGCCACAGCCACTCCCGCTCCCCCGCGCGCAGCGAGGTCCAACGCCCGCCGTGGGCGGGGTCGGTGACGATCCGCAGGATCGAGGAGTCCATGGTCACCACTCCGCGAACGACCCGTCGGCGTGCCGCCACACCGGATTGCGCCACGCGTGTCCCGTACGGTCGGCCGCCCGCACCGCGTCCTCGTCGACGCTTATGCCGAGGCCGGGCGCGTCGTTGCGGGGCGCGTGACCGTCGATGAAGCGGAACGGCTCGGGGTCGACCAGGTAGGAGAGGAGGTCGGCGTCCTTGTTGTAGTGGATGCCCCGACTCTGTTCCTGGATCAGGAAGTTGGGCGTGGCGAAGGCGATCTGGAGGCTGGCGGCGAGGGCGATCGGGCCGAGCGGGCAGTGCGGGGCGAGCTGGGCGCCGTAGGTCTCGGCGAGCGAGGCGATGCGATGCACCTCGGAGATGCCGCCGGCGTGCGAGAGGTCGGGCTGGGCGACGGCGACCCCGGCGGCGAGGACGGGGAGGAACTCGGCGCGTCCGTAGAGGCGTTCGCCGGTGGCGAGCGGCACCGGCGAGGAGGCGACGAGGCCCGCCAGCAGATGGCTCTGCTCCGGGACGACCGGCTCCTCGACGAACAGCGGGTGCAGCGGGGCGAGTTCGGCGAGCACCCGACGGGAACTCGCCGCGCTGAAGCGGCCGTGGAAGTCGACGGCGACGTCCCGGTCGGGGCCGAGGGCCTCGCGGGCGGCGGCGACGCGGGCGACGACGGCCGCGGTCTCGGCGGCGGTGGCGAGCGGCGAGGTGGCGCCGGCGCCGTTCATCTTGACGGCGGTGAAGCCGGCCTCGACCTGTTCGGCGATCTGGTCGGTGAGTTCGGCGGGTTCGTCGCCGCCGACCCAGGCGTAGACCCGGACCCGGTCGCGCACGGGACCGCCGAGCAGGGCGTGCACGGGGGCGCCGTACGTCTTCCCGGCGATGTCCCACAGGGCCTGGTCGATACCGGCGACGGCGCTGGAGAGGACCGGGCCGCCGCGGTAGAAGCCGCCCTTGGTGAGCACCTGCCAGTGGTCCTGGATGCGCAGCGGGTCCTGGCCGACGAGGTACTCGGACAGGACCTCGACGGCGGCCCGGACGACCTCGGCACGGCCCTCGACGACGGGTTCGCCCCAGCCGACCACGCCGTCGTCGGTCTCCACGCGGCAGAACAGCCAGCGCGGGGGGACGAGGAAGGTTTCGATACGGGTGATCTTCACTTGGCTCGGGAGCCTTCCGTGTCGTCGTCTGCGGTGCCGACCCGGTCGAGGTCGCGGCCGGCCTGGTCGAGCAGGGCCCGCATGGCGGCCTCGGCGCGGAGCGGGTCCCGGTCGCGCACGGCGTCCAGGACCGCGCGGTGGGCGGGCACGGGGTCCTCGCTGTGCGGGGCGCTGTGCACGATGTGGTCGCGGTGGGCGAGGCCGGACTCGATGACCATCTCCATGCGTTCGAGGAGTTCGTTGTGGGTGGCGTTGAGCAGGGCACGGTGGAAGGCGAGGTCGGCGTCGACGGCGTGCGAGGCGCCCGCGTCCTGCTCCGCCATCGCGTCCAGGGCGCCCTCCAGCGCGGCGAGGTCCTCGTCGGTGCGCCGGGCGGCGGCGAGGCGGACGGCGGCCGGTTCGATGATGGCGCGCACCTCGGCGAGGTTGCGCAGCAGCGCCCGGTCGGCGTCCGTGGTGTGGTCGCCCTCGAACTGCCAGCGCAGCACGTCGGCGTCGAGGAGGTTCCAGTCGGCGCGGGCGCGCACGAAGGTGCCGCGCTTCTGGCGGGCGTCGACCATCCCCTTGGCGGCGAGCACCTTGAGCGACTCGCGCAGGGCGGTGAGGCTCACGTCCAGCTCGCTCTGGAGTGCCACCAGGTCGAGTGTGGCCCCCTCGGGGATCTCACCGCCCAGGATGCGGCGCGCGAGGGCCTCCACGGTCTGACCGTGCACGCCGCGGCGGGCGTAGGAGCTCATGTCGTACTGCCTTTCTGGTTCGTCCGGTGCGACCGGTTCGACGGGTGCGCGGTCATGCGGATGCCTTCACTACGCTCCAGCCGCCGTCCACGACCAGGCTCGTCCCGGTGATGTACGAGGCCTCGTCGGCGGCGAGAAACGCGATGGCCGCGGCCACCTCCTCCGGGGTGCCGAACCGCCGGGCGGCCGTCTCGGCGACGCTCTGTTCGCGTTCGTCCTCGGGTACCCGGTCCCAGGCGCCGGTGAGGATCGGGCCCGGCACGACGGCGTTGACGCGCACCTCGGGCCCGTACTCGACGGCCAACTGCCCGCACAGGGAGAGCAGGGCGCCCTTGGCGGCGGCGTACGCGGGGTGTCCGGGGATTCCGCGGTGGGCGTGGACGGACGAGGTGAGCACCACGGCTCCGGCGCGTTCGCGCAGGTCGGGCAGGACGGCCCGGAAGCCGAGGAAGCTGCCGGTCAGGTTGACGTCGAGCTGCCGTTGCCAGGACGGCAGGGTCATCTCGTGGGCGGGTGTGACGTCGACGGTGAAGGCGTTGCTGACGAGGACGTCGACCGGCCCGAAGGCGTGCGCCGCGGTGACGACCCGCGCCCAGTCCTCCTCGACCGCGACATCGGCGGTCACGAACCGGGCCCGCCCGCCGTCCTTGCCGATCCGCTCCGCCACCGCCTCGCCGCGCTCCTCGGCGACATCGGTGAGCACCACGGCCGCTCCCTCCTCGGCGAGGCGTACGGCCGTGGCGGCTCCGATGCCGGAGGCCGCGCCGGTGACCACGGCCGTGCGCCCGGTGAAGCGGGCGCCGGGCCGGTGTGCGGACTGGTCCATCGAGGTTCGACTCCTTCGCGACCTTCTGGTCCTTCTCGGTTTTCACGAGTAAGGGCTTGCTGGAAACATAAGGGGCTCACTCGCGCATCAGCACGACCAGGTCGGCGTCGTGATCGCCGCTCCAGGCGAACGGCAGCCCGTGGTGCAGCAGATGCGCTCCGCTGTACGTCGTCCCCGTCGCCGTGTCCCGGTAGCGTGCCGCGGCGTCCAGCCCCCGCAGCCGGAGCCGGCTCGCCCGCCCCGGCACGAGCGGGGCGCCGTCGAGACGCCCGGTGCTCAGCGCGGCGACGACCGTACGCTCGCCGAGGTCGTACTGCACCCCGCAGCTCGGCTCCTCCGGCGTGCCGAGGAGCCGTGCCTCGCCGTGGTGGATCACGTCCCGCACGTCCTTGTACCGGGCGATCCACCGGGCCGCCTCGGCCCGCTGCTCCGGCGTCCACTCGCGCAGGTCGGCGCCGATGCCCAGCACTCCGCACATGGCGTTGACGAAGCGGAAGGCGAGGCTGCGCGGGCGCGGATCGAAGACGCCGGGCGCGTCGGTGACCCAGGAACTCATGACGTGCGGGGCGTGCGCGTGCAGGAAGCCGTACTGGATGGCGAGCCGGTCCAGCGGAGCGGTGTTGTCGCTGGGCCACACCACGTCGGTGCGCGCGATGGTCGCGTGCTCGATCCGCCCGCCGCCGCCCGCACAGCCCTCGACGGTGACGTCGGGGTGGGCGGACCGGAGGTGGTCCAGGACGCGCAGGTATCCGGCGACGTGCTCGGCGTCGAGGTCGACCGGGCCGGCGCCGGGCCGCCCGCGCTCGGTGGGCGGGCGGTTCATGTCCCACTTGAGGTAGCTGATGTCGTACGTGCCGAGCAGCCGGTCGAGCGTCCCGATCACGAAGTCCTGGACGTCGGTCCGGCCGAGGTCGAGAAGGAGCTGGTTGCGGACGAGCCGACGGGGGCGGCCCTCGATCCGGTAGACCCACTCCGGGTGTTCGGCGTACAGCCGGCTCTTGGGACTCACGGCCTCGGGCTCGACCCAGAGGCCGAAGTCCAGGCCCAACGCCCTTACGTCCGCCACGAATTGGTCGAAGCCCTGCGGGAACGCGGCCGGGTCCGGCCACCAGTCGCCCAGTCCCCCGGTGTCGTCGTGCCGTCCGGTGAACCAGCCGTCGTCCACGACGAACAGCTCGGCGCCGATGTCGGCGGCGGTCTTCGCCAGCTCCAGTTGGCCGGCCGCCTCGACGTCGAAGCCGGTGGCCTCCCAGGAGTTGTAGAGGACCTTGCGCGGGCGGTGCAGCCGCTCGCCGGTGAGCCGGCGTTCGTAGCGGTGCCAGACGCGCGAGAGCCCGTCGAGGCCCTCCGGACTGAAGGCGCAGGCGAGTTGGGGCGTGGTGAGGGTCTCCCCAGGTGCGAGCAGGGCCACCCCCTCGTGCGGCACCCGGCCTGCCCGCACTCGTACGAAGCCGCCGGGCGCGGCCTCCGCTGTGATGTGCCAGTTGCCGGGCCAGGCGAGGGCGATCCCGTACGCGGCCGGCGAGTCGCCGTCCTGCACCGCGAGCCAGGGCGCGTACGCGTGACCGGGCACGCTCTGGAGGCTACCGATGCTGAACGTGCCTCTGGGCAGGTCGAGTTGGGTGCGCTGGAACTCCTGCGACCACTGACCCGTGAGGTACGTCAGCCGGGCGACATCGGAGACGGGGACGGTCACGGCGGCCGAGTCGAGGCGCTCCAGGCGCAGTTCCCGCGTGGCGGTGAACTCGGTCCAGCGCAGGATCACGTCCGTGTCCGGCACGGTCTCGTAGCGCAGGACGGTCCGCAGGCCCACCTGCTCGTCCTGGAAGGCGAGTCGCAGCGAACCCTCGCTCGCCTCCGCCCCCGCGAACTCCCACCACACGCCCCGGTCGTCCCCGTCCGGAGTGGACGCCACCAGCTCCGATCCGGTGAACGGCCGCAGCCCGTACGGCAGATACTCGGCCGGTGCCGCGTCGGCGGGGGTGATGAAGTGCGTGCGCCTGGACCAGTCCAGGGCGGACGGGCCGTCCTCGACGCCGAGCGGCCCCCAGGCGTCGAGTTCGGCCCAGGGGCCGTCCGGGGACAGGCGCACGGTGTAGCTGCTGTTCTCCGTGCGCAGGGTCCAGCGCTGGTAGGTCACTTGACCGCTCCGAGGTTGAGTCCGGCCACGAAATGCCGCTGGAAGCGCAGGAACACGGCGACCGTGGGCGCGGCGGCGATGACGGAACCGGCCGCGATGACATTCCACATCGACACGTACTGTCCTTGCAGTCCGATGAGCGCCGCGGTGATCGGCATCTTGGTGTCGCTGCGCAGGACGGTGATCGCCCAGAGCAGGTCGTTGAAGATCCAGGTGAAGGACAGGGCGCTGAGCGCGGCCAGGGCGGGCCTGGTCAGCGGGAGGATGATCCGCCAGAAGATCTGCCAGGGGCCCGCGCCGTCGACGACCGCCGCCTGCTGGATCTCCACCGGGATCGACCGCATGAACCCGTGCAGCACGAAGACGTAGAAGCCGACGCCGAAGCCGATCTGCACGCCGATGAGCGCGGGCAGGGTGTCGTAGATGCCCATCACTTCACTGAGCTTGGACACCGGGATGAGCAGGATCTGCGGGGGCAGCAGGTTGCCGCCGAGCATGAGGAGCAACAGCGAGCGCCGGAAGGGGACTTCGTAGCGGCTGAGGGCGAACGCGGCCATCGCGGCGAGGGCCAGCGTAACCAGGACGCAGGGGATCGTGACGACCAGGCTGTTGATGAGGGCGCGCTGCTGGCCGCCGTCGACCCAGGCCTGGCTGAAGTTGCCGAAGGTGAAGGAGTGCGGCCAACTGCCCAGGCCGTGGGCGGCGATGTCGTCGAAGGAGCGCAGGCTGGTCACCACGACCAGGGCGATGGGCAGCAGCCACAGGATCGCCAGCGCACCGGCGCCGAGGTGGAATCCGGCGGTGGCGGCCCGCCTGCGGCGCAGGGCGGTGGAGTTGGCGGACATCAGTCGGCCTCCCTGAACGCGCGGACGAGGTAGGAGCAGATGACGCCGAAGGCCAGCACGAAGATGACGACGGCGAGCGCGGAGCCGTAGCCGAGGCGCAGGGACTGGAAGGCGGTCGAGTACATGTAGGTGCTCAGCAGCTCGGACGAGTGGTAGGGGCCGCCGCGGGTCAGGGACCACACGACGTCGAAGGAGCGCAGCGAGTCGATGACGATGACCGACAGAACGACCGCGTTGACGCTGCGCAGTTGGGGCAGGGTGACGTGCCGGAAGCGCTGCCAGGCGGTCGCGCCGTCGACCTTCGCGGCCTCGTACAGGGCGGGGTCGATGCCCTTGAGGCCGGCCAGGTAGAGGACCATGACGTAGCCGATCTGGCGCCACAGCGCGGGCACGATCACCGCGTACAGGGCGGTGTCCTGGTCGGCGAGCCAGGCGTGGCGCAGGCTGCCGAGGCCGACGGATTCCAGGAGTTGGTTCAGGACGCCGTCGGGCTGGTAGATCGCCTGCCAGACCAGGGCGGTGGCGACCAGGGAGAAGACGACCGGCAGGAAGAGGGCCGCGCGGTAGAACCCGACGCCGCGCCGCTCCTGCTGGAGCAGCAGCGCGGCGGCGAGGCCGAGCAGGGCGGACAGGCCGCCGAAGAGGACGAGCCACAGGACGGTGTGGCCGGTGGCGCTGCGGAAGACCTCGTCGTGGGCCATCTCCCGGAAGTTGTCCAGGCCGACGAAGCGCGGTGCGGAGACGCCGTCCCAGCTCGTGAGGGCGAGGTAGAAGCCCTGGAGCGCGGGCCAGAACACCCACACCGCTTCGGCCAGGAGCGGGACCAGGACGAAGGCGAGCACCATCGGGGGTGTGCGCCGGGGCCCCCGGACCCGCTTGCCCTTGACGGGCGTGCGGGCCGGGGACTTCCGTTCGGGTGCGGTCAGGACTGCCATGTCAGGCGTTCCAGATCTTCTCGGCGTCGCGCTGCCAGTCGGTGAGGATGCTCCCGATCGACTTGGGCTTGGCCAGGAACTTGGTCAACGCGTTGTCGGCGGTGGGCTGGAGGGCGTCGCTGGAGTCCCGGTTGAAGAACTGGGTGATCTCGGCCGCCTCGTCGATGTGCTTGCGGCCCTTGATGACCAGCGGGGTGCCGGCGTCCTTCGCGTCGGGGTTGCAGGGCAGCACGGTGCCGGAGGAGCCCTTGATGTAGATCTCCTGGGCCTCGGCGGTGGCGAGGTACTTCATCAGGTCGGCGACCTGGTCCTCGCGACCGGTGCGGGCGCTGGCGAAGTAGCCGTCGACGGGCGCCTCTTCGGCGAGCGGGATCTTGGAGTCGATGACCGGGAACCGGAAGAAGTCGATGTCGTCCAGGGCGTCCTTGGGGGCCGCGTCGGCGAAGAAGGTGCCGATGAGCATCATGCCGCTGCGGCCGTTGAGCAGCGAGGTCGTCGCGTCCTGGAAGGCGACGGCGGTGCCGTTGGGGTCGAAGTACGGCAGCACCTCCTGCCAGCGGTCGAAGACCTTGCGTACCTCGGGGTCGTCGAACCGGTGCTTTCCGGCGAGGAGTTCACGGTGGTACTGGGCGCCGTTGATCCGGATGTCCAGGTAGTCGAACCAGGCGGACGCGACCCAGGGGGTGTTGCCGCCCGCGCCGAGTCCGATCGGGGTGACGCCCTTGCTCTTGAGCTTGTCGCACAGGTCGAGGAAGTCGTCCCAGCTCTTGGGCTCGCTCACGCCCCACTTGGCGAAGTTGGACTTGCGGTAGAACATGCCCCACCAGTAGTAGGTGTTGGGCACGAAGACCTTCTTGCCGGAGCTCGCGGTGCAGAGCGTGTTGAGCGCCTTGCTGTACTTCTTGAGGTCGGGCGAGGAGCTCCACACCTCGTCGAGGTCGAGGAGCAGGTTCTTCTTGGCGTAGGCGTCCGCCACCGAGCCGGGGTACCAGGTGTACACGTCCGGCGGGTTGGCCGAGGTGAGGTAGGTCGGCAGCTGGGTGCGGAAGGTCTCCGCGGCGACCGTGTTGAGGCTCGCCTTGCCGGAGCCCTGCTTGGCGTAGGCGGCGACGACGTCCTCCATCGCGGCCTTGGCCTGCGGGGCGGACACGTTGGACTGGAGGGTGACCGCGCCCTTCGAGGAGCTCTTGCCGGTGGAGGTGGAGGTGACGCAGCCGCTGAGCAGTGCCGCGGTGCCGGCGGCACCGAGTCCGCCGAGGAAGAGGCGTCGGCTGGGCAGTTGGTTGACCATGATTGATTCCTAATTTATTTGAATTCGGTCCGGTGCAGATAGCCGTCCACTCCGCGGAACACCGCGTCGACGGAGCCGTCGGGCCCCGCGACCACACCCAGCGCCCCGTCGAAGGCGGCGCTCGGGAACTCCTGTCGCTTGCTCCAGCCCTGCCAGGCACCGTCGGCGTACCGCTGCTGCCAGAGCGTGTAGTCCGCGGCCCGCGCGTACAGCACGACCGCGTCCCCGACGGCGACCAGCGTCGGACTGCCGCTGACCGTCCCGCCGAGCGAGGTCCACGCCGACCACTGGCCCGAGGTGTCGCGCGACCGCGTCCAGATGTCGTCCACGGCGGTGCGTACGGCGACGTGGACGCGCCCCTGCGCGTCGACGACGGCGGACGGACGCCCGTACGTGGGGCGGTCGTCGGGCGCGCCGAGCGACGACCACCCGGACACCGGTCCGCGCTGGGTGATCAGGCCGTCGGCGCCGCGTGCGACGAGCGTCCAGTGCGCGGGGTCGGTGAAGGCGACGGTCGGCGCGTCGGTCAGCCGGCCGCCGAGGCTCTGCCAGGCGCTCCAGTGCCCGTGCTCGTAGACGCGCCGGTAGGCCCGGGAGTCGGCACCCCGCACGAAGACGTCGATGCGGCCGCCCGCGGAGGCGTACGCGGCGGGCTGGCCCAGGATCCTGCCCTGCGCGGGGCCACCGAGGTCACGGGTGCGGCCGTTGTCGGTGCGCTGCACGAGGGAGCCGTGCGGCCCGCGGGAGAAGGTGGTCAGTCCGGAGCCGTCACGCACGGCGGCCGGGCTGGCCGTGGTCTTCTCGCCGAGGTCGGTGCCGGGCAGGTCGTCGGTGCCGGTCAGCTTGAGGAACGCGGTGCCGTGGGCGGGGACTTCGACGGTGTAGGAGCCCGTGTGCGTGCCCTTGTCCGCCCGTGCCCGCAGGTCGCGTACCTGGACATGACCGCCGAGCCCGGCGTCCGCGAACCGCACGGTCCGCTGGGCGGGTCGGTCGGACCGGTTGAGCAGCACGACCGCGCGCCGGCCGTGTCCGTCCAGCACCTTGCTGTACACGTCCCCGACCGAGTCCGAGGCCACCCGCACGCCCTGGATCGCGAGGGGGTCCTGGTCGACGGCGATGATCTCCGGGTTGCGGAGGGTCTTCAGCATCGAGTCGGACAGGGTGCGCGGGTCGGAGCCGAGGACGAGCGGTGAGCCCATCTCGGCCCACATGACGAACTGGCTGGTGGACTCCTCCTGCGTCAGCTCGTATGTCCCGTCGGCCATCCTGCGCATGGGGATCAGGTAGTCCGGGTCGTTGTAGTGACCGGGTCCCTGCGCCTCGGGGTGCCAGGCGTTGGCGTCCATGTTGCGCAGCACGTTGGGCCACTGACCGGGGCTCGCGGTGCCCCAGGCGATGTCGGTGCCGGTGCGCCAGGAGTCGGCGGCGGTCGGGGCGTACACGTACGTGTTGTGCGCGTCCTGCTCGGGGGTGTGCGGCAGGCCCCAGTCGTCGGTGAGCGGGTTGCACAGGTTCAGCAGCATCTTGCGGCCGGACTTGGCGACCGCGTCGCTGAACTCCTTGAAGGCCGGGCCCGGATCGAGCGCGGCGCCGATCCCGCACAGGAAGTCGACCTTGATCGCGTCGACCTTCCAGCCCGCGAACTGCCGCGCGTCCTGGTCGTAGTGGCCGCGGCTGCCGAGCCCGCAGCTCTTGCCGCCGTCGTAGGTGCCGGCGTCGGTGTAGATGCCCGCGCGCAGTCCGCGCTTGTGCAGATAGGAGACGAGTGCCGGGATCCCGGAGGGGAAGCGGTCCGGGTTGGCCACCAACCGGCCCTGTGCGTCACGGGGGTTGTCGGCCTGCCAGCCGCCGTCCAGCCACACGATGTCGTAGCCGCTGTCGCGCAGACCGCTGCCGACCAGCCTGTCGGCGACCGAGCGCACATCCTTCTCGGTGGGCGCGCCGAGCCCGTAGTAGGTGTTCCAGCCCATGTAGGGCGTCGGGGCGAGACCGCTGTCGTAGTACGCGGGGGCGCCCTGGTCCACGGCGCCCCGCGCCGAGGCCTCGGGGGTCTGCGCCGAAGCCGCGGGTGCCTGCGCCATCGCCGTGGGAGCCGCGGTCACGGCGAGCACCGTCGCGATCGCGGCGGCCGTGCCGGCTCGGCGCCCGAGTCTGTGGCCTGCGGCCTTGCGGCCTTGCGGGTGTGAGGTCACGTGCCTCTCCGGTGGTTGGGAAGCGGACGGCGTGATACGTGGCCGCCCCCATGACGGCGGCCTCGACGTCACGGCGACGACTGTGGCGTGCGGCCGAAACCTTGTCAATATTAATTACTAATTTATTCTGAGAGGCCTGGTGCGACCGCCGGAAACCTTGACAGCCCACCCCCGCGGGTGCAGTGTTTGGCAACGTTGTCAGAGCCGCACTGGCAACGTTGTCAGCAGGCTGCCCCCGTGCTCGCCCGCGCCCTGAACTTCCCTGATCGGAGCCGCATTTCATGTCGGATCAGTTGTCCAGACCCTCGCGCCGCACCCTCCTCTCCACCGGCTCCGCCCTGCTGGCCGGCTTCGGCCTCGGCATGACCTCGACCACCGACGCCTTCGCGACCGGATCCGGACAGGCGAGCCGGCCGGTGACACCGGGCGAGCTGGCCGGATATCGGCCCGTCACCGTCTCCTCGACCGACTACGCGCCCACCCCGGCGGAGTTCGTGGTCGACAGGGTGACGTCCACCGGCGTGCGCGGCACGGGCTGGCGCGCGGCGGCCGGAGACCCCCAGTGGATCTCGGTCGACCTCCAGGCCCTGTGCGAGGTCGACTCGGTCCACCTCACCTTCGAAGCGACCGCGGACGACCCGGCGTTCACCGAGTCGACCAGCGGCAGCCCGCGCAACGACACGACCGGCCAGGAGATCCTCTCCAGCTGCGCGGTCGACTACGTCGTCGAGACCTCGCGGGACAACAAGGCCTGGACGACGGTGTACAGCACCACCTCCGGCAAGGGCGGGGTCGTGGAGATCGCCCTGGCCAAGCCGGTCAGCGCCCGCTGGGTCCGCATGACGGTGCGCAAGCGCTCCAACACCAACCCGCTCGGCCTCAACGGCTTCCAGGTGTACGGCACCTGCCGCACCGCCCGCCACGAGGCCACGGGCTGGACCGACTGGGGCACCAACCACCGCACTCCCCCGGCACTCAAGGTCGCCGAGGACGGCACCGTCCCGCTGGAGTCCGGCTGGGACCTGACGATGGACGACTGGGCCGCCGGTGACGGCGCCGCCCTGTCCAAGTCCTCGGCGGACACGAGCCGTTGGCTGCCGGCGACGGTCCCCGGCACGGTCACGACCTCGCTCGTCGACCAGGGTCATCTGCCCGACCCGGTGGCCGGATTCAACAACCTCCATGTCCCGGAGGCCCTTTCGCGCCACTCCTGGTGGTACCGGCGCGAGTTCCACCTCCCCAAGGGTCTGCGCACCGGCGCCGGACGCCACATCTGGCTGGAGTTCGACGGGGTCAACCACAAGGCGGACGTCTGGCTCAACGGCAGCTCCGTCGGCGAGGTCGCCTTCACCTTCGCCCGCGCCGCCTTCGACGTCACCAAGCTCCTGGCGGCCGGCGGCGACGCGCAGGCCCTCGCCGTGCGGATCACGCCGATGCCGTTCCCGGGCAGCCCGGGCGACAAGGGCCCCGCCGGTCTCGCGTTCGTCGACGCCGGCGCAAACATGATGAACCGCAACTCCCCGACGTATCTGGCCTCTTCGGGCTGGGACTGGATGCCCGCGGTCCGCGACCGGGCGGCCGGCATCTGGAACCACGTCCGGCTGCGCTCCACCGGCGCCGCGGTCATCGGCGACCCGCGCGTGGACACCCGGCTGCCCGACCTCCCGGACACGGGCACCGCCGAACTGACCATCACCGTGCCGGTGAAGAACGCGGACACCGCCGACCGGAAGGTGACCGTCTCCGCGGCCTTCAAGGGCGTACGCCTCACCAAGACGGTCACGATCGCCGGCGGCGCGACCACCGACGTGGTCTTCGCCCCCGCCGACAACCCCGAACTCCGTCTGCGCAACCCGGCGTTGTGGTGGCCCAACGGCTACGGCGAGGCCACCCTGCACGACCTCACCCTCACCGCCTCCGTCGGCGGCGCGGAGAGCGACCGGCGCACGACCCGCTTCGGGATACGTCAGTTCGGCTACGAGTACGAGGTGCCGCTCACCTTCCAGAAGGGCGGCGACTCCTACGCCCAGACGGTGAACTTCACCCGCCGCACGGCGCGTTACGTGCGGATCCTGTGCCGTACCCGGGCCACGAACTGGGGTTCGTCGATGTGGGCGCTGTCCGTCGTGGACAGCCTGGCCCAGGACAACGACCTCGCGCTCGGGAAGACGGCGACCTCCTCCTCCGTGGACGACCCCGGCAACAAGCCGGGCAACGCGACCGACGGGGACGCGGGCACCCGCTGGTCCTCGTCCTTCGAGGACGACCAGTGGATCCGCGTCGACCTCGGCTCCTCGGTCTCCTTCGACCGGGTCGTCATCACCTGGGAGCAGGCGTACGCGAAGACGTACGCCGTCCAGGTCTCCGACGACGGCGACACCTGGACGGACGCGGCCTCGGTGGACAACACCGCGGTGCCGCTCCCGTTCCGCGCCGGTGGCGAGGCAAGCATCCAGAGCGTGGACATCGACGCGCAGAGCGCCCGGTATCTGAGGGTCTTCTGCCGTGAGCGAGCGACGGGTTACGGCTCCTCGATGTGGGCCCTGTCGGTCGTGAACAGCGCGTCACCGGACACCGACCTGGCGCTGCACCGGACGGCGACCTCGTCCGCCGACGAGAACTCGGGCAACGGGCCCGGCAACGCCACCGACGGCGACCCGGGCACCCGCTGGTCCTCCTCCTACGAGGACAACCAGTGGATCCGCGTCGACCTCGGCTCGACCGTGTCCTTCGACCGGGTGGTCATCACCTGGGAGGCGGCCTACGCCAAGAAGTACACGATCCAGGTCTCCGACAACGGCGACGACTGGACCGACGTGAAGTCCGTCGACAACTCCACCAAGCCGTTGAAGATCAGCGTGAACGGCACCCGGGTCTTCTGCCGGGGCGGCAACTGGGGCTGGGACGAACTGCTGCGCCGGATGCCGAAGGCCCGCATGGACGCGGCCGTGCGGATGCACCGGGACATGAACTTCACGATGATCCGCAACTGGGTCGCCTGCAGCAACCGCGAGGAGTTCTACGCCAGTTGCGACGAGCACGGCATTCTGGTGTGGAACGACTTCCCCAACGCGTGGGGGATGGACCCGCCGGACCACAAGGCGTTCCTGGACACCGCGCAGGACACCGTGCGCCGGTACCGGATCCACCCGAGCGTCGTGGTGTGGTGCGGCGCCAACGAGGGCAACCCGCCCGCGGCGGTCGACGACGGCATGCGGGCGGCGGTGCGCGCCGAGGCGCCCGACCTGCTCTACCAGAACAACTCCGCGGGCGGGATCGTCTCCGGCGGCGGCCCCTACGGCTGGGTCGAGCCGGAGCGCTACGCCTCCGCCGCCACGTACGGCGGTGGCGTCTTCGGCTTCCACACCGAGATCGGCATGCCGGTGGTGTCGACGGCCGAGACGCTGCGCAACCTCGTCGGCGACGAGCCCGAGTGGCCGATCGGCGGCGCCTGGTACTACCACGACTGGAGCACCCGAGGGAATCAGGCACCGCAGAACTACCGTGCCGCGATCGAATCCCGCCTGGACACCACAACCGGTCTGGAGGACTTGGCCCGCAAGGCGCAGTTCGTCAACTACGAGAACCACCGCGCCATGTTCGAGGCCTGGAACGCCAACCTGTGGGAGGACGCCAGCGGCTTGATGCTCTGGATGTCCCACCCCGCCTGGTACAGCACGGTGTGGCAGACCTACGACTACGACTTCGACGTCAACGGCGCCTACTACGGCTCCCGCAAGGCGAGCGAGCCCGTCCACGTCCAGGCGGACTCGGCGAGCGGCAAGGTGATCGCGGTCAACCACACGCCCAAGGCGATCAAGGGTGCCACGGTCTCCGCCCGCTACTACGACCTGACGGGTCGTCAACTCGCCGCCGAGCAGCGCAAGAAGGTCGACATCGAGTCCTCCGCGACGGCGAGCGCGTTCACGGTGGGCAGGGACGGCCTCCCGGACTTCCACCTGCTCCGGGTGCGCCTCACGGACGCGCGCGGCGCGTTGCTGTCCGAGAACACGTACTGGCGCTACAAGAACCCGCAGGACATGCGGGCGCTCAACTCCGCGGCGCGCACCCGTGTTTCGGTCGACATCACCGACACGGACCACTCGGGCTCCCGCCACGGCCTCACCGCACGGCTGACCAACCGCGGTTCGTCGGTCGCGTCGATGGTGCGCGTCTCGCTCCTCGACGCGAAGTCGGGCGACCGGGTGCTGCCCACCCTCTACAGCGACAACTACCTGTGGCTGCTGCCGGGTGAGTCCCGCACCGTCACCGCGTCCTGGCCGGCGGAAGCTCCGGGCGGGTCCCGGCCGAAGCTGCGGGTGGAGGGATACAACGTGCCTACGGCCACGGCGAGGCCGTAGGACAGGATCCGGCCGTGGTCAGGGCGGTCGGAACGTAGGAGTCGAGGGCCCGGCAGTCCCGCCCGGCCCTCGACTTCGTGCTGCCGCACGGCGCCGGGCGAAGGGCGCCGTCAGAGACTCGACCGCGGACTGACCAGTCCCGTCTCGTAGGCCACGACCACCGCCTGGGCGCGGTCGCGCAGGGTGAGTTTGGTGAGGATGCGGGAGACGTGGGTCTTGACGGTGGCCTCGGACAGGTGGAGGCGGGTGGCGAGTTCGGCGTTGCTGAGGCCCTCGGCGAGCAGCCGGAGCACGTCGAGTTCGCGCGGGGTCAGGGCCGCCAGGTCGCGGTGCAGGGAGGCCGACGCGGCGCTGGGGCGGGCGAAGCGTTCGACGAGGCGGCGGGTGATGGCGGGGGCGAGCAGCGCGTCCCCGGCCCGTACCGTGCGGACGGCGGCGACGAGTTGCTCGGGTGTGACGTCCTTGAGAAGGAAGCCGCTGGCTCCGGCGGACAGCGCCGCGTACACGTAGTGGTCGAGGTCGAAGGTGGTGAGCATGACCACGCGGGGCGCGTCCGTGGCCCCCTCCAGGATGCGTCGGGTGGCCTCCAGTCCGTCCATGTCGGGCATCCGGATGTCCATCAGGACCACGTCAGGCAGGGTGCGCCGGACCGCCGCCACGGCCTCTCCCCCGTCGGCCGCCTCGGCGACCACCTCGATGCCGTGGGCGCCGAGGATCAGCCGGAAGCCGGTGCGCACCAGGGCCTGATCGTCGGCGACGACGACCCGCAGGGGCGGGTTCATGGATGCTCCAGTCTCATGGGTGCCGCCATCTCCCGGTAGCTCCGACTTCACTGGTGCCGCAGGGGGATGAGGGCGTGCACGCGGTAACCGCCCAGGGGGCGCGGGCCGGTGCGCAGGGTGCCGCCGTGGACGGCGAGGCGTTCGCGCAGGCCGATCAGTCCGCGTCCGTTGCCGGTGGCCGCGGCGGGGGCGGGCGGGCCACCGGTGTCGCTGATCTCCACGTCCAGGTCCTCGGCGCCGTACGCGACCCGCACGCTCGCCTTCGCGCCGGTCGCGTGCTTGACCGTGTTGGTCAGAGCCTCCTGAACCACGCGGTAGGCGGCGAGTTCGACGCCCGGTGACAGTTCGGCGGGTGCCGTTCCGGTCACGGTCAGCTCGACCGGCAGTCCGGCGGCGCGCATCCGCCCGACGAGGGCGTCCAGTTGACCGAGGCCGGGCTGCGGCCCCAGGCACAGCTGACCGGGGTCGTCCGTGTCGTCGACGTCCGGCGTGAGCAGGCCCATGACCTGCCGCAGCTCCCCCATCGCCGCCCGGCCGCCCGTCTCGACCGCGAGCAGCGCCTCGCGCGCCTCCTCGGGCGAACTCTCCATGATCGTGCGGGCGGCGCCGGCCTGGATGACCATCACGCTGACGTTGTGCGTGACGACATCGTGCAACTCCCGCGCGATCCGGGCGCGTTCGAGCTCGACGGCCCGGCGCAGCGCCTCTGCCTGCTCGTGCTCCACGGCCGTCAGCCGGCTCCGGGTCTCGGCGGCCCGGCGCCGCCAGGTCCGCAGCCCGACGGCGGCGATGACGAGCGGCACGGACAGCAGCAACGGCACGTACTGGGTCGGCACGGTGGGCTGTGTGGTCGCGAGGTCGGGCGGGACGGGGTACGGGAGCGGATACGCGTAGGGATAGGGCCGGTCGCCGCCGCCCGAGGGCAGGCCGATCAGCGCGACCGCACCCACCAGACTCACCAACGTGCCCGCCCGGTAAGGGCTGTAGGCCGCCGCGGAGTAAGCGGCGACGACGCACTGGTAGAAGGTGATCCGGGCGACGCTGTCCGGGGTGAGCGCGGTCGCCGTCATGACGATCCACAGCACGGTCAGCGGGTAGCGGCGGCGCAGCGCGAGCGCTCCCGAGGCCACGAGGACCAGGTCGAGCAGGCCCACCATGCTGTGCCCGTGCGACTGTTCGTACCCGTCGCCCATCGTGAACTGCACCGACAGCACGGCCAGGACCAGCGCCAGCGCCCCGTCGGCGAGCCGGTCGCGCCGGCTCGGCACGGGCAGCGGACCGGTCGGCCGCAGCAACGCCCCGGCGCCGACGCGCAGTCGGCCCGGCATGCCGTGTCCCACCCGCTCCCACACCGTCACCGGCCCATTCTCCCGAGCGTGCGGCACGGCGGGAATCCCTCCGCAGACCTGGCCGAGTACATCCGGCGCGTACATCTCAGGGATGACACCGCCCGCCATGGTCCGCACGCGGTACGGCGATTACCCCCGGCGGCCGTCGTGCCCGCACCGCCTCCGTTCCTAGCGTCGTCGCATCCGATACGAGAACGCCCTCGCCGTCGCGGCGAGGGCCGAGGGAGTGGGCCATGAGCACACCCGTGATCGACCTGCACGAGGTCGGCCGCCGCTACGACGCAGGACCACCGGCGCTGCGGGAGGCGTCGCTGACCGTACGGGCCGGGGAGGCGGTCGCGATCCTGGGGCCGTCGGGCAGCGGCAAGTCGACGCTGCTCAACCTGGTCGCGGGCCTGGACCGGCCGGACGAGGGGACGGTCACCGTGGACGGCGTCCGCGTGGACCGGCTCGGCGAGGCGGCCGCGGCGCGCTATCGACGTACGAAGGTCGGCATGGTGTTCCAGTTCTTCAACCTGCTCGACGATCTGACGGTCGCCGACAACGTACTGCTGCCCGCGCGTCTTGCGGGCCTCGGCCGGCGCGAGGCGCAGCGCCGGGCCGACGATCTGCTGGAGTCGCTCGGCATCGCCCGGCACGCGCAGACCTACCCGGGCAGGCTCTCCGGCGGTGAGCGGCAACGGGTCGCGGTGGCGCGGGCCCTGATGAACCGTCCGCCGCTGCTGCTGGCCGACGAGCCGACCGGCGCGCTGGACTCCGCGTCCGGGGAGGACGTGTGCCGGCTGCTGCGGGAGCTCAACGACGAGGGGCAGACGGTGGTCGTGGTCACCCACGACCTGGCGCTGGCCCGGTCGTGCACGCGCCGCACCGTCCATCTCGTCGACGGCCGGATCACCTCCGACGCCGCGACCGGGACGGACACCGGCGCGACCGCGGAGTCGGTCCGATGAGCGCGCTGGTCCGGGTCGTCCGCGTGGGTATGGCCCGGCGCCGGGTGCAGACCCTGGTGATCGGTCTGGCGACCCTGCTGGCGGTGGCGGCGTCCGTGCTGGCCGGGTCGCTGCTGGTGGCGTCGGAGGCACCGTTCCAGAAGGCCTTCGACCGTCAGCACGGGGCGCACCTGGCCGTGGGGTTCGACGCGGACAAGGTCACCGAGGCGCAGGCGGAGGCGTCGGCACAGGCCGACGGAGTCGAGGCCTCCGCCGGGCCCTTCCCCACCGCCTCGGTGGGCCTGGGCGTCAACGCGCAGGCCACCGTGCCCCTGACCCTCGTCGGCCGCTCGACCGCCGGCGGCGCCGTCGACAAGGTGGACGTGACCGAGGGTCGCTGGGTGGCGAAGCCCGGCGAGATCGTCCTGTCGGCGGACGCGGGCCCCTCCATGCGGCTGGGCCAGCGGGTGACCTTCCCCGACCAGCCCGGCAGCCCGACGCTGACGGTGGTCGGGTTGGCCCGCTCGGTCAGCCGCACCGCCGACGGCTGGGTGCTGCCCGCCGAGATCGCCGACCTCACGGCGTCCGGCGAACCGGACGGCTACCAGATGCTCTACCGCTTCACCCACGCGGCCACTTCGGCGCAGATCACCCGCGACCGGGCCGCGGTCGCCGCGACGGTACCGGCGAAGTCCCTCACGGGCACGCAGTCCTGGCTGTACGTCAAGAAGGTGGCCACCCGCGAGACCTCGCTGTTCGTGCCCTTCCTGGTCGCGTTCGGCGTCCTCGGCCTGGTCATGTCGGTGCTGATCGTCGGCAACGTGGTCGCGGGCGCGGTGGCCACCGGCATCCGGCGCATCGGCGTCCTCAAGGCCGTCGGCTGCACGCCCGGTCAGGTCGTCCGGGCCTGCGCGGGCCAGGCCGTGCTGCCGGCCGCGGTCGGCGCGGTCCTCGGCACGGTCGCGGGCCACCTGCTCGCCGTACCGCTGCTGTCCGAGACGGAGGACGCCTACGGCACGACCGGGCTCGGCGTGGAGGTGTGGGTGGACGTGCTGGTGGTCGGCGGGGTGCTGGCGGTGGTCGCGGCCACGGCCTGCGCGAGCGCCTGGCGGGCCGGCCGGCTGCGTACGGTCGACGCGCTGTCCGTGGGCCGTACGCCCGCTCCGGGCCGGGGCCGGCGGGCGGCCCGGCTCACCGCGCGGCTCCCGCTGCCGCGGCCGGTCGGTCTGGGCCTGGCCCAGCCGTTCGCCCGTCCCGCGCGCACCCTCTCGATGGTGGCGGCGGTCGCGTTCGGCGCGGCGGCGGTCACCTTCGCCACCGGCCTGTCGTCCTCGCTCGGCGAGGTGATCGCGGCGAAGAACCACAACGCGGCCGAGGTCACCATCGGCGCGCAGGCACCGGGCGGCGGCCCCCAACCCCAGGGACAGGTACGGCAGCGGCGGACGGCCGCCGATCCCGCGAAGGTCGTCTCGGCGATCCGCGACCAGTCGGGCACCCGTCGTTACTACAGCTCCGCGAGCACGGAATCGACCCTGTCGGGCGTGTCCGGGAACGTCACCCTGTTCGCCTTCGACGGTGACGCCTCCTGGGGCGGCTTCCGGATGATCTCGGGACGCTGGCTCGCCGCAAAGGGCGAGGCCGTGGTCGCGAGTACGGTGCTGACCGCGGCCGGTGCCGAGGTCGGGGACACGATCACGCTGAACCTGGACGGCAGGCCGGTGCCGGTGCGGATCGTCGGCGAGGTCTTCGACACCGGCGACGACGGCATGCGCGTCTTCACCGAGCTGAGCACTCTCAAGTCGGCCGCACCGGACCTGACGCCCACCACCTACTCCATCGGTCTGAAGCCGGGCACCGACACGGACGCCTACGTCGACGCGCTCAACGCCGACCTCAAGCCCCTGGGCGTCAGCGCGACGAGCGCCAAGTCCCTGAACGGCAGCGACACCGTCACCGTCCTCAACACCCTCACCGCGTTCCTGACCGCGCTGCTGATCAGCGTCGCCGCGCTGGGTGTCCTGGGCGGGGTCGTCCTGGACACCCACGAACGGGTCCGGGACCTCGGCGTCCACAAGGCCCTCGGTATGACACCCCGCCAGACCGTCACCATGGTCGTCACCTCGGTCGTCCTGCCGGGAGTCGTCGGAGGCGTCCTCGGCGTACCGCTCGGGGTGGCGGTGCACGACGCGGTGCTGCCGGCGATGGGTCACAGCGCCGGACTGCGCCTGCCCGACTCGGTCACCTCCGTCTACGGCGGCCCCGAACTGGTCCTGCTGGCCCTCGCCGGCACGGCCGTCGCCGTCCTCGGCTCGCTGCTGCCGGCCGGCTGGGCGGCCCGGATCCGCGCGGCGACCGCACTGCGCGCGGAGTAGAGACGGCCATGCGATCGAGCCGTGCGATGTGGCCGTGCAACCCCCTCGCAACCTTGCCCGTGCTGCCCTGGTGGCATGGACGAGGACACTCCGCGCGTCGAGCTCACCCCCGCCGCCGCCGACCTGCTGCGCAAGCTGCACGGGACGCACGGCCCCCTGATGTTCCACCAGTCGGGCGGCTGCTGCGACGGCAGCGCGCCCATGTGCTACCCGGAGGGCGAGTTCCGCACCGGGGGCTCGGACGTGCTGCTCGCGGAGCTGGCGGTCGAGGGGGTGCCGGAGCCGGTGACCTTCTGGATGTCGCGCAGCCAGTACGAGGTGTGGAGCCACACGCGGCTGATCATCGACGTCGTAGCGGGTCGCGGCAGCGGTTTCTCGTTGGAGGCGCCCGAGGGGCTGCGTTTTCTCACTCGTTCTCGCGTAGTCGGCGCTTAGGGACCCCGCCGGACACCACCGTCTGATGCACTTCTCCTGAGTCCTGGGACAGTTGACGAGACTTCAGGGGGCACTGTGACGCGTCGTCAAAGACGTGGCTCGGCACACAGATCGGTACTGGCGTTTCTCACGGCGTTCGGCGCGCTGGCCGGTGCGGCCCTGGCGGGGGCGGCACCGGCCAGCGGCGCGCCGAGGGCCGTTCCCGTCGGTTCGGGGGTCACCTATCAGGAGTTCGACATCCAGGGGATCAAGGGGCCGACGCACGCCCACCTGGTCACCGTGAACCTCCGCGACGCACGCGTGAAGCTCGACCTGCTCTATCCGGGAGCGGTCGCCTCCCGGGCCGCCCTGTCCTCGCTGGCCGACGCCAGGGGCGCCGTCGCGGCCGTCAACGGCGACTTCTTCAACATCACCGAGGCCCAGCACCCGGGCGTCGACGCCACGTTCGCCACCGTCGGCCCGGCGATCGCGAGCGGCCGCACGCTGAAGGCGGCGGTGCCGAACGGACAGCGCTTCGGCCCCTCGATGCCGCCGGGCCGCACCACCCAGGACGTCATCGGCGTGGGCGTCGACCGCACAGCCCGGCTGGACAGCCTGAGCCTCAGCGGCTCGGTCCGCACTCCGGTGGGGCAACTGCCGCTGGGCGGGCTCAACCAGTACGCGCTGCCGGTGGGCTCCGTCGGCGCGTTCACCTCCGACTGGGGCAGCGCCTCCCGGGTGCGCGCCACCTGCGGCACGGACACCAACCGCGCCGCCGCGTGCAGCACGGACACCTACGAGGTGACGATCCGCAACAACCGGGTCGTGTCGACCGCCGACACCCCGGGCAAGGGCACCATCGCGGCCGGGACCACCGTGCTGGTGGGCCGCGAGGCGGGCGCGCAGCAGCTGCGGAAGTTCTTCAAGGGCGAGCCGGTGAAGGTGAAGCAGCGGCTGGTGGCGTCGGCCTCCCAGATCCCGTACCGCTTCGCGCTCGGCGGCTACCCGGTGCTGATGGGCGGTCAGCCGCTGGCCGGCCTGGACAACGCGGTCGCGGCCGTGCGCACCGCCGTCGGCATCGCGGACGACGGACGGAAGCTGCTGCTGTTCGCGCTGGACGGCGCCCCCGCCTACCGCACCGGTCTGACGATCGCCGAAGTGGCCACCACCATGCGGTCGTTGGGCTCGGTGGACGCCTTCAGCCTGGACGGCGGCGGCTCGTCGGAGCTGGTCGCCCGCGCGCCGGGCGCGACCGCGGTGTCCGTGCGCAACCACCCGTCCGACGGTTCGGAGCGTCCGGTCCCGACCGGCATCGGGGTCTTCACCAAGTGAGCCGGCGGGCCTCACGGCCGCAGGCTGCTGACGATGTCGGCGGTCGCCGTGAGGCCGCTGTGGATGGTGGGCGCCATGCTCGTGCCGGCCAGGAAGAAGCCGAGCAGGGCGCACACCAGGGCGTGCGAGACCTTCAGCCCGCCGCTGCGCAGGAAGATCACCGCCAGGATCAGGAGCAGCACCAGCACAGAGATGGAAATGGCCATCGTCAACCTCCTCCGCCACGCCCGTTTCGCGGCGTTCGGCCGCAAGTGTGGCGTAGCGGAGGGTTCGTCCGGGCGGCTGACCCGCCCCCCGGACGTGTGATGTCCGCGGTACTGGATTGACGTCCGGTGCAGGGGCGTGGAGGTGACCGCCGACCGTCTACTGGTGGGCGTCCAGGAAGGCCTCGAGGCCCGCCAGGTCGTCGGTGTTGAAGTAGTCGATGCCGGCGTCCAGCAGTTCGGTCCACAGCGCGTCCCGGGCGGGCCCGGCCGCCTCGGGGGTGTTCCAGAAGCGCACCTTCTGCCCGCGGCGGTGTGCCTGACGGACGATGTCGCGCAGCTTCTGCTTCTCCGCCGCGGGGAAGGCGCCCGCGCCCAGCCAGGTGAAGTTGAGCTGCCAGTTGTCGCTGATCAGCGGGACGAAGGAGGCGGGCGCCGAGGTGCCGAGGTCGGTGAGGCGACCGTCGTAGAAGGCGCGGCGCACGGTCTGCGCCTCCATGGGGATGCGGGCCGCCCGGTCGCCGGAGATGACGTTGGTGACCGCGCCAGGGTGCACCCGACCGTGGGCGTACGTGGTGAACAGGTGCTTGTAGCGCTGGAGATGACGGTCGAGTTCGAGGTACGTGGAGGAGCCCTCGGTCTTGATGTCGATCAGCAGCTGGAGCGGCTTGTGGTAACCCCGGTACACGGAACCGTGGTTGCGCTTCACCAGGGCGGCCAGCGGGTCGAGGTAGAGGGATTCCAGGGTGCGCGTCGGGTCCAGTTGGGTCGCGTCGTGCGCGATCAGGAGCTGGTCGCCGACGAGGAAGATGTCGGCCTCGACGCTGCCGAAGCGGTGGTCGAGGGCGTCGAAGAGGGGGCGCGGATGGTCGTAGTCGTTGTGGGCGTGGGCCTTCCACAGCGGGCGCGGCCGGTGCTTGGTGTCGGTCGCGAACGCGCTGCCCGCGGGCGGGGCGAGCACGGCCGCGGTGGCGGCGCCGAGGGTGGTGAGAACTCTGCGACGGGTGAGGTGGGCCATGTTCTGCCTCCCTGTGGGGCGGGTCGGAACCACAGGGAGTATGCGGCGGGACCAGGCTCAATGAACCTGTACATGCCAGGAGTTGGCCGGACTGCCGTCGCTCGTTCACTCCTTCCGCCCAGCCGCACGAAAAAGCCCGCCCCAGGTGGGGCGGGCTTCACCGGGTGAATCTCAGGGGGCGCGCAGATCTACGAGTTCGGCCAACTCGGCGCGGTGGGCACCGGCCGTGCCGTAGGCGATCGAGTCGGCCTTGGCCCGCTTGAGGTAGAGGTGGACCGGGTGCTCCCACGTCATGCCGAGACCGCCGTGCAACTGCACCGCCTCCTCGGCCGCGTGGACCGCGACGCGTGCCGCGTAGGCCTGCGCGACGGCGACCGCGAGGTCGGTGTCCGCACCGGTGGCGAGCGCGTCGGCGGCATTGCGCGCGGCGGCCCGGAGGTTGACGACCTCCAGCCACAACTGGGCGAGCCGGTGCTTGAGCGCCTGGAAACCACCGACGGGCCGGTTGAACTGCTTGCGCTCCTTCAAGTAGCGCACGGTCTCGGTCAACGCCCAGTCGGCGAGCCCGAGTTGCTCGGAGGCGAGCAGCCCGGCACCGGCCCGCAACGCGCGCCGCACGGCGGGTCCGCCGTCACCGACGAGCCGGCCACGCGCCCCGTCGAAGGACACGGTCGCGACCGGCCGGGTCAGGTCGAGCGAGACCTGCGGGGCGACACCGACCTCGGCCGCCTCCACCGCGTACAGCCCACCGTCCTCCGCGGGCACCAACAGCACATCGGCGACGGCCGCGTCCGCGATCCCGGTCAACTCCCCGTACAGCAGCCCGTCTTCGAGTCGTACGGTCCTGAAGGCGCCGCCCGGAGCGACGTTCAGGGCGACGGCGAGAGCGCCGACGCGGCGGCCGGAGGCGAGGTCGGCGAGGAGGTCGTCGGCGTCACAGGCGAGCAGTGCCTCGGTGGCGACGACGGCGCTCGTCAGATAGGGCACGGGGGCCACCGCGCGCCCCAACTCCTCCAGGACGACGGCGACTTCGCGGTGCGTGGCGCCCTGGCCGCCCTTGTCCTCGGGCACCAGGAGACCGGCGAGGCCCATGCCGTCGGCGAGGGACTTCCACAGCGACAGGTCGTGCGGCGCGTCGGACTCGGTGCGCTTGATCACGCTCGCCGCGTCGCAGTGGTCGGTGAGCAGGTCGCGGACGGCGGCGCGGAGGGCCTCTTCCTCCTCCGAGTACAGCAGGTCGGGCTGCGCGGGCTGCGGCTTCATCGGGACAGGTCCTTCCACGCGACGTCCTTGTCGGTGCGCGGCTCGGCGGGCAGGCCCAGGACGCGTTCGGCGACGATGTTCAGCAAGACCTCACTGGTCCCGCCCTCGATGCTGTTGCCCTTGGAGCGCAGGTAGCGGTAGCCGGCGTCACGGCCGGTGAAGTCCACCAGTTCGGGGCGGCGCATGGTCCAGTCGTCGTACAACAGGCCCTCCTCGCCGCGGAGTTCGACCTCCAGGCCGCTGATCTCCTGGTTGAGGCGGGCGAAGGAGAGCTTCATGCCGGAGCCCTCGTAGCCGGGCTGGCCGGCGACGAGCTGCTGGCGCAGGCGTTCGGCGGTGAGGCGGGCGACCTCGGACTCGACCCAGAGTCCCAGCAGCCGCTGGTGCAGGTCGGGGGTGCGCAGTTCGGGGCGCTCGCGCCAGGTCCTGGCGACCGGGGCGATCATGCCGCCCTCGCGGGGCAGCCGCATGCCGCCGATGGCCACGCGTTCGTTGTTCAGCGTGGTCTGTGCGACCCGCCAGCCGTTGCCGACCTCGCCGAGGCGGCGGGAGTCGGGGATGCGGACGTTGGTGAGGAAGACCTCGTTGAACTCCGCCTCGCCGGTGATCTGGCGCAGCGGGCGGACCTCGACGCCGGGATCGGTCATGTCGCAGAGGAAGTACGTGATGCCGGCGTGCTTGGGCACGTCCGGGTCGGTGCGGGCGATGAGGATGGCCCAGCGGGCGAGATGCGCGCTGGACGTCCACACCTTCTGCCCGTTGACGACCCAGTCCTCGCCCTCACGGACGGCTCGTGTGCCCAGCGCCGCCAGGTCGGACCCGGCACCCGGCTCGCTGAAGAGCTGGCACCAGACCTCCTCCCCCACCCAAAGGGGCCGCAGATAGCGCTGCTTCTGCTCCTCGGTGCCGTACTGGAGGATCGTCGGCGCGGCCATGCCGAGGCCGATGCCGATGCGGCGGGGGTCGTTGTCGGGAGCGCCGGCGGCTCCCAACTCGGCGTCCACGACGGCCTGGAGGGAGCGCGGCACGCCGAGTCCCCCGAGCCCTTCGGGGTAGTGCACCCAGGCGAGCCCCGCGTCGAAGCGGGCCTTGAGGAAGTCGAGCCGGTCGGTGCCGGCCGGCGGATGCGCGGCCAGCAACTCCGCGGTGCGGCGCGTCAGTTCGGCTGCGTCGGTCATGCGCCGGCTCCGTTCGGCAGGATCACGACCCGGCCCGTGGTGACACCGTCACCCACCCGCTGCACGGCGTCCGCGGCGCCCGACAGCGGCACCCGCTCGCTCACCAGCGGCTTGATGGCTCCGCGCGCGGCCAGTTCGGTGAGCTGCTCGTGGCAGCGCAGGATCAGCTTCGGGTTCTTGGTGGCGTACAGGCCCCAGTGCAGGCCGAGGATCGAGTAGTTCTTCACGAGGGCGTGGTTGAGCCCCGGGCTGGGGATGTTCCCGCTGGCGAAACCGACGACCACGATCCGCCCCTCGAAGGCGACGACCTTGGCCGACTGGGCGTAGGCCTCGCCGCCGACCGGGTCGTAGACCACGTCGGCGCCCCGCCCGCCGGTGGCCTCCTTGACCCGGGCGACGACGTCCTCGCTGCGTCGGTCGATGACGACGTCACAGCCCAACTCCCGCGCCACGCCCACCTTTTCGGCCCCGCCGACGACCCCGATGACGGTGGCACCGGCGGCCTTGCCGAGCTGCACGGCCGCGCTGCCGACACCACCGGCGGCGGCATGCACGAGCAGCGTCTCACCGGCCTCCAGGTGAGCCCTGCGGTGCAGGCCGAACCAGCCGGTCTGGTAGCCGATGTGCAACGCGGCGGCCTCGGCGTCGTCCAGCGAGTCCGGCGCGGGCAGCAGACCGACGGCATCGGCGACGGCGTACTCGGCGAAACCGCCGTACGGCAGCGCGGGGTTGGCGATCACACGGCGACCGTCCTCGGTCTCGCCGCAGATCTCCACGCCCGGCGTGAACGGCAGCGGCGGGCGCACCTGGTACTGCCCCCGGGCCATCAGCACATCGGGGAAGTTGATGTTCGCGGCACGCACCTTCAGCAGCACCTGGCCGTCACCGGGCGTGGGCGTCTCCACGTCCTGGAGCCGCATCACCTCGCTCGGCTCACCGTTCTCGTGCACTTGCCATGCCTGCATGCGGTGCCTCCACACGACTGCCTCGCCCGACGGGGTTCGCAACGCATACTAAGCGGTCGCTTGCCCTCAGGGAACCGCCCGCACGGAACCGTCGCCCACGTCACGCCCGCCCGTCATCCACGTCACGCCCGCTTGGGCCGCGCCCGCACATGCATCCGCTCGCCCTGCGGCCCGAACAGGCTCAGGAACTCGACCGGCCCCTCCCCCGTCGACCCGAACCAGTGCGGCACCCGGGTGTCGAACTCGGCCGCCTCACCCGCGCCCAGCACCACGTCGTGCTCACCGAGCACCAGCCGCAGCCGCCCGGACAGCACGTACAGCCACTCGTAGCCCTCGTGCGTGCGCGGGTCCGGCTCCAGCTGCCGCCGCGGTTCGAGCACCTTGTACGCCTGGAGGCCGCCGGGCTGGCGGGTCAGCGGCCAGTGGGTGCGTCCACCCATCACGATCGGCTTGGCCCGCACCCGCGGATCGCCGGGCGGTGGCGCCCCGACCAGCTCGTCCAGGGGCACTTGGTGGGCCCGCGCGATCGGCAGCAGCAGCTCCAGGCTGGGCTTGCGCAGCCCCGACTCCAGCCGCGAGAGCGTGCTCACCGAGATGCCGGTCGCCTCGGAGAGCCCGGCGAGGGTGGCACCCCGCTCCTTGCGGACCCGCCGCAGCCGGGGGCCGACCTCGGCGAGAACCTCGCTCGTGCCGTCGTGCGTGCCGTCGCCGTTGTCGTCACTCATACAGGTATTGCAGTTTCGGCAAACGAGTTTGTCAATCCCGTAATCTCGCGCGACTGTCGTCGTGGAGGTGGTCAACCATGACCGACAGGTACGAAGTGGTAGTCGTCGGCGGCGGAGCGGCCGGGCTCTCGGCCGGGCTGGTGCTGGGCCGCGCCCGGCGCCGCACCCTCGTCGTCGACGCGGGCGAACCGCGCAACGCGCCCGCCGCCCACATGCAGGGCTATCTGACCCGGGACGGCATGTCCCCGGCGGAGTTCCTGGCGATCGGCCGCGAGGAGATCGCACGCTACGGCGTCGAGCTGGTCCGCGACCGCGCGGTGGACGCCACACGCGACGGGGACTTCACCGTCTCCCTGGCCGGCGGCCGGACCGTACGGGCCCGCGCCCTCGTCATCGCCACCGGCCTCAAGGACGAGCTGCCGAACATCCCGGGCCTCGCCGAGCGCTACGGCCGTGACGTGCTGCACTGCCCCTACTGCCACGGCTGGGAGGTGCGCGACCAGCCCTTCGGCGTGCTCGCCACCACGCCGATGAGCGTGCACCAGGCTCTGATGGTGTCCCAGTGGTCGAAGGACGTGACGTTCTTCCTGCACACGGTCGCCGAGGACCGGCTGTCGGACGACGACCTGCGCCGACTGGCGGTGGCCGGGGTCAAGGTCGTGCCGGGCGAGGTGGCGGGGCTGGTGATCGAGGACGACCGGCTGACCGGGGTGCGGCTCGCCGGGGGCGGCACCCATGACCGGTCGGTCCTGTTCGTCGCCCCGCGTGCCGTGCCGCAGAACGACCTGCTGGTGAAGCTGGGCGCGGAGCTGTCCGAGACGCCGTTCGGCGCGTACCCGGTGATCGACGAGCGGGGCGCGACGACCGTGCCCGGACTGTGGGCGGCGGGCAACGCGAGCGGATTCGCGGAGCAGGTGATCAACGCGGCGAGCCGGGGTTACCGCGCGGGCGCCACGATCAACGGGGAACTGCTGATGGCCGACCTCGACGCGAAGACGGGGGCATAGAGCCGCCGCCGTGCAGGTGTGGAGCGCCCGCCTCCGTTGCACGATAAAGCCATGCTGCTTGCCCGGCTGGCCCACGTGTCCCAGGAGGTCGCCGCCACCTCGGCGCGATCCCGGAAGATCGCCCTGCTCGCGGAGCTGTTCCGGGACGCCGAGGCGGACGACGTACCGATCGTGATCCCGTATCTGGCGGGACGGCTGCCACAGGGCCGGCTCGGCGTCGGCTGGAAGGTGCTGAGCAACCGGGTCGACCCGGCCGCCGAACCGACCCTCACCGTCCGCGAGGTGGACGCCCGTCTCACCGACCTCGGCAAGGTCGCGGGCGCCGGTTCGCAGGCCGAACGAGCCCGGCTGGTCGGCGAGTTGATGGGCGCGGCGACGGAAGAGGAGCAGCGCTTCCTGTTCGGGCTGCTCACCGGTGAGGTGCGACAAGGCGCGCTCGACGCGGTGGCGGTCGAGGGCCTCGCGCAGGCGACCGAGGCACCGCCGGCGGACGTACGGCGGGCAGTGATGCTCGCGGGCTCGGTGCAACCAGTGGCACAAGCTCTGCTCGCGGAGGGCCCTGCCTCCCTGGACCGCTTCCGCCTCACCGTCGGCCGCCCGGTCCAGCCGATGCTCGCGCACACCGCCGCCTCGGTCGCCGAGGCGGTCGAGAAGCTGGGCACGTGCGCGGTGGAGGAGAAGCTGGACGGCATCCGCGTACAGGTGCACCGCGACGGCGACACCGTACGGATCTACACCCGCACTCTCGACGACATCACCGACCGCCTGCCCGAAGTGACGGCCGCCGCAGTGGAGTTGAGGGGCGAGCGGTTCATCCTGGACGGCGAGGTCATCGCGTTCGACGCGGCCGGCCGGCCGCGGTCCTTCCAGGAGACCGCGGGGCGGGTCGGCTCCCGCGTGGACGTGGCGACGGCCGCTCGCGAGGTCCCGGTCGCGCCCGTCTTCTTCGACGCCCTGTCGGTCGACGACCGGGACCTGCTCGACCTGCCGTTCGTCGAGCGGCACGCGGAGCTGGCCCGGCTGGTGCCGGAGCCGATGCGGGTGCGGCGCGCGTTGGCGTCCGGTCCCGAGGACACGGCGGCGGCCGAGGCCTTCCTCGCCGAGACCCTGGCGCGCGGGCACGAGGGGGTCGTGGCCAAGGCCCTCGACGCGCCCTACAGCGCCGGCCGGCGCGGCGCCTCCTGGCTGAAGGTGAAGCCCGTACACACCCTCGACCTGGTCGTCCTGGCCGCCGAATGGGGCCACGGCCGCCGCACCGGCAAGCTGTCCAACCTCCACCTCGCCGCCCGCAACCCGGACGGCACCTTCGCCATGCTCGGCAAGACGTTCAAGGGCATGACCGACGCGATGCTCACCTGGCAGACCGAGCGTCTCCAGGAGCTGGCCGTCGAGGACAACGGCTGGGTGGTGACCGTACGCCCGGAACTCGTCGTGGAGATCGCCTACGACGGTCTGCAGAAGTCCACCCGCTACCCGGCTGGCGTCACCCTCCGCTTCGCCCGCGTGGTCCGCTACCGCGAGGACAAGGGGCCGGACGAGGCGGACACCGTGGAGGCCCTGCTGGCCGCGCACCCGGAGGTGAAGCCGTGACCGGGCCGAAGCGCAGCGCGGGTCTGCTGCTGTACCGGCGCACCGGCCAAGGCCTGGAGGTGCTCCTCGGTCACATGGGCGGGCCCTTCTTCGCCAAGCGGGACGCGGGCGCCTGGTCCGTCCCCAAGGGTGAGTACGAGCCCGAGGAGGAGACCGCCTGGGACGCGGCCCGGCGCGAGTTCCAGGAGGAGCTGGGGCTGGCGCCGCCCGACGGGGAGGCGGTGCCGCTCGGTGAGGTGCGACAGACGAACGGCAAGATCGTCACGGTGTGGGCGATCGAGGCCGATCTGGACCCGGCGACGATCGAGCCGGGCACGTTCCGGATGGAGTGGCCGCCGAGGTCGGGACAGCTGCGGGAGTTCCCCGAGCTGGACCGGGTCGAGTGGTTCGCGCCGGACCGGGCCCGGGATGTGATCGTCAAGGCGCAGGCCGCGTTTCTCGACCGGCTGGTGGAGCACTCGGACTGAACAGCGGCCCACACGTTGCGGTGCCCGGCGCCGCGCGGGAAGGTCGGAGCAAGCCCGCCCCCAGGAGGTCAGCCATGCCCATCGCGACGGTGAATCCGGCGAACGGCGAGACGCTCAAGACGTACGAAGCCATGGGCGAGGAGGAGGTGGAGCGCCGGATCCGGCTCGCCGAGGCGACGTTCCGCACGTATCGCACGACGACGTTCGCCGAGCGCGCCCGCCTGCTCACCCGGGCCGCCGAGCTCCTCGACGAGGACCAGGCGGACATCGGCGCGGTCATGACCACCGAGATGGGCAAGCCGATCAAGCAGGCCCGCGCGGAGGCGGCGAAGTGCGCCAAGTCGATGCGCTGGTACGCCGAGCACGCGGAGGCACTGCTGGCCGACGAGGAGCCCGCGGAGCACGACGTGAAGGACTCCGGAGGCTCCCGCGCCCTGGTCCGCTACCGGCCGCTGGGCCCGGTCCTCGCCGTCATGCCGTGGAACTTCCCGCTCTGGCAGGTGATCCGGTTCGCCGCACCCGCGCTGATGGCGGGCAACGTCGGCCTCCTCAAGCACGCCTCCAACGTGCCGCAGACCGCGCTGTACCTGGAGGACCTCTTCCACCGGGCGGGCTTCCCGGAAGGCTGCTTCCAGACCCTGCTCATCGGCTCCGGCGCGGTCGACGAGATCCTGCGCGACGAGCGGGTGCGGGCGGCCACGCTCACCGGCAGCGAGCCGGCCGGGCGGGCCGTCGCCTCCACCGCCGGCGAGATGATCAAGAAGACGGTGCTCGAACTCGGCGGCAGCGACCCGTACATCGTCATGCCGTCCGCGGACATCGACCGGGCCGCGAAGATCGCGGTCACCGCGCGCGTGCAGAACAACGGGCAGTCGTGCATCGCCGCCAAGCGGTTCATCGTGCACACGGACGTGTACAACGCGTTCGCCGAGCGCTTCGTCGCCGGGATGAAGGCGCTCACCGTCGGTGACCCCATGGACGAGGGCACGGACATCGGACCGCTCGCCACCGAGCAGGGGCGGGCCGATCTGGAGGAACTGATCGACGACGCCAGGCGCAGCGGTGCGGCCGTGCTGTGCGGGGGCGAGCGGCCGGACCGGGCGGGCTGGTGGTACCCGCCGACGGTGCTGGCCGGCATCGACCGCGAGATGCGCGTCCACCGCGAGGAGGCGTTCGGACCGGTCGCCACGCTGTACCGCGCGGGCAGCCTGGAGGAGGCCGTACTGATCGCCAACGACACGCCGTTCGGGCTGAGTTCCAACGTCTGGACCCGGGACGACGCCGAGGTGGATCTCTTCGTACGGGATCTGGAGGCGGGCGGGATCTTCTTCAACGGCATGACCGCGTCGCATCCGGCGTTCCCGTTCGGCGGGGTGAAGCGGTCCGGGTACGGGCGTGAGCTGTCCGGGCACGGAATCCGGGAGTTCTGCAACATCACGACGGTTTGGCACGGAGCGTGAACGCTGCGCGGCTACCATCCCGTCTGTGAACCGCGAAGTGACTCTGCCTCTGATCGTCGACGACCGCGGGACCTTGCAGGTGGCTGCCGCCGATGTCAGCAAGTTGTTGCGGACCGTGGGTGGGAGGTGGCTGCACCTTGTCGAGGCCGGGGAGGAGGCCCTCGACGAGGACACGGTTGCTGCTCTCACGATCGAGCTCGCGAAGCTGGCCGATCGGATTGATGTGGCCTGCATTGCGCATAGCAGTGGGGGCGCGTCGTAGGGGTGCTTGTGCGGTGCCGGGTGCGGGTTGAGTGTGGCTGGTCGCGCAGTTCCCCGCGCCCCTAGGGACGTGGCAGCAACGTTGCCCAGAATGATCCCTCGTAGTGCTGGAGGGCGCGGCTGTACTGGCGGACGAGTTCCTTGTCCGTCGGCTCCACTCGCGGAGCGGCCGGTGCCGGTTCCGCGAAGAAGTCGAAGAAGGCGCAGGCCTCGTTCGTGAAGGCGTAGTGGTGGCGTAGGGCCTTGGCGATCGTTGCGCAATAGGCGCCCCATTCCGCGAAGTTGGACGTCAGGGCGAGGAGGGCGTCCGTGGGGTCCGCGTTGAGGGCCAGCCAGGCGACATAGGCGGGGTAGGACTGGCAGCCCGGTAGGGGCTCGTATGTGCGGGAGCGGGGCTCGTCCACGCCGCAGGCCGTCGCGAAGGCCGTCAGTCGTCGGGCCGCCTCCGCCTCTCCTTCCGCGAGCGTCCTGAAGAAATCCGCGGTCTCCGGCTGCGCCGTCGCGCGTTGCGCCAGGTGGAGGAAGGCGCGGCGGTCGGCCGGGATCACCCGCTGTTGTTCGAGGGCGAGAGTTGCGAGGGTCTCCACGGGGGCCGTGCCGGTCGCGATCAGCGCTACCAGGGGGTTCTCGGTCATCGGGGATCCGTCCGTGTGGGTCCGGCTACTGATCCGACCTTTACACAGGGTCCCTGAATTGGAGTAGTCCACCGAGAGAACGTCGCCCCCACGGGTGATCGTGGGTGCACCACCCCCAGAGGTGAACCACCTTCTGACCGGGGGGCCGAAAGCCTTCCGGACGGCGAAAGCAGGCACGGTTCATGGCGACTTTGTGCAGACCCTCGGTGTCCGTCCCGGAGCACGTCATCACGATGGAGGAGACGCTGGAGCTGGCACGCTCCCGCCACGCCGACCACCCCCAACTGCCGCTGGCCCTCCGGCTGATCGAGAACACCGGCGTACGTACCCGGCACATCGTGCAGCCGATCGAGGAGACCCTCAAGCACCCCGGGTTCGAGGACCGCAACCGGATCTACGTGGCCGAGGCCAAGGCCCGGGTCCCGTCGGTGGTGCAGCGGGCGCTCGACGACGCGGAGCTCCTCACCAGCGACATCGACGTGATCATCTACGTCTCGTGCACGGGCTTCATGATGCCCTCGCTCACGGCCTGGCTGATCAACGAGATGGCCTTCGACGCCACCACCCGCCAGATTCCCATCGCCCAGCTGGGCTGCGCGGCCGGCGGCGCCGCGATCAACCGCGCGCACGACTTCTGCACGGCCTACCCCCAGGCCAACGCGCTCATCGTGGCCTGCGAGTTCTGCTCGCTGTGCTACCAGCCCACCGACATCGGCATCGGCTCCCTGCTCTCCAACGGGCTGTTCGGCGACGGGATCGCCGCCGCCGTGGTGCGCGGCCGGGGCGGCGAGGGCATCGAGCTGGAGCGCAACGGCTCGTACCTGATCCCCAAGACCGAAGAGTGGATCATGTACGACGTCCGGGCCACCGGCTTCCACTTCCTGCTGGACAAGCGGGTGCCGGCCACCATGGAGCCCCTGGCACCGGCGCTCCAGGACCTCGCGGGACTGCACGGCTGGGACGCGGCCGACCTGGACTTCTACATAGTCCACGCGGGCGGGCCCCGAATACTCGACGACCTCAGCAAGTTCCTCCAGGTCGACCCGCACGCCTTCCGGTTCAGCCGGGCCACGCTCACCGAGTACGGCAACATCGCCAGCGCCGTCGTCCTGGACGCGCTGCGCCGGCTCTTCGACGAGGGCGGTGCCCAGGACCGGGCGCGCGGGCTGCTCGCCGGGTTCGGACCCGGCATCACCGCCGAGATGGCCCTGGGCCGCTGGCACCGGGACGAAGAAACGACGTGACATGAGCGACGACACGATCACCGAGACCTTCCTGCCGCCGATCCGGCACTGGCCCGCGCGCGACCTCACCGGGGTCGACTTCGACCCGGTGCTCGCCGAGCTGATGCGCGAGGGCCCCGTCACCCGGATCCAGCTGCCCAACGGCGAGGGCTGGGCCTGGCTGGTCACCCGCCACGACGACGTGCGCATGGTGACCAACGACCCGCGGTTCAGCCGCGAGGCGGTCATGGACCAGCCGGTCACCCGGCTCGCGCCGCACTTCATCCCGCAGCGCGGCGCGGTCGGCTTCCTCGATCCGCCCGACCACACCCGGCTGCGCCGCTCGGTCGCCGCCGCGTTCACGGCGAGGGGTGTGGAGCGGGTGCGCGAGAAGTCGCGCGTGCTGCTCGACGAGCTCATCGACGAGCTCGTGGAGGCGGGGCCGCCCGGCGATCTCACGGCCGCCGTCCTCAGCCCCTTCCCCATCGCGGTGATCTGCGAGCTGATGGGCGTGCCGGCCGCCGACCGGCACGGCATGCACACCTGGACCCAGCTGATCCTGTCCTCCTCGCACGGCAAGGAGGTCAGCGAGCAGGCCAAGCAGGAGATGGGCGCCTACTTCGGCGATCTCATCGGCCTGCGGGAGGGCAGCTCCGGCGAGGACGTCACCTCGCTGCTCGGCGCCGCCGTGGGCCGTGGTGAGGTGACGCTGGAGGAGGCCGTCGGGCTCGCGGTGCTGCTGCAGATCGGCGGCGAGGCGGTCACCAACAACAGCGGGCAGATGTTCTACCTGCTGCTCACGCGCCCCGACCTGGCCGAACGCCTGCGCGCCGAGCCGGAGATCCGCCCCAAGGCCATCGACGAACTCCTGCGCTACATCCCGCACCGCAACGCGGTCGGACTGTCCCGCATCGCCATGGAGGACGTGGAGATCAGAGGCGTACGGATCCGCAAGGACGACCCGATCTACGTCTCCTACCTGGCCGCCAACCGCGACCCGGAGGTCTTCCCCGACCCGGAGAAGATCGACTTCGGCCGCAACCCCAACCCGCACGTCTCCTTCGGCTTCGGCCCGCACTACTGCCCCGGCGGCATGCTCGCCCGGCTGGAGTCGGAGCTGCTGATCGACGCGCTGCTGGACCGGTTGCCGGGCCTGCGGCTGGCAGTGCCCCCGGACCAAGTGCCCTTCAGGAAGGGCGCGTTGATCCGTGGCCCCGAGTCCCTGCCGGTGACGTGGTGAGCCGCCGATGACCGCGCCAGAGGGTCTGCTGGTCCCCCCGGGTCACGGCCGGATCGTCCAGACCCCGGCCCAGCGCGTGACGTTCAAGGTCACCGGCACGCACTCCCGGACGGCCTCCACCTTCGAGGTGGAGGTCCCCCCGGGCTTCGACGTCGGCGCCCATGTCCACACGCGCAGCGAGGAGTTGTTCTACGTCCTCGAAGGCGAACTGGACGTCCTCGCCTTCGAGCCGCGCATCCGAACACCGGACAACTGGCAGCGCTGGGAGTCCAGTTCGGGCACCCGGGTGGTACGCGCCACCCCGGGCACACTCATCGCCGTACCCCCCGGGTGTCCGCACGCCTTCGCCAACCCGACGGACACCCCGGCGAGGATGTTCTTCCAGGCGTCCCCGCCCCCGGACCACGAGCGCTACTTCGAGGAACTGCTGGAGATCCTGGGCAGCGGGGGTCCTCCGGACCATGCGGCGATCGAGGAACTCCGGGCGAGGTACGACATCGAGCAGCTCACGCCGCTTCGACATCGTTAGCCGCTAGCGGATGGGCATGCCCGACAACGTACGGGCTATCACCAGTCGTTGGATCTCACTGGTTCCCTCGAAGATCGTGTAGATCGCCGCGTCCCGATGCATCCGCTCCACCGGGTACTCCCTGGTGTAACCGTTGCCGCCCAGTATCTGGATCGCCTGGGCGGTGACTTTCTTCGCCGTCTCGCTGGCGAACAGCTTCGACATCGACCCCTCGGCCGCGGTGAACTTCTTCCCGCTGATCGCCATCCAGGACGCCCGCCACGTCAACAGCCGGGCCGCGTCGATGGACGTCCGCATGTCGGCCAACTGGAAGGCCACACCCTGGTTGTCGATGATGGGCCGCCCGAACTGCTCACGCGTCGTCGCGTACTCGAGGGCCACCTCGTAAGCAGCCCGAGCGGTACCGACCGCCATTGCCGCCACCGCGGGGCGGCTCGCCTCGAACGTGGCCATCGCCGCGTTCTTCACGCGCTCGCCACTCTTCTTGGCCCGCTCCCGGGCACGGGCAAGACGCTCGTCGAGCTTCTCCTTGCCTCCGAGCAGGCAGGAACCGGGGACGCGGGCGTCCTCCAGGACGACCTCGGCCGTGTGCGAGGCACGGATGCCGTGCTTCTTGAACTTCTGGCCCTGGGAGAGACCGGGCGTGCCGGGCGGGACGATGAAGGACGCGTGGCCCTTGGAGCCCAGCTCGGGGTCGACGACCGCGACGACGACGTGGACGTTGGCGATGCCGCCGTTGGTCGCCCAGGTCTTCGTGCCGTTGAGGATCCACTCGTCGTTGGCCTCGTCGTACACGGCACGCGTGCGCATGGAGGCCACGTCGGAGCCGGCGTCGGGCTCGGAGGAGCAGAAGGCGGCGACCTTGACGTCGTTGGCGTCGCCGTACATCTGGGGGATCCAGGTGCCGATCTGCTCCTCGGTGCCGTTGGCGAGGACGCCCACGGCGGCGAGGCCGGTGCCGACTATGGAGAGGGCTATGCCCGCGTCGCCCCAGAACAGCTCCTCCATGGCCATCGGTATGCCGAGGCCGGTGGGGTCGAAGTACTGCTGGGCGTAGAAGTCGAGGGAGTAGATGCCCACCTTGGCGGCCTCTTGGATGACCGGCCAGGGAGTCTCCTCACGCTCGTCCCATTCGGCGGCCGCGGGGCGGATGACGTCGGCGGCGAAGCCGTGCAGCCAGTCCCGGACCTCCTTCTGTTCGTCGTTGAGCTCCATGGTGAACTCGGCCATGTCTCCTCCAGCGGCGGTACACCTGCATGTTACTAGCGGTAACATTATCTTGTTACTCATCGGTAGGAAAAGTCAACTCGTGATGACTCCTCGGCAGCCCGTTCGATGTCAGGCTGAGGTCAGGTGTTAGTTTGCGCAGGCGTCACCGAATCAGCACGGGTGGGGAGAGCTCATGGACACCACGCAGCGGACCGATCAGCAGCGCTCGGCGGACCGCCGCCGGCGCGAGCTGTTGGAGGCCGCCGACCGAGTGGTGCTGCGCGACGGGCCACAGGCCTCGATGAACGCGATCGCCGCGGAAGCGGGCATCACCAAGCCGATTCTGTACCGCCACTTCGGCGACAAGGGCGGACTCTACGCGGCCCTCGCCACCCGGCACACCGACGCCCTGCTCGCCTCCCTGCGGGCGGCCCTGGACGCGCCCGCGGAACGGCGGGAGCGGGTCGAGGCCACACTGGACACCTATCTCGCGGCGATCGAGGCACGCCCCCAGGTGTACCGCTTCCTCATGCATCCGGCGGAGGGCGGGCAGACCGCCGACCAGGGCTTCGAGGCGGGCAGCCACTCGATCCCCGTACTCCGGCGCATGGGCGAGGAGTTGGCGCAGGTCATCGAGGAGCGGGTGGACCTCGGGCCGAACAGCCAGCAACTGGCACGGGTGTGGGGCCACGGCATCGTCGGCATGATGCACGCGGCCGGCGACTGGTGGCTGGGCGAACGCCCGTGCACGCGGGCGGAGTTGGTCAACAGTCTCGCGGACCTGCTGTGGGGCCGGCTGGCCGCGGCGGGGGACAAGGTGGGCGGCCCCGGCTTCTAGTCCGGGTCGGTCCCGGTTTCTAGACCGGGTCGGTCCCGGTCTGCGCCGGCCGGTTGCCGCGGCTCCAGGAGGCCTTCGCCTCCTGCCTGAGCACCTTGCGTCTGCGCCGTCCCGTGAGGTGGTCGACGTAGACCCGTCCCTCCAAGTGGTCGCATTCGTGTTGGAGACAGCGTGCGAAGAAACCCGTCCCGTGCACGGTCACCGGCTCGCCCGTGACCGTGAAGCCCTCGACCACCGCGTGGTCGTAGCGCTCCGTCCCCGCCTCCAGGCCCGGCAGGGACAGGCAGCCCTCGGGGCCGCGGAGCGACACTCCGTCGGCCGCCACCAGGCGCGGGTTGACGAGATGGCCCAGATGACGCACCTCGTCGTCGTCCGGGCAGTCGTAGACGAAGACCCGCAGGGACTCCCCCACCTGGTTCGCGGCGAGACCCACGCCCTGTGCCGCGTACATCGTCGCGAACAAGTCCTCGACGAGGCTCGCGAGTTCGGGGCCGAAGTCGGTGACCTCGCGGCAGGGCGTGTGCAACGGGGCGTCGCCGAACAGCGTGAGGGGCCGGACGCGCCCGCGGGTGCCCGGAATGGAGCCGTTTCGCATGGCCGCAAGGGTACGGCGATTCGGGAGTGCGAATGGATCTCGATAGGCTGGCCACCACCACGTTGCCGTCAGGCAGAGGCGCGGCGCGTACGCAAGGAGGATCGGGAACTGATGTCAGGCAACTCGGACCCGCTTTCGCCGCGGGCCAAGATCGCCGTGACCGCCGGCAAGGCGGTCGCTGCGGCGTCGCGTGCCGCAGGCCGCGGCAGCGGATCGGTGATCGGTGGCCGGGTCGCGCTCAAACTGGACCCCGACCTCCTGGCCAGGCTCGCCCAGAGCCTGGACGTCGTCCTCGTCTCGGCGACCAACGGCAAGACCACGACCACCCGGCTGATCGCCGAGGCCCTCGGCGCCGCGGGCCCGGTCGTGTCCAACGCGCTCGGCGCGAACATGCCGGCCGGCATCACCTCGGCCCTGGCGGGCGGCTCGGACGCGCGCTACGGCGTCATCGAGGTCGACGAGAAGTACCTGGCCGGTGTGGCCCGGGACACCGACCCCAAGTGCATCGCGCTGCTCAACCTCTCCCGCGACCAGCTCGACCGTGCCGCCGAGACCCGCATGCTCGCCGAGAACTGGCGTGAGGGTCTTGCGGGTTCCAAGGCGGTCGTCGTGGCCAACGCGGACGACCCGCTGGTCGTGTGGGCCGCCTCCTCGTCCCCGAACGTCATCTGGGTCGCCGCCGGTCAGATGTGGAAGGACGACGCCTGGTCCTGCCCGTCCTGCGGTGGCGTGATGCAGCGGCCCGGCGACGACTGGTTCTGCGGCGAGTGCGGTTTCCGCCGCCCGACGCCGAGTTGGGCGCTCTCCGGCGACCACGTGCTCGACCCGCACGGCTCCGCCTGGCCGATCCACCTCCAACTGCCGGGCCGCGCCAACAAGGCCAACGCGGCCTCCTCCGCGGCCGTCGCCGCCGTGTTCGGCGTACCGCCGCAGGTCGCCCTGGAGCGCATGTACCAGGTGCAGGCCGTGGCCGGCCGCTACGACGTCGTGCAGTTCCAGCAGCGCGACCTGCGGCTGCTGCTCGCGAAGAACCCGGCGGGCTGGCTCGAAACGTTCAGCCTGATCGATCCGCCACCCACCCCGGTGATCCTCTCCGTGAACGCGCGGGGCGCCGACGGCACCGACACCTCCTGGCTGTGGGACGTCGACTACACCCGCCTCAGCGGTCACCCGATCTGCGTCGTCGGCGACCGCAAGCTCGACCTCGCCGTCCGCCTGGAGGTCGCCAACCAGCACTTCCAGGTCTGCGACAACCTCGACCAGGCGGTGCAGCAGTGCCCGCCCGGCCGCATCGAGGTCATCGCCAACTACACCGCGTTCCAGGATCTGCGCCGCCGCGTCGGCAACTGACACTCAGGGGACTTTTGTGAGCGACAACAGCCTGCGGGTCGTGTGGATCTACCCCGACCTGCTGAGCACCTACGGCGACCAGGGCAACGTCCTGGTCGTCGAGCGCCGGGCCCGGCAGCGCCGCCTCGACGTGGCCCGCCTCGACGTGCGCAGCGACCAGCCCATCCCGACCTCGGGCGACATCTACCTGATCGGCGGCGGCGAGGACCGGCCGCAACGGCTGGCGGCCGAGCGGCTGCGCCGGGACGGCGGTCTGCACCGGGCCGTGGAGAACGGCGCGATCGTGTTCTCCGTCTGCGCCGGCTACCAGATCCTCGGCCACGAGTTCATCAACGACCTCGGCCAGCGCGAGCCCGGCCTCGGGCTGCTCGACGTGGTCTCGGTGCGCGGTGAGGGCGCCCGGTGCGTCGGGGACGTCCTCGGTGACATCGATCCGCGCCTGGGCCTGCCCCCGCTGACCGGCTTCGAGAACCACCAGGGCGTCACCCACCTCGGCCCCACGGCCCGCCCGTTCGCCCAGGTCCGCCTCGGCAACGGCAACGGCACGGGCGACGGCACGGAGGGCGCGTACAACGACACGGTCTTCGGTACGTACATGCACGGCCCGGTGCTGGCGCGCAACCCGCTCATCGCCGACCACCTGCTGAAGCTCGCGCTCGACGTGAACGCGCTGCCGCCGACGGACGACCGCTGGTACGAGGCGCTCCGCAACGAGCGCATCGCGTCCGCGCAGCAACCTGCGTGATCACAGCCGCGCGGCAGCCTGCCTGACACCTGGGCGCCCGCTGCTCTTAACCAGCCCGTCTGACAGCACGTCCGCACAGGTGAGCGGGGTCGTCCAGCAGGCGGACGCACGGTGCTGCCCCGCCCCCTCCTGCCGTTAGGGTGGCGGGGTTCGAGCCGGACGACGTGGTCCGGTCCCGCCTCGTTCCACGTTGAGAAGGTTCTTTCGGGCTATGCGCATTGGTGTGCTCACGTCCGGTGGCGACTGCCCCGGCCTGAACGCCGTCATCCGGTCCGTCGTGCACCGCGCCGTGGCCGACCACGGTGACGAGGTCATCGGCTTCCGGGACGGCTGGAAGGGCCTCCTGGAGTGCGACTACCTCAAGCTCGACCTCGACGCGGTGAGCGGCATCCTCGCTCGCGGCGGCACGATCCTCGGTTCCTCCCGGGTCCAGCCCTCCCATCTGCGGGACGGCGTGGCGCGGGCCAGGGAGCATGTCGAGGAGCTCGGTCTCGACGCGATCATCCCGATCGGCGGCGAGGGCACGCTCAAGGCGGCCAAGCTGATGTACGACGCCGGCCTGCCGATCGTCGGCGTCCCGAAGACCATCGACAACGACATCGCTGTCACCGACGTGACCTTCGGCTTCGACACGGCCGTCGGTGTCGCCACGGAGGCGCTGGACCGGCTGAAGACCACCGCCGAGTCCCATCAGCGCGTGCTGGTCGTGGAGGTCATGGGCCGCCACACCGGCTGGATCGCGCTGCACTCCGGCATGGCGGCCGGCGCGCACGCCATCGTCGTACCGGAACGACCCTTCGACATCGAGGAGTTGGCCGCGCGGGTCGGCGAGCGGTTCGAGGCGGGCAAGCGCTTCGCGATAGTGGTCGCCGCCGAGGGGGCCAAGCCCAAGGCCGGGTCCATGGACTTCGACGAGGGCAAGAAGGACGTCTACGGGCACGAGCGCTTCGCGGGGATCGCCCGGCAGCTCTCCATCGAGCTGGAGGAACGGCTCGGCAAGGAGGCCCGTCCGGTCATCCTCGGGCATGTGCAGCGCGGCGGTACGCCCACCGCGTACGACCGGGTGCTGGCGACCCGGTTCGGCTGGCATGCGGTGGAGGCCGTGCACCGGGGCGAGTTCGGGAAGATGACGGCGCTTCGGGGGACGGACATCGTGATGGTGTCGCTGGCCGAGGCGGTCGAGACGCTGAAGACGGTTCCCGCGGAACGGTACGACGAGGCGGAGTGCGTGCTCTGACCCTGCCGTTCGGACCACCCTCACCCCGGTCACAGAGGTGGCCGGGGTGAGTCATACCCTGGTCCGGACAGACTTGCACAACCCCCTCGAATCAGGAGCCGTTGGATGGGACACAGCGGGCACGGCATGACCATGGATCTGCCGCCGTTCACGCTGGGGCGGGGGCTCGCGTGGTCCGCCGACCCGTTCTTCCTGGTCGCCTGTCTGGCAGGGCTCGGGCTGTACGCGTGGGGTGTCGTGCGGCTGCACAGGCGCGGGGACGCGTGGCCCGTGGGGCGGACCATCTCGTACGTCATCGGGGTGCTCACCATCATGCTGGTGATGTGCACCGGGCTGAACGACTACGGCATGGTGATGTTCAGCGTCCACATGGTGCAGCACATGATCATCAGCATGCTGTCGCCGATCCTGATCCTGCTCGGCGCCCCCGTCACGCTCGCCCTGCGCGCACTGCCGACCACGGGCAAGGGCCGCAAGGGGCCGCGCGAGCTGCTGTTGATGCTGCTGCACAGCCGGTACATGCGGATCATCACGCACCCGGCGTTCACCATCCCGCTGTTCATCGCGAGCCTGTACGCGCTGTACTTCACGCCGCTGTTCGACTTCCTGATGGGGTCGAAGACGGGGCACATCGCGATGATGGTGCACTTCCTGGCCGTGGGCATCGTCTTCTTCTGGCCGATCATCGGCGTGGACCCGGGCCCGCAGCGGCCGGGCTATCTGATGCGGATGCTGGAGCTGTTCGCGGGCATGCCGTTCCACGCGTTCTTCGGCATCGCGCTGATGATGGCGTCGGAGCCGATGGTGTCGACGTTCAAGAACCCGTCCGCCTCGCTCGGCATCGACGCGCTCTCCGACCAGACCGCGGCCGGTGGTATCGCCTGGGCGTTCAGCGAGGTGCCGTCCGTCCTGGTGCTGCTCGCCCTGCTGTTCCAGTGGTACCGCTCCGAACAGCGCCAGGCCCGGCGCTCGGACCGCGCCGCCGACCGGGACGGCGACAAGGAACTCGAGGCATACAACGCCTATTTGGCCTCATTGAACGCACGCGGGCGTTGAAGCCTTCGTCTTCCTGAGGCATTCAGTAGCATGAAGCGCATTGGGGGAACCGCCAGGGGGAGCGGTAATGACAAAGCGCACACTCATGTTAATTCGGAGGATCGCCGTCCTATTGGTCTGCGTACTGGTAATCGGCAGTTGTGACACCGGTACGCCTCTGACCACGGTGAAAGCAGTGGCCGCGGGAGTGCCTTCTCTCGCGCCCTTCTTCGACGAGGCCAGCGGTCTCGGCAAGGACGCCACGGTCCGCTCGCAGGCCGTGCACGGCAGCCTGCAACAAGGGGACACGCCTGGGCTGTACGGCGGGACGCGGGAGCCGACGCTCTGTGACGTCGCGAAGCTGAAGGCGTTTCTCACGGATCCCGGGAACAAACAGAAGGCTCAGGCGTGGGCAACCGCGCTCGACCTCACCACGGCCGGGATTCCGGATTATCTGGACCGGCTCACACCGGTTCTCCTGCGTCACGACACGCTCGTGAAGAACCACGACTACAAAAAGGGAAAGGCTGTTCCCTTCAATTCGCTGCTCCAGGCGGGAATCGCCATTCTCGTGGACGAGCAGGGGCTGCCGGCCGTGAAGTGCTCGTGCGGAAATCCGCTGCGGCCCTTCGAGGGTGACACCGACCGGATCTCGGTCACGTTCGACGACGGCAACAAGAAGTGGCAGGGATACGAGCGTTCGTCCGTGGTGGCGGTACGGCCCGCGCCCCGGAGGATGGCGAAGCTCGCCCTCGTCGACATCGACGACCCCGACACGGGCCTCAGCCGGCCGGTCGGCACGACGGGCACAGCCGACTCGACGTTCGACACCCGCGAGCTGCGCGCGGTACCCGTCCTCGCCGGGACGACCTTCGGTGAGGCGAGCCGACGGCTGGCCGACCAGGGGCTCGCGACGGGGTACGGCGGCAAGCAGGCGCCGGCCGCCGACGCGCGCGTGACGGCGTCGGATCCGCCCGCTGGGACGGAGTTGCGGTTCGGGCAGTACGTGACGCTCACGGCCGTCGGCGGGAGCGCGTCGGACAGCGGCACGTCGGGTGGCGGTACGTCCGGCAGCGGCACGTCAGGCGGAGGCTCGACGTCTCCCCCGCCGCCGTCGGTCTCCGATCCGTCGTCCAAGACGCCACCGTCGCCGTCGTCGCCGTCGGGCAGCGGCACCGGTTCGTCGTCCGGCTCGCCGTCGAGCGGACCGCCCACGTCGAGCCCGCCGCCGAGTTCGAAGGCACCGGACAGCTCTCCGCCGACGACGACCGTGGCACCGCCACCGGACCCGCCGAGTCCGCCGCCACCCAGCGACCCGGTGACCAGCAGCGCACCGCCGCCGCCACCGCCGAGCGATCCGCCGCCGAGCGAGCCGGTCACGACCAGTGCGCCACCGCCGCCCAGCGACCCGGTCACCACCAGTGCGCCCGGCACGAGCGAGCCCGCGTCGGCGGAGCCCGGTTCGAGCACGAGCGCCTAGCGCACCGCAGACCCCCGGGGGGAGTCACCGGATGCCTTCAGGATCGTCGACGTCGGGAGTGGGCCGGGTCATCGCCGGCCGCTATCTGCTGCTCAACCAGGTGGGCGGCGGGGGCATGGGCCATGTGTGGCTCGCGCACGACCAGAGACTCGCCTGCGAGGTGGCGCTGAAGGAGATCGTGTTCCGGGATCAGGACCCGGCCGGCGAGGAACGGGAGTCCCGGGTGGCCCGCGCCCGCGCGGAGGCCCGGCACGCGGCCGGGCTGCGGGGCCATCCGAACGTGCTGACGGTGCACGACGTGCTGGAGCACGAGGGACTGCCGTGGATCGTCATGGAGTACGTGGCGGGCGCCGTGGACCTGCGTGACCTGGTCGACCGGCGGGGCCCGCTCGCGCCGGCGGAGGCCGCCCGCGTCGGGCTCGCCGTGCTGGACGCGCTGACCGCCGGGCACGAGCGGGGCGTCATGCACCGGGACGTGAAACCGGCGAACATCCTGCTCGCGCCGGACCGCGGCGGGGCGCCGTACGGCCGGGTGCTGCTCACCGACTACGGCATCTCGGTACGGCCCGAGGGCGGCGAGACTCGGTACACGATGGCGTCCGTGCTGGTGGGGACCTCGGGCTATCTGGCCCCCGAGCGGGCCACGGGCGGGCCGCCGACCGCGGCCGCGGACCTGTTCTCGCTGGGCTGCACGCTCTATCACGCCGTCGAGGGCCAGGGGCCCTTCGAGAGGGAGTCGCATCTGGCCCAGGTGACCGCGGTGGTCATGGAGGAGCCGCGGCCCGCCGTGCGCGCCGGCGCGCTGGGTCCCGTACTGGCCGCTCTGCTCGCGAAGGATCCGGCGGAGCGGTTGTCCGCGGCGGAGGCGGAGACGGCGCTGTCGGGGATCGTCACGCCGCAGGCCGAGCCGTACGCCCGTACCCAGACGGATCTCGGCTCGCAGCCGCCCTGGGCGGGCGTCGCCCCGCCCCCTCCCCCGCCCGCACCCGGCGCGCAGGGCTTCGGGCCGGCCCTCGCGTCCCCCTTGGTACCCGCGGCCGGATCACCGCCCGCCCGGCACCGCCGCGAGGTCTCGCGCGTCCTGCGTGCCGGCATCGCCGTCTCGCTCGGCCTGGTGCTGGCCCTGGGCGGGGTCTGGTACGCCATGGCGCACCGGTCGTCCACCGAGGACACGACGGTGTCGGCGCCCCCGTACGGCTCGGGCGTGGGGCTCGCGAAGCCGCTGAAGGACGGCGACTGCGTGCTCGCCGACTGGCCCGGGGCCCGCTTCCAGGGCACGCCCCGGCTGCGGCTGGACGCGGGCTGTGTCGGGGGCGCGCCCGACGGGCAGGTGACGGCCTTCGCGCCGGCGAGGTCCGCGGACGAGGCCCGGCAGACCGGCGCGGCCCGCTGCGAGGAGCGGACGCGGGAGTTCCGGGAGAAGCTCGCCGACGTCCGTGCGGTCGCGGTGGTGCCGAGCGCGGCCGGTTTCCGGGCCGCCGGGCGCCGTACGGCCTGTCTGGTGCTCGGCGCGCACGGGCCGGTCTACGGCCCGCTCGGCGCGCACCGCAAGCTCGGCTCGTCCTTCACCGACACGGCCAACATGCAGCGCCGGGACTGTCTGCGGACCCGGACCAATCGGGACGCCCAGCTCGTCTCCTGCACCGGCGCGCACGACGAGCAGGTGCTCGGTTTCACCCGGCTCGGCTCCGACGTCACCCTGACGGAGGCCCGTACGGAATCGGACGCGGCCTGCGCGAAGGACGTGCCGCCCGGGGACTACGGCTTCGATCCGTCCGTCTACACGGCGGGGTCCTGGACCAGCGAGGGGCCCTGGAAATCGGGCACACATTTCGTCGTGTGCACCGTCCGGAGGCAGAACGGGGGCACCATGGAGGGGGACGAACCATGAGGAGGGTGTCGCGATGCCCGGTTCTACGGACGGCTCTACCAAGACGATGGGGGTGCTCACCGTCGGAGGTCTCGTCGCGGTGACGGCCTACACGGTGGCGCTCGGCAGCAACGGCTGGCTGTGGTTCGGCTGGGTCGTGCTGGGTTTGCTCACACTGGGGATGGTGGCCACGCGCAGCGCCTGAGGGGTACTCGGGACGGCGGCTGTCCTCGGCGCCCGATCCTCACTCGGTGGTCAGGCGCCCCGCCGAGTGGACTCCGGGCTGGTACTTGGGCAGCCGGGCCGTGACCTTCATGCCGGCGCCGACCGCCGTCTCGATGACGAGCCCGTACTCGTCGCCGTAGACCTGGCGGAGCCGGTCGTCGACGTTGGAGAGACCGATGCCACCGGAGGGGCTGACCTCGCCGGCGAGGATGCGGCGCAGCAGGACGGGGTCCATGCCGACGCCGTCGTCCTCGATGACGACGAGCGCCTCGGCGCCGGTGTCCTGCGCGGTGATGGTGATGTGGCTCTTGCCGCCCGCGGTCACCGTCTTGCCCTCAAGTCCGTGCTTGACCGCGTTCTCCACCAGCGGCTGGAGGCAGAGGAAGGGCAGGGCGACCGGCAGCACCTCGGGGGCGATCTGGAGGGTGACGGAGAGGCGGTCGCCGAAGCGTGCCCGCACCAGCGCCAAGTAGTGGTCGATGGCGTGCAGTTCCTCGGCGAGAGTGGTGAAGTCGCCGTGCCTGCGGAACGAGTAGCGGGTGAAGTCGGCGAATTCGAGGAGGAGTTCGCGGGCCCGCTCGGGGTCGGTGCGGACGAACGAGGCGATCACCGCGAGCGAGTTGAAGATGAAGTGCGGGGAGATCTGGGCACGAAGTGCCTTGATCTCGGCCTCGATCAGCCGGGTGCGGGACTGGTCCAGATCGGCCAACTCCAGCTGGACGCTCACCCAGCGGGCGACCTCGCCGGCCGCCCGGACCAGGACCGCCGACTCGCGCGGGGCGCAGGCGACGAGCGCGCCGTGCACCCGGTCGTCGACGGTCAGCGGGGCGACGACCGCCCAGCGGACCGGGCAGTCCGGGGTCTCGCAGGCGAGGGGGAAGGCCTCGCCGCGGCCGGTCTCCAGGGCGTCGGCGAGCCGGTCCATGATCTCGGTGCGGTGGTGGGCGCCTACCCCGTCCCAGACCAGGACCTCCTTCTGGTCGGTCAGGCACAGCGCGTCCGTGCCCAGCAGCGAGCGCAGTCTGCGGGCCGACTTGCGGGCCGTCTCCTCGGTCAGCCCCGCGCGCAGCGGGGGTGCGGCGAGGGAGGCGGTGTGCAGGGTCTGGAAGGTGGCGTGCTCGACCGGGGTGCCGAGTCCGCCGAGGTTCTGCGGGCGTGCCGTGCGCCGCCCGAACCAGAACCCGGCGGCCAGCAGGGGCAGTACGGCCACGCACAGGCCGGCCAGGAAGCCGCTCATGCCTTCACCTCCGCGCGCAGTTCCTCCGGCAGATGGAAGCGGGCCAGGATCGCCGCCGTCCCGGTCGGCACCCGCCCCGGGGTGGCGAGCGACACCAGCACCATGGTGAGGAAGCCCAGCGGCACGGACCAGAGGGCGGGCCAGGCGAGCAGCGCGTGCAGCGGGCCGGTGCCGGGGAAGCCCGCCATGGTGGCGGCCACGGCGACGAACGCGCCGCCCCCGCCGATCACCATGCCGGCGGCGGCGCCCGGCGGGGTCAGCCGGCGCCACCAGATGCCGAGGACAAGCAGCGGGCAGAAGGACGACGCGGAGACGGCGAAGGCAAGGCCGACGGCGTCGGCCACCGGCAGCCCGCCGACCAGGACGCTCGCGGCCAGCGGCACGGCCATGGCGAGCACGGTGCCGAGCCTGAAGTGCCGTACGCCGCGGGCCGGCAGGACGTCCTGGGTGAGCACGCCCGCGACGGCCATGGTCAGCCCGGAGGCCGTGGACAGGAACGCGGCGAACGCCCCGCCCGCCACCAGCGCGCCGAGCAGATCGCCGCCGGCGCCACCGATCATCCGGTCGGGCAGCAGCAGGACGGCGGCGTCCGCGTCGCCGGTGAGGCCGAGTTCGGGAGTGTAGATGCGGCCCAGGGCGCCGTAGACCGGCGGCAGCAGGTAGAACGCGCCGATCAGGCCGAGGACGGCCACCGTGGTGCGGCGGGCGGCGGCTCCGTGCGGGCTGGTGTAGAAGCGGACGACCACGTGCGGCAGGCCCATGGTGCCGAGGAAGGTGGCGAGGATCAGTCCGTACGTGGCGTACAGCGGGCGTTCCTCGCGGCTCGCCTCCAGCGAGGTGGACATGCCGTTGCTGCTGCCCCGGTCGGCGGCGGGGACGGCGGAGCCCTTGGCGAAGGTCAGCCGGGTGCCGTGCTCGATGTGGTGCGTGCCGGCGGCCAGTTGGACCCTCTGGTCGTCGTGGGTGCGGCCGTCCACCCTGCCGTCGACCGTGACGGTGAGCGGTCGGTCGAGGGTGAGGTCGAGGCTGTCGTCGACGGTGACCACGCGCTGTTCGCGGAAGGTGGCCGGTTCCTCGAAGGCGTGCCGGGGCGAGCCGTCGCCCTGCCAGGCGAGGGCCAGGAAGAGGGCCGGCACCAGCAGGGCGGTGAGCTTGAGCCAGTACTGGAAGGCCTGCACGAAGGTGATGCTGCGCATGCCGCCGGCGGCGACGGTCGCGACCACGACGACCGCGACGATCCCCCCGCCCAGCAGGTCGGGGGCGCCCGTCAGCACCGCCAACGTCAGCCCGGCGCCCTGGAGTTGGGGCAGCAGATAGAGCCAGCCGACGCCGACGACGAAGGCGCCCGCAAGGCGGCGCACGTTCTGCGAGGCGAGCCGGGCCTCGGCGAAGTCGGGCAGGGTGTAGGCGCCGGAGCGGCGCAGCGGGGCGGCGACGAAGAGGAGCAGGACCAGGTATCCGGCGGTGTAGCCGACGGGGTACCAGAGCATGTCGGGGCCCTGGACCAGGACGAGGCCGGCGATGCCCAGGAAGGAGGCGGCGGAGAGGTATTCGCCGCTGATGGCGGCCGCGTTGAGGCGGGGGCCGACGGTGCGGGAGGCGACGTAGAAGTCGGAGGTGGTGCGGGAGATGCGCAGGCCGAAGGCGCCGACCAGGACGGTCGCGACGACGACGAGGGCGACGGCGGTGACGGCGTAGCTGGAGTTCACCGGTGGATCGGTCCTCGGGCGGTACGGTCCCCGGTCCGGGTCGGTCGGGTGCTCATCGGTCCTCGACCAGGCGCACGAAGTCCCGTTCGTTGCGCTCGGCGCGGCGGACGTACCACAGGGCGAGCAGGACGAGGGGGGCGTAGAGGCAGAAGCCGAGGACCGCCCATTCGAGGCGGTGGGCGTCGGGCATGGCCGCGAAGACCAGGGGCAGCGGGCCGATCAGGAGTCCGAGGACGGCGAACACGGCGAGTGCGGCGCGCAGTTGGGTGCGCATGAGGGAGCGGACGTAGGTGTGGCCGAGGGTGGTCTGCTCGTCGATCTCGGTGCGGGGGCGGTAGTAGCCGGTGGTGCGCCGGACGCGGCGGGGCGGGCCGGTGACGGCGACGCGGCGTTCGGCGGGGTCCTGGTTCGGCACTGTCACGGCCTCCTCATCAGCAGGTCGCGCAGTTCGCGCGCGTGGCGGCGGCTGACCTGGAGCTCCTCGGCGCCGACCAGGACGCTCACCGTGCCCGCGTCCAGGCGGAGTTCGCCGACGTGGCGCAGGGCGACGAGGTGGCGGCGGTGGATGCGGACGAAGCCGCGCAGCCGCCAGCGCTCCTCCAGGGTGGACAGCGGGATCCGTACGAGGTGGCTGCCCCGGTCGGTGTGCAGCCGGGCGTAGTCGCCCTGGGCCTCGACGTGGGTGATGTCGTCGACGGCCACGAAGCGGGTCACCCCGCCGAGTTCGACGGGTATGTGGTCGGGGTCGGGCTCGTGCACGGGGATGCGTGGGGAGCTGCCGGTGAGTTCGGCGGCCCTGCGGATCGCCTCCGCGAGCCGTTCCTTGCGGACCGGCTTGAGCACGTAGTCGACGGCCTTGAGGTCGAAGGCCTGGACGGCGAAGTCCTCGTGGGCGGTGACGAACACGACCAGCGGCGGCTTCGCGAAGCCGGTGAGCAGCCGGGCCAGGTCGAGGCCGTCCAGACCGGGCATGTGGATGTCGAGGAAGACGACGTCGATCGCCGCGGCCCCGCCGGGCCCTGACTCTAGGGCGCGGTTGAGCCGGCGCAGCGCCTCGGTCGCGTCGCCCGCGCCCTCCGCGCTGCCGATGCGCGGATCCGCGTGCAGCAGATAGAGCAGCTCCTCCAGGGAGGGGCGTTCGTCGTCGACGGCGAGGGCGCGCAGCATGAACCCGGAGTGTAGGTGGAATCGGTACGCCTGGACATGTGCCGGGCGTGCGCGTTCCCGCTGGATACAGTGCGGGCATGAACAGCAGGCCCGCGCCGTTCGACGAGCTCGACCGGAAGATCATCAACGCCCTGATGGCGAACTCCAGGACCAGTTTCGCGGAGATCGGCTCCGCGGTCGGGTTGTCCTCGACGGCGGTGAAGCGGCGGGTGGACCGGCTGCGCGAGACCGGGGTGATCACCGCGTTCACGGCGACGGTGGAGCCGTCGGCGCTGGGCTGGCTGACGGAGGCGTACGTCGAGGTGTACTGCGAGGGCGCGGCCCCGCCCCGGCGGCTCGCGGAGGTGGTCCGCAACCATCCGGAGATCACCGCGGCGATGACGGTGACGGGCGGCGCGGACGCGCTGCTGCACGTGCGGGCGCGGGACGTCGAGCACTTCGAGGGGGTGCTGGAGCGGATCCGCGCGGAGCCGTTCGTGCGGAAGACGATCAGCGTGATGGTGCTGTCCCATCTCATCCCGGAAAGCCCCGAAGCGGGCGCGACCCACCCCGCTCCCGAATAAACATCCGAGTGCGCAGCGTTGCTGCGTCGAGGGTCTCAAAGACGCATTGTTCCTGCGCAGACACGCAACTTTCATTCCTTGTCGCGCGGCTCCGTCAGTTCTTACCTTGGTGTCAACCCTCAGTCGTCATCAAGGAAGCGGAGGAACCCCTCTGTGTCCGACTCCCGTGTGCCGCGCCGGCGGCGCTTCCTCGTCTGTGAACCCAGACATTTCGCCGTGCAGTACGCGATCAATCCCTGGATGCGTCCCGACGCCCAGGTCGATGTCGACCTGGCCCGGGAACAGTGGCAGGCGCTGATGAGCGCCTACCGGGCCCACGGCCATGACGTCGACGTCGTGGAGCCGGTGCTCGGCCTGCCCGACATGGTCTTCGCCGCGAACTCGGCGGTCGTGGTGGACGGCCGGGTCTTCGGTTCCCTCTTCCACGCGCCCGAGCGGCGCGGGGAGTCCACGCACTACGACACCTGGTTCAAGTCGGCGGGCTTCGACGTGCACCGCCCCGAGTCCGTCTGCGAGGGCGAGGGCGACCTCGTCTGGACGGGCCGGTACCTGCTGGCCGGCACCGGCTTCCGCACCACCCGCGAGGCCCACCGCGAGGTGCAGGAGTTCTTCGGCCACCCGGTGATCAGCCTGACCCTGGTGGACCCGCGCTTCTACCACCTGGACACGGCGCTGTTCGTGCTGGACGACGGGGCCGCGAACAACATCGCGTACTACCCGGAGGCGTTCTCGCCCGGCAGCCGCGAGGTGCTGGCGCGGCTGTACCCGGACGCCGTGCTCGCCACGGCCGAGGACGCGATGGCGTTCGGCCTGAACTCCGTCTCCGACGGCCGCCATGTCTTCATCGCCCCGCAGGCCGAGGCCCTCGCCGCCGCGCTCACCGACCGCGGATATGTCCCCGTACCCGTCGACCTGTCCGAGTTCCGCAAGGCCGGCGGCGGCATCAAGTGCTGCACTCAGGAGATCCGTTCATGACCACCACCGCAGACGTGCCCGCCCCCGCCCGTACCTCCGCCGACCTGATCCGCGCCGAGGAGCCGGTCCTCGCGCACAACTACCACCCGCTGCCCGTGGTCGTCGCCCGCGCCGAGGGCACCTGGGTCGAGGACGTCGAGGGCAAGCGCTACCTCGACATGCTGGCGGGCTACTCGGCCCTCAACTTCGGCCACCGCCACCCCGCGTTGATCGAGGCGGCCCACCGCCAGCTGGACCGGCTGACCCTCACCTCGCGCGCCTTCCACAACGACAAGCTGGCCGAATTCGCCGAGCGGCTGGCCGAGTTGACCGGCCTCGACATGGTGCTGCCGATGAACACGGGCGCCGAGGCGGTCGAGTCCGGCATCAAGGTGGCCCGCAAGTGGGCGTACGAGGTCAAGGGCGTCCCCGCCGACCGGGCCACGATCGTGGTCGCCGCGGAGAACTTCCACGGCCGTACGACGACGATCGTCAGCTTCTCCACGGACGAGACGGCACGGGCGGGCTTCGGCCCGTTCACGCCCGGGTTCAAGATCGTGCCGTACAACGACCTGGCGGCCCTGGAGGCGGCGGTCGACGAGACGACGGCGGCCGTGCTCCTGGAGCCGATCCAGGGCGAGGCCGGCGTGATCATCCCGGACGCGGGCTACCTGACCGGCGTCCGCGAACTGACCCGTCGCAAGGGCTGCCTGTTCATCGCCGACGAGATCCAGTCGGGTCTCGGGCGCACCGGGCGGACCCTGGCCGTCGAGCACGAGTCGGTCGTCCCCGACGTACTGCTCCTCGGCAAGGCGCTGGGCGGTGGCATCGTGCCGGTGTCCGCGGTGGTGGCCGGGCGGGACGTGCTCGGGGTGCTGCGGCCGGGCGAGCACGGTTCGACGTTCGGCGGCAACCCGCTGGCGGCCGCGGTCGGCACGGCGGTGGTCGAGCTGCTGGAGACGGGTGAGTTCCAGCGGCGGGCCGCGGATCTCGGCGTGCTGCTGCGGGACGGTCTGGCCGGGCTCGTCGGCAAGGGCGTCGTGGGCTTCCGCGCGCGCGGGCTGTGGGCGGGCGTCGACATCGACCCGGCGATCGGCACCGGGCGCGAGGTCAGCGCCCGGCTGATGCGGGAGGGGATCCTGGTCAAGGACACCCACGGCTCGACGATCCGGCTCGCCCCGCCGCTGACCATCACCGGCGAGGAGCTGGAGTCGGCGCTGGGGACGCTGGCGAAGGTCTTGGCCCAGGGGGCGTGACCCCACGGGGCGACGGCTTCCTCCGTCGCCCCACCCGTACCTCCCCGCCCCGTGTCCCCACCCTCATGTTCCTTCCCGAGACCCGTCCGATGCCGTGAAGGGTGAAGATGGGGACAGGTGGTGGTAGACCACTCTCAGCGACAGAGAGGTCGGCCTTGGGCACTCATGAGGAGCATGACGTGGACCGGCGCCGGTTCGACGTGGCCGATGCCGCTCCCTTGCTGCTCGATGCCCGGGGCGTGGTGACCAGCTGGACGCGAGGGGCCCAGCGACTGCTGGCCTACACGGCGGGCGAGGTGGTCGGCACCGCGGTCACCGGGCTGCTGGCCGCCGGGGACGCGGCGCGGGTGCCCGAACTCGCTGAGCGGTGCCGCCGGGACGGCGGCTGGGTCGGGCTGCTTACGGCGCTGCGCAAGGACGGCCGGCCGGTCCGGGTCATGGTGCGCATCACTCCTGCGGTGGAACCGGGCGGCACGGACCACTGGCTGGTGCTGGTGTCGGACCTGTCCGGGGCGCCCGGCTGGGACATGAGCCGCAGTGTGCTCGAACAGATGGTCACCCGCTCGCCGGTCGGCATAGCGATCGTGGACGCCAACCTGCGCTTCGTGTGGTCGAACGAGGCCCTGGAGCAGTTCGGCGGCGGACCGGCCGGACACCGGCTTGGCCGGCGCCTCGCGGAGATCCAGCCGGGGCTGAACGCCGAGGGCATCGAGACGCAGATGCGCCGCGTACTGGTGTCCGGTGAGCCGGTGGTCGGCTACGAGCACGTGGGCCAGGTGCGGGCGGCCCCGCACCGCGAGACCGCGCACATGATGTCGTTCACCCGGCTGGAGGACGACCGCGGGCACCCGATGGGCGTCTACTACACCGTCGTCGACATCACCGAGCGGCACCGCGCCCGCCAGCGCCTCGCGCTGCTCGACCGGGCCGGCGAGCACATCGGCCGCACCCTGGACATCGAGCGCACCGCCCAGGAACTGGCCGACGTCGCCGTGCCGGACTTCGCCGACTACGTGACCGTCGACCTGCTGGAGTCGGTGCTGCGGGGCGCGGAACCCGCCCCGGGCCCGGTCGCCGTCACGGAGCAGGTGCCGCTGCGCCGGGCCGGCCACCAGTCGGTGAACGCCGGTGTGCCGGAGGCAGTCGTCGGGATCGGCGACGTGGCCGCCTACCTCCCCACCTCGCCGCTGGTGCGCGCGCTGGCCTCGGGCCGGGCCTGGCGCGAGGAGCGGCTCGACCCGCTCGCCAAGGAGTGGGCCACCCACATCCCGGGCGGCCGGGAGGCCACCTTCCTGGAGCTGGGCCTGCACAGTGTGCTGATCGTGCCGATCCGCGCCCGTGGCGTCACCCTGGGCGTCACCACCTTCTTCCGGCGCGGCCGCCAGGAGCCCTTCGACGCGGACGACCTGAGCCTCGCCGAGGACCTGGTCTCCCGGGCCGCCGTCTGCGTCGACAACGCCCGCCGCTACACGCGCGAGCGCGACGCCGCCCTGGTGCTCCAGCGCAGCCTGCTCCCGCGCCGGCTGCCCGAGCAGGACGCGGTCGAGGTGGCCGCCTGCTACCGGCCCGCCAACGAGCTGACCGGCCTCGGCGGCGACTGGTACGACCTGATCCCGCTGTCCGGCGCGCGCGTAGCGCTCGTCGTCGGCGAAGTACCCGGGCACGGGATCGACGCCGCCGCCGGCATGGGCCGGCTGCGCACCGCCGTACGCACCCTGGCCGCCCTCGAACTGCCGCCCGAGGAGGTGCTGGCCCACCTCGACGACCTGGTCGGACGGTCGGCCCGCGAGGAGGGCGGCGAACCGGGCACGCGCGGGGCCGACGGCATGGTGCGGATCGTGGGGTCGGGATGCGTCTACGTCGTCTACGACCCCGTCGACGGCCAGTGCTCGATGGCCGCCGCGGGCCATCCGGCGCCGGCGGTCGTGATGCCCGACGGGACCGTCAGTTTCGTGGACCTCCCGCAGGGGGCGCCGCTCGGCGCCGGCGGGCCGCCCTTCGAGTCGGTCGAGCTGGCCCTCGCCGAGGGCAGCGTGCTCGCGCTGCACACCGACGGACTGCTGGCCCGCGGGGAGGACTGGGCCGTCGACGCGGACCGCGACCGGCTGCGCGGGGCCCTGGAGCGGGTCGCGTCCTCGCTCGACCTGCGCTGTCGGGCGGTGGTCGACGCGCTGGTCCCGGACCGGCCGCACGACGACGTGGCCCTGCTGCTGGCCCGCACCCGGCTGCTCGGCGAGGACCAGGTCGCCGACTGGGACCTGCCCGGCGACCCGGCCGTCGTCGCCGACGCCCGCAAGGCGGCCGCCCGGCAGCTGACCGCGTGGGGCCTTGAGGAGCTGGCCTTCACCACGGAACTGGTGGTCAGCGAACTGGTCACCAACGCGATCCGGTACGCCACCGGACCCATCCGGCTGCGCCTGATCAAGGACCGCGCCCTGATCTGCGAGGTCTCCGACGGCGGCGCCACCGCACCCCATCTGCGCCACCCGCGCACCACGGACGAGGGAGGCCGCGGACTGCTCCTGGTCTCCCAGTTCACCCAGCGCTGGGGCACCCGCTTCGTACCGGAGGGCAAGGTCATCTGGGCCGAGCAGTCCCTGACGGAACCTCCCGGCTGACACACGAACTCGGAACATATGCCGCATGCCATGGGAAAATGGTGTGATCCCGGCGGTGAGGCGGCGGTCATGACGATTACGGCGATCGACTACGCGGGAGTGTTCCAGGCGCTGCCCGGGATGGTGGCGCTGCTGACGCCCGACCTGGACTACGCGGACGCCAACGAGGAGTTCCTGCGGATGAGCGGGCGCACCCGCGAGCAGGTCGTGGGCCGCCATCTCTTCGAGGTCTTCCCGGACAACCCCAACAACCCGGCGGCCTCCGGCATGCGCAACCTCGCGGCCTCGCTGGAGCGGGTGAAGGAGACCGGCGAGCGGGACGCCATGGCACTACAGCGCTACGACGTCGAGGACCCCGAGCGGCCCGGTGAGTGGGAGGAGCGCTACTGGAGTCCGGTCAACGTGCCCGTGCTCGGCCCGGACGGCAAGGTGGCGCTGCTGGTGCACCGGGTCGAGGAGGTCACCGAGTTGATCAAGGCGCGCGGCGGCCCGACCGGCGGCCGGACCCGGGTGCTGGAGGCCGAGCTGTACACGCGCGCCCGGGAACTCCAGGAGCTCAACGAACGCCTCCGGCAGGCGCACGCCCGCGAGCGCGAGGTGGCCCTCGCCCTCCAGGAGGCGATGCTCCCGGCCCGCCGCCAGGTCGGCCACCACCGCGCCGCCGTGCGCTACCGCCCCGCGGTCGGCGCGCTGAACGTGTGCGGGGACTGGTACGACCTCGTCGACCTGGTGGGCGGCCACCGCATCGGCGTGGCGGTCGGCGACGTGGTCGGACACGGGCTCGCGGCGGCCGGGGTCATGGGCCAGCTGCGCAGCGCCCTGAGCGCGGCCTCCCGGGTGGCCGCGGGGCCGGCCGAGGCGCTGAGCGTCCTGGGCCGCTACGCCCATGTCGTCGACGGCGCGGAATCGGCCACCGCCGTCACGACGTTCATCGACTTCGACGCCCGCACCATCACCTACAGCAGCGCCGGCCATCCCCCGCCGGTCCTGGTCCACGCCGACGGCCGCGTGGAGTTCCTCGACCGGGCCACCGACCCGCCGTTGGACGCCCGCCCCGTCCCGGTCCCCAGACCCGAGTTCCGCACGACGTACGCCGAGGGAGCGACCCTGGTCCTGTACACCGACGGTCTGATCGAGCGCAGACACGAGGACATCGACACCGGCCTGACCCGCCTCGCCGACTCCCTGACCCGCCACCGCACGGCCGACCCCGAGACCCTCGCCGACGCGGTCCTCCTCGAACTCCTCCCGCCCGGGGGCGCCACCGACGACACGGCCCTCGTCATCGTGCGGCTGTGAACAGGTGGCGTACGACGGTGATCAAGTACCCTGCGCCCGGCCGCAGTTGGGTGCGATCGGGACACAACTGTCGGCCGTGTTCCGGCAACCCCCGCCTGCACCTACACTGACAAGCCCACGACACGCCGGTTGACCTGCTGGAACGCGGGGACCCGCCGAGCCGCCGGAGTGAGGAGCAACCCCTTTGTTCTACTACGTACTCAAATACGTGTTGTTGGGACCTCTGTTGAGAGTGTTCTTCCGGCCTCGGACCGAGGGCCTGGAGAACGTTCCGGCGACGGGTGCCGCGATCATCGCCGGCAACCACCTGTCCTTCGCGGACCACTTCCTGATGCCGGCGATCCTCAAGCGGCGCATCACCTTCCTCGCAAAGAAGGAGTACTTCACCGGCCCCGGCATCAAGGGCCGTCTCACCGCGACCTTCTTCCGCAGCGCGGGCCAGATCCCGGTCGACCGCACCGGCAAGGAGGCGGGCCAGGCGGCGATCCGCGAGGGCCTGGGCGTATTGAGCAAGGACGAACTCCTCGGCATTTACCCGGAGGGCACCCGCTCGCACGACGGCCGCCTCTACAAGGGCAAGGTGGGCGTCGCGGTCATGGCGCTGAAGGCCCAGGTCCCGGTCATCCCCTGCGCGATGATCGGCACCTTCGAGGCCCAGCCGCCCGGCAAGGTCATCCCGAACATCCACCCCGTGACCATCCGCTTCGGCAAGCCCCTCGACTTCTCCCGCTACGCCGGCATGGAGAACGAGAAGGCGATCCTGCGCGCGATCACCGACGAGATCATGTACGCCATCCTGACGCTGTCCGAGCAGGAGTACGTCGACCAGTACGCGGCGGTCGCGAAGGCGGAGCAGGCGGAGGCGGCGGGCATCGCGGAGAAGGAACGCCGGTTCCGCCGGATGCCGTTGGGCTAGGGCGGGTCGCTCGGCCCCGCCGGGCCGGGGCGAGTTGACGAAGGGGCGGCCGGAGTGATCCGGCCGCCCCTTCGAACTCCCGTAGGGAATACGGGTGTTACGGCTTCGGCGTGGCGTGCGGGGTGCAGGTCACGTCCTTGGCGTCCAGCTTGCCGGTCAGCAGGTAGCTGTCGACTCGCTGGTTGATGCACGGGTTGACCAGTCCGGTCACGCCGTGGGAGCCCGCGTCCTTCTCGGTGATCAGACGGGAGCCCTTGAAGCGCTTGTGCAGTTCGACGGCGCCGTCGTACGGAGTGGCGGCGTCACGCGTGGACTGCACGATCAGGACCTGCGGGAGACCCTTGTGCGTCTTGACGTTCACCGGGGTCTGCTGCTTGACCGGCCAGGTGGCGCACGGCAGGTTCAGCCAGGCGTTGGCCCAGGTCATGAACGGGTAGTTCTTGTTGAGCGCCGTGTTGTCCTTGTCCCACTTCTTCCAGCTGGTGGGCCACTTGGCGTCGGTGCACTCGACGGCCGTGTAGACGGCGTTGCCGTTCTCCGCGCTGGCGTTGCCCGCGGTGTCCGACAGGTCCGGCGCGGCGGCGTCGACCAGTGCCTGGGGGTCTCCGGCGAAGTACTTGCTGAAGACGGTGGCGACCGGGATCCACGACGAGTCGTAGTACGGCGCGCTCTGGAAGAAGCCGATCAGCTCGGCCGGTCCGACGACCCCGCCGATGGGGTTCTTCTTGGCGGTGGCGCGCAGTTCGAGCCACTTCGCCTGGACCGCGGCGCGCGTGGTGCCGAGGTGGAAGACGGCGTCGTTGGCGGCGACCCAGTCCTCCCAGTCCTTCCAGCGGCCCTCGAAGGCGACGTCCTGGTCGAGGTTGGCCTCGTACCAGATCTTCTCCTTCGACGGGTTGACCACGCTGTCCACGATCATGCGGCGCACGTGACCCGGGAACATGGTGCCGTAGACGGCGCCGATGTACGTGCCGTAGGAGACGCCCAGGTAGTTGAGCTTCTTCTCGCCGAGCGCGGCCCGGATCACGTCCAGGTCGCGGACGGTGTTCGGCGTGGTCATCTGCGCCAGCATCGCCTTGCCGGTGCGCGCGGCGCAGCCCTCGGCGTACTCACGGGCCAGCTTGCGCTGCGCCCGCTTGTCGGACTCGGAGTCCGGCACCGGGTCCGCCTTGGGCGCCTTCACGAACTCGGTCGGGTCGATGCAGGAGATCGGCGCGGAGTGGCCGACGCCGCGCGGGTCGAAGCCCACGAAGTCGTACGCCTTGGACGTGTTGACCCAGAGCGGGTTCTTGGTGGTGACCCGGGTCGGGAAGCGCATGCCGGAGCCGCCGGGACCGCCCGGGTTGTAGACGAGGGCGCCCTGGCGCTCCGCGGCCGTCCCGGTGCTGACCGCGCGGTCGACGGCGAGCTTGATCTGCTTGCCGTACGGCTTGGCGTAGTCGAGCGGCACGCTGACCCAGCCGCACTGGATGGGCTTGGCGAACCCCCAGTCCGCGGGGCAGTCGGCCCAGTCGATACCGGCCTTGCCGGCGCGCTCGGCCGCGATCGCGGCTCCGCGGGCCTCGCGGTCCTGGCCGTGCCGGGAGCCGACGGTGGCGCTCGCCGAGGGTGCGGCGAACGCGCCGGCTATCAGTGTCGCGGTGACGAGCACTCCGGCCGAGCCGAGCGCCGTTGCTCGCTTGGTCGGTCTGATCTCCCTCAAAAGGGACCTCCCCCTACATGGTGACGATTCGGTAAGGGGATCCTTTCGGCTGTGTACCGTCTGAGAACAGGGTTTGTTGACCTTCTTTGCCAATCCGATAAACGGATTGACTCGTCCCGCTCAGCGGAGAAGGCGGCGGAGAAGGCACCTCACCTGCGCGGGCTCACCCGAGGCCCGCGAGCGCCTCGTCGAGCGCCCGCCGCAGCAGCAGCGCGTCCGAGGCCACGGCGGTGACGAGCGCGGCGGGCCCGGCCAACGGCATGACGGCCACCCCGTCCCCCAGCACCCGCGCCTCCACCGGCCGCGCCACGAACTCCGGCCGTACGACGACCAGTTGCCCCACGGCCCGGCACCCGCCCAGCACGGCCGGACCGTCCCAGCCTCCCGGCGCCCCGGGCCCGCAGGCCAACTCCTGGTCCAGCACCGTCCGCCCCGCGACCCGCACTGCGAGACGGCTGGTGAGCCGCCCGGGTTCCTCCCCGGCCCGCCCGAGCACCTGCTCCTCGCGCAGCACGAGGCGGGCGTCCGCGCCGACCTCGACGCGGGTGGTGACGTACAGATCACTGCCGTGCACGGAGATCAACTGCTCGGGCAGCCAGAGCAGTTCGCCTCCGTCGGCGACGGTGAGCCGGACGTCGTAGCGGGCCTCGCCCTTCGCCTGCCCGGGCAGCGCGATGGTGGCGGCAGCGGACCCGACGCTCAACCGCGCCCCCGCTCCCACCTCCGCCTCGACGGCGAAGCGATCACCGCCGAGCGGTCCGCTCATCGCCCCGACGAGCATGACCCGCGCCTCGGCGCCACTCCCCCGCGTCCGCCGCAGCGCGAGCGGCCCGTCTCCCTCCAGCACGGGCAGCGCGGTGCCGCCCCGCCCGTCGTCCCGGGCCGCGATCCGCGCGGTGGCCCGCACCCCGGTCACGGTCATGCCGTCCATGCGGCGAGCCGCTCCCGCGCCCACGCGGCGACGTCGGCGACCCCGGTCTCGGTCCGCAACGACTGGAAGACGACGGGCAGTTCGGCCCGCTGCGCCTTGGCGTCAGCGGCCATACGGCCCAGATCGGAGCCCACGTAGGGCGCGAGGTCGGTCTTGTTGACGACGAGCAGGTCCGCCGTGGTGACGCCGGGTCCGCCCTTGCGCGGAATGTCGTCACCGCCTGCGACGTCGATCACGAAGATCTGCGCGTCGACGAGCCCTTTGGAGAAGGTCGCGGTGAGGTTGTCGCCGCCGGACTCGACGAGGATGAGATCGAGCGGCCCGACCTCGTCCTCCAGGTCCTCCACCGCTTCGAGGTTGGCGGAGATGTCGTCCCGGATCGCGGTGTGCGGACAGGCCCCCGTCTCCACGGCGGTGATCCGCTCGGGCGGCAACACGGCCTCACGGAGCAGGAATTCGGCGTCCTCGCGGGTGTAGATGTCGTTGGTGACGACGGCGAGGGACAGTTCGTCGCGCAGGGCCCGGCACAGGGCGGCGACGGTGGCGGTCTTGCCCGAACCGACGGGGCCGCCGAGGCCGATACGCAGGGCCCGACGGCTGCCGTCGGGACGCCGGGAGTCGGCGCTGACGGCGGCGGGCCCGTCGTGAGAGTGGTCAAGATGCATGGATACGGCTCCATCTCTTATCAGCCTGTCCGGCGTTTGAGGACGAGGCCCCTTCAGGGCCGAACGGGGGTCTGGGGGCAGGGCCCCCAGGGTCGGGACGGGAAGGGGCGGCGGGGGCGAAACCCCCTAGGACGCGAACAACCGCACAGCCCAAGCGGCATGCGCCTCCGCCCCGATCTCCAGCAACGGCGCCGACGCCGCGGGCAACGCGTCGACGCCCTCGTCGACCACCCGCCGAGCCGCTTCCACCGCCCGGTCGGCGACCCGGTCCAGCTCCGGCGCCAGCCGCGCAAGCACACCCGTGGCGTCGAACGGATCCAGGCTCAGCAACCGCACGGTCGCCGAGGCCGCCCCGCTCACGCTCTCGTAGGCCGCGCAGTACGCCGCGTCCTCGGGCCCGAGCCCGGCCGCCCGCGCCGTCAGCCCCAACACCACCGGCTGATGGGCTCCCTTGGGGAACTCCCGCGCCAGGACGTCGAGTTCGGCCGACGGCCAGGTCGCCCGCGCCGCCCGCGTCAACTGCCGCCCCAGCCGCCGCGAGGCACCCCGCAGAGCCGGCGACGGCGTACGGGCGTCGACCGCCGCGTCCAACTCCCCGGCAGCGACGCCGAGTACCGCGGCGGCGGCCACCGCCCCGGACACCAGCCCCGCCGTGTGCAACCGGCCCCGGCAGAAGTCGGCCAGACTCGCCGCCCCGGTGATCCGCCCGGCCTTCACCGCCGCCTCGGCCCCGCCGGAGTGCGCGTGCCCCCCGGCGGGAAAGCGGCCGTCGGCCAGCACGAGAAGTGTCGCCCTGCTCATCGAAGCCCCCTCATCAGAAGAGGAAGTACCGCTGGGCCATGGGCAGTTCGGCGGCGGGCGTCGCCTCGACGAGCTCCCCGTCGATGTGCACGGCGAAGCTGTCGGGATCGACCCGCACCTGCGGCCTCGCGTCGTTCTCGCGCATATCGGCCTTGGTGACACCGCGCGTCGACTCGATCGCCACGAAGCGCTTGCCGAGGTCGAGCCGTTCGGGCAGTCCGTCCTCGATCGCCAGCGGCGCGACGAAGTTGAACGAGTTCGCGGCGGGCGCCCGCCCGATCGCCCCGAACATGGGCCGCGGCAGGATCGGCTGCGGGGTCGGGATGGACGCGTTGGCGTCGCCCATCTGCGCGTAGGCGATCTGGCCGCCCTTGATGACGAGGTGCGGCTTGACGCCGAAGAACGCCGGTTCCCACAGCACCAGGTCGGCGAGCTTGCCGGTCTCGACCGACCCGATCTCGCGGGCGAGGCCCTGCGCGAGCGCGGGGTTGATCGTGTATTTGGCGACATAGCGACGTACGCGGTGGTTGTCGGCCCGTCCGTCACCGGGCAGCGCGCCCCGGCGCCGCTTCATGACGTGCGCGGTCTGCCAGGTCCGCAGGATGACCTCGCCGACCCGTCCCATGGCCTGCGCGTCGGAGGAGATGATCGAGATCGCGCCGAGGTCGTGGAGGATGTCCTCCGCGCCGATGGTGGACGGGCGGATGCGGGACTCGGCGAAGGCCAGGTCCTCGGGGACGGCCGGGTTGAGGTGGTGGCAGACCATCAGCATGTCGAGGTGTTCCTCGGCGGTGTTGACGGTGTAGGGCCGCGTCGGGTTGGTCGAGCTGGGCAGGACGTGCGGCTCCGAGACGACGGTCATGATGTCCGGCGCGTGCCCGCCGCCCGCGCCCTCGGTGTGGTACGCGTGGATGCCGCGTCCGGCGATCGCGGCGAGGGTGTCACCGACGAACCCGGCCTCGTTCAACGTGTCGGTGTGGATGGCGACCTGGATGCCCGTGCGGTCGGCGACGGTCAGGGACGCGTCGATGACGGCCGGGGTCGAGCCCCAGTCCTCGTGCAGCTTGAGGCCGAGCGCGCCGCCCCGGATCTGGGACATCATCGCGTCGTGCGAGACGGTGTTGCCCTTGCCGAGGAAGCCGATGTTGAGCGGGTACTGCTCCATCGCCGCCATCATCCGGGCGAGGTGCCAGGGACCCGGCGTCACGGTCGTCGCCTTGGAGCCCTCGGCGGGTCCGGTGCCGCCACCGACCAGGGTGGTGACGCCGGCGGACAGCGCCTCGTCGGCGATCTGCGGGCAGATGAAGTGGACGTGCGCGTCGACCGCGCCGGCCGTCAGGATCCGCCCGTTGCCGGCGATAACCTCGGTCTCGGGGCCGATCACCAGGTCGGGGTGGACGCCGTCCATGGTGTCCGGGTTGCCGGCCTTGCCGATGCCGGTGATGCGTCCGTCGCGGATGCCGACGTCGGCCTTGACGACGCCCCAGTGGTCGACGATGACGGCGCCGGTGACGATCGTGTCCGGGGTGCCGTCTGCGCGCGTAGCACGCGACTGCCCCATGGACTCGCGGATCACCTTGCCGCCGCCGAACACCGCCTCGTCACCGGCGAGTCCGGGGCCGCCGCTGCGGTCCTCCTCGATCTCGATCAGCAGGTCGGTGTCGGCGAGCCGGATCCGGTCGCCGGTGGTCGGGCCGAACAGGTCCGCGTACACGGCGCGGGAGATCTCAGGCATCGAGGGCACCTCCGGTCTCCCCGCGCAGCCCGGGCACCACACGGGCGCCGGCGAGCGGGACGAGTTCGACGTCGACGGGGATCCCCGGTTCGAAGCGCACGGCCGTACCGGCGGCGATGTTCAGCCGCTTGCCGCGGGCGGCGGCGCGGTCGAATTCCAGGCCGGGGTTGGCCTCGGCGAAGTGGTAGTGGGAGCCGACCTGGACGGGCCGGTCGGCGGCGTTGAGGACGGTCAGCGAGGTGACCTCGCGGCCCGGGTTGTAGACGATCGGGTCGTCCGCGAACAGGATCTCTCCGGGAATCATGGCGGTCTCTCCCCTCGTCAGACGATCGGGTCGTGGACGGTGACGAGCTTGGTGCCGTCCGGGAAGGTCGCCTCCACCTGGACGTCGTGGATCATCTCGGGGATGCCCTCCATGACGTCGTCGCGGGTCAGCAACTTACGCCCGGAGGACATGAGTTCGGCGACCGTACGGCCGTCACGCGCGCCTTCGAGGATGTGCGACGTGATGAGGGCGACCGCCTCCGGGTGGTTCAGCTTCAGACCACGGGCCCGGCGCTTCTCGGCCACGTCGGCCGCCACGTGGATCAGCAGCCTCTCTTGCTCGTGCGGGGTCAGTTGCACGTCCCACCTCACAGTCCTCGCTCCGGACCGTGCGGGGTCCGGCTGCCTCGGCCACCCGGGCAAAGTCCCTGGTGGCGTGGATCGGCAGGCTAGTTGGACCGAGTTTCAAGCAAGTTAACCGAGCTGTGATCTCTCAGGCGGTGGTTCGCGTGTCGGACATGCTCATCAACGCCCGTAGACCGTCCTGGAGCACCAGGACCGGGGCCGGCCCGAAGAGGCACTGCTGGGCGATGAACCCCTGGACCATGGCGATCACCGTGCGGGTGACGTGCTCGGCCGGGATGTCCGACCGCATCGATCCGGAGTCCTGGTACGTCCGGATGACCTCGTCCCAGCTCTCCCGCAGCCCCTGGTAGCCCTGTCGCGTGACGGCCGCCAGCTCCTTGTCACGGGCCGCCTCCGCCCAGACCTGCATGATCAGTCGCGGGAAGCCGGGCTCGCCGTCGATGATCAGCGACGCCCAGGCGCCCATCATCCGACCCAGGACCAGGCCGACCAGTTCGTCCAGCGGCGGGGGCGGACTCTGCCGGGAGACCTCCGCGAAGGCCTCGCGGACCTCCGCCAGCACCTCGGCGGCGATCGCGGTGATGAGCTCCTCCTTGCCGCTGAAGTAGCGGTAGACCGCGCCGGCCGACAGGTCCACCTCCTTGAGCACGTCCTGCATGGACGTGGCATGGAACCCGTTGCGGGCGAAGCAGCGGGCGGCGCCGTCGAGAATCTGCCGGCGGCGGGCGTCGAGGTGTTCCTGGGATACACGGGCCATGCGTCCAACGTAAAACGAACATTCCTTCTTGACAAGCCATAGCATCGGCGGGACGGTGGTGACGCTCCAAAAACGAACGATCCTTCTTTTTAGCGACCGGAGAGGAACCATCCCCATGTCCACCGCCCCCGCCACCCCCACGAGGGGACACAACCGCCGCATGCTCGCGGTCGTCGTGCTCATCCCCGTGCTCGCCGCTCTGGCGCTGTGGGCCTTCGCCTGGCCCGCCGCCCGCACCGCGCCCCGCGACCTGCCGCTCGGCGTGGCGGGGCCCACCGCCGCGACGGCCCAGATGGAGAAGCAACTCGCCGAGCACAAGGGCGCGTTCGAGATCCACCACTACGCCGACGAGGCCGCCGCCCGGGACGCCGTCGAGGACCGGACCGTATACGGCGCGGTCGTCGTCACCCCTCAGGGTCCCGAACTGCTGACCGCGTCGGCGGCGAGCCCCGTCGTCGCCCAGCTGCTCACGCAGGCGGTGACCCAGCAGGCCGCCGCCACCGGCACCGAGGTGAGGACGGTCGACGTCGTCGCCGCCCCCGCCGGTGACCCCAGGGGCGCCGCCCTCGGCGCGAGCGTGCTGCCGCTGGCGCTGGCCGGCATCATCGCGGGCGCCACGGTGACCATGCTCGGACTGCGCGGGATCCGGGCCGCGCTCACGCTCGTCGGCGCCGCGGCCGTGGTCGGCGTCGTCGCCGCCGCGCTCGCGCACAGCTGGCTCGGTGTGCTCACCGGCGACTGGTGGACGGAGGCCGGCACGCTCGGCCTGTCGACGCTGGCGGTCGGCGCGGCCGTGGCAGGACTGGCCGCGCTGGTCGGGCCCGCCGGCATCGGAGTCGTGGCGTTCTTGATGATGTTCCTCGGCAACCCGTTCTCCGGCGCGGCCTCGGCACCCCGGATGCTGCCGGAGCCGGTCGGCACCATCGGCCAGTGGCTGCCGCCGGGGGCGGGTACGACCCTGCTGCGCTCGGTGTCGTTCTTCGACGGCGCGGCGGCGACCGGTCCCGTGCTGACGCTGACCTGGTGGGCCGCGCTGGGCCTGGGCGCCGTCCTGCTGGGCAACACGCTCAAGGCGCGCACGAAGACCCAGGAGCCGGTGACGGAACGGGAGTTGACCGCCGTCGGCTGACGGCCCGCCGGGCCACCACAGGACCGACCGCGCATCCCCGCTGTAGCGGAGGGGATGCGCGGTCTTGCTGTCTGCGGATGCCCACGCCAGGAGGCACTGGTGCCCAGGCCAGGAGGCGCCGGTTCCTCGCGCTAGGAGGCGCCGGTCCCCCGGTGGTGCGCCGTGATGCCGAACCGCTGCTGTTCGCGGGGAGCGGACGGGACCTCGCGGACCGTGGAGACCGCGGTGATCACCTGCTCCTCCTCGACGGCCGCCGCGTCCAGCTCGGCGAGTCGTGCCAGGTCGGCGGCGGAGACGAGGGCGACCAGCGGCTTGCCGTGCCGTGTCACGACGACGCGCTCACCGCCGTACACCACCCGGTTGATCAGATCGGCGAGTTCAGCCCTGGCTTGCGTCACCGGAATCTCGTAGGCCATACCCCATTCTAACGTCATGTACGTCCTGTACATTTTTTACAGACGCAGTCGGCCACAGCAGACGCAGAAGGAGGGGGCACCCATGACTCGACCCACCGCCCGCCATGTCCTGCCCGAGTTCACCGAGCGCACCAGTTCCGGGGGCCGGACGATGGATCCGTACTCGAAGCTGCTGGAGGAGCGGATCGTCTTTCTCGGGACGCCGGTCGACGACGTCTCGGCGAACGACGTGATGGCGCAGTTCATGCACCTCGAGTACCAGGACCCGGACCGGGACATCTCGCTGTACATCAACTCCCCCGGCGGCTCGTTCACCGCGATGTCGGCGATCTACGACACGATGCGGTTCGTCACCTGTGACGTGGAGACCATCTGCCTGGGCCAGGCCGGCTCCTCCGCCGCGGTGTTGCTGGCCGCGGGCACGCCGGGCAAGCGGCTCGCGCTGCCGGGAGCGCGGGTGGTCCTCCATCAGCCCTCGTTCTCCGGGCCGGTCGAGGGACAGGCGAGCGATCTGGCCATCCAGGCCGAGGAGTTGATGCGGACCCGCGACCTGCTGGAGGAGTTGCTGGTGCGGCACACCGGCCGCTCGGCGGAGCAGGTGCACGAGGACATCGAGCGGGACAACATCCTGGACGCGCAGGGGGCGTTGGAGTACGGCCTGGTGGACCGGATCGTCTCCACCCGCAAGACCACGCTCACCCCGCCCGCGGGGAGGTGAGCCGCCGGTGCTCCCACCCGAGCTGCCGCCGCTGCCCGCGTTGACGCGCGCCGAGGGCGAGTTGATCGACCGTTATCTCGACGTGGTCGACCTGCTCGGCCGGATCAACCCGGCGCGGGACGGGGACACCTACCGCGGACTGCGGGCCGCGCAGGCGCTGGTCTCCAAGGCGGCGGAACTACGGGACGCGCTGGCGCTGATGCACCAGCGGGGCGAGGCCGAGGTGCACGCCCCCACCTTGGCGCGGGCGCTGCGGGTGCTGGGCGGCGAGCGCCGCACGGCGCGGCTCACTCTGCCGCCGAGCTCCGCCAGTTGACGCAGGCGTGGCCGGTTCGGATGTCCGCCGTGCGGTCGGGACGTCCGGACCGGGGGCGAAACGGACCAAATGAGGTACCCCCGTTCGGCGGAGTTGCGGCTACTTCTTGGCGACCGTCAAGGTTGCGCAACGCGCGTGATGCGAGGGCCGCATGAGGCGTTCCTGTGCTGGTCCGAGGGGCTGCGCACCCCTGGACACCGGCTCGAACACGGGGGTGTCCACCCGAACGGGTGAGTGGTGAGTAACCCCACAAATCCCCGATTCCGTTGGGCTTTTCGGACATTCATAGGTCAAGATCCCTGTCTGACGACAAGACCCCGCCGCAGCGGCGGGGCGATCCGGGCGGACGCCGAGTCCTACCGCCGCCCGGATGACAGGTCGACAGGATTGCATCGGTAGGAGTGGAGGACCCAAGCACGACGGGTCGCCGGGACGGTCACGCCATGACCGGGTCGAGCAGCCCTTGGGGTGAAGCCGCGTCAGCGGCCGGGCAACTTTGTCAGCCCGAATCCGACAGGTCATCCTTCACAGGCGGCTGACGAAGGGTTGCGCATGTCTGCGCTCAATCGTGTCCCGTCGCTGATGGCCCGGGCCAGTACGGCCTCCGCTCTCACCATCGCCGCAGTGGGCGGCTCCGTCGTGATCCCCGGTGTCGCATCCGACGCCGCGGCCGCGACACCTGCGACCAAGGCACTTCACATCGCGGCTTCCAAGAAGGGCTCCCCGTACAAGTACGGCGCCACCGGACCACGCCGCTTCGACTGCTCAGGGCTCACGCTGTACTCGTTCAAGAAGGCGGGCAAGAAGCTTCCCCGCACGGCGGCCCAGCAGTACAACAAGACCCACCACATCTCGGCCAAGGGCCGCAAGGCCGGGGACCTCGTGTTCTTCCACTCGGGCTCCAGCGTCTACCACGTCGGCATCTACGCCGGGAAGGGAAAGATCTGGCACGCCCCGAAGACCGGGGACGTGGTACGGCTGCAGAAGATCTGGACGAAGAGCGTCTGGTACGGCCGGGTCAGCTGACTCTCCCGCGGGGGCGACGGCGCCCTGACACGCCGTCGCCCTCGCGGGGCACGACACAGGCTCTACGGCTCCTGCTGTCCCGCGGTCGTGACCGGCCGCGCCGGTACGGTCCACGGAAGTTCGATGGAGACCGTCTTGCCGCCTTCCGGAGTGGCCCGCACCCGCAGCCGGCCGCCGCGCTCCGCGGCCAGCCACCGAATGATCACCATGCCCCGGCCGTTGTCCTGTTGGACAGCGGCCGGCAGGCGTTTGGGAAACCGGGGGTGGCTGTCGGTCACCCCGATGCGCAGGTGTTCGTCACGGTCCAGCACGATGTCCACCGTGAAGGTGGGTGACTGGCCGAAGGTGTGCTGTACGGCGTTGGTGGCCAGTTCGGAGACGATGAGCCGGACGGTGTCGGCCACCTCGGTGTCGGACGGCAGACCCCACTCCGCCAACGTCGAGACCACATAACCGCGGGCCGTGGCGACCGAGGCGGGTTCGCTCGGCAGAGTGACGGATGCTTCCAGGTGGTCTGCCATGGCGACGTCGTCCCTTTCCCGCGGGACCGGGGTCCGACACAGAGCGGATGGTTCGAGTACGGTCCCGGACTGGTGCTTCGTCGCCAGACTGCCATTACCGCGCCGGTCACGGGTGGCGATCCACCAAGATATGCATATATCTGTCGCTCAAAGCGGTGAACTCTACGACGGGAGACCGTATTTGGGCGGCCCGGAAGGAGTAAGGAGTGACCCATGCAGCACGGACCCGCGGTGCGCCGCCGGAAGCTGGGCGCCGAACTGCGTTCGTTGCGCACCGGGTCGGGGCTCACCAGTGGTGAGGCGGCCCGGATGGTGGGCTGGCATCAGTCGAAGGTGAGCCGGATCGAGACCGGCGCCAGCGGTGTGAAACCGGCCGATGTGCGGTTACTGCTGGATGCCTACGGCGTCTCGGATCCGCAGTTGCGGGAGATGCTCCAGATGCTGGCGGGCTCCGACGAGGGCGGCGGCCGGCACCACTGGTGGCACGCCTACCGCGGGGTGCTGCCGACGACGTACCGCGACTTCATCAGCCTGGAGTCCCAGGCGAGCGCGATGCGGACGCTGGAGACCTCGGTGGTGCCCGGACTGTTGCAGACGCCCGAGTACGCGCGGGCGGTGACCAGGGCGGCGGTCGGAGGTCTGGACGATGAACGCCTCGACGCGCTGGTCGAGGTGAGGCTCGCTCGACAGGACGTCCTGCGTTCGAATCCGCCGCTGAAACTCAGCGCGATCCTGGACGAGGCGGTGCTGCGCCGGGAGATCGGCGGCCCTGACGTCATGTCACGCCAGCTGGCCCGCCTCATCGAGGCGGCTCGCCTGCCCCAAGTGCGGCTTCAGGTACTGCCGTTCACCGCCGGGGCGCATGTCGGCGTCACCGGACCTTTCGTTGTCTTCTCATTTTCGAGCACTTCTGATCTGGACGTGGTTGTTCTCGACCACTTGACGAGTAGCCTCTACCTCGAACGGAAAGAAGACCTCCAGGCCTACATCGAGGCCTTCAACACCCTTCAGATCTATGCCCTTTCACCCGAGGACTCGTTGGATTACATCGCCGCGATAGGTGACGGCGCGTAAGGAGGCACCATGTCAGCACTGCCTCGGAACGTTCCTTCCAGTACCGATCCGCACGGTGTGCGGTGGCTGCGCAGCAGCTACAGCACGGGAGCCAACAACTGCGTCGAGACGGCGCTGTCGCGCTCCGGCCCCTGGGCGGGGCTGCTCGCCGTGCGCGACTCCAAGGACGCGTCAGGACCCGTCCTGCTCTTCTCCCCCGAGAGCTGGGCGGGCTTCACGGCCGCGTTCGACCTCTGATCGGTTCCGTGTCCCGGACCTGATCAGTTCCGTATCCGGCGGCGCACGGCCGTGTCACGCCGACTCATGGTCGCGTTTCGCCGATCACACCCACAGCGCGTTCGATCTGCGCCTCGGAGAGGTCCGCACGGGCCGTCAGCCTGAGCCGTGAGATGCCGTCGGGCACGGAGGGGGGCCGGAAACACCCCACGACGAGCCCCGCGGCACGGCAGTCGGCCGCCCACCGCAAGGCCCCCTCCGGGGACGGCGCGCGCACGGAGACCACCGCGGCGTCGGGGCGTACCGCCTCGTGCCCCGCGGCGGTCAGGCGTGCGTGCAGTTCGGCCGCGACCGTACGCGCGCGTGCCGCCCGCTCCGGTTCCCGGCGCAGCAGCCCCAGGGCCGCCAGGGCGGCGCCCGCCGCCGCGGGGGCCAGACCCGTGTCGAAGATGAACGTACGGGCCGCGTTGACCAGATGGTCGATCACCCGCGCGGGACCGAGGACGGCTCCGCCCTGGCTGCCCAGCGACTTGGACAGCGTGACCGTCACGACCACGTCGTCGGCGCCCGCGAGCCCCGCCGCGTGCGGGGCGCCGCGTCCGCCGTCCCCGAGGACGCCCAGCCCGTGCGCGTCGTCGACCAGCAGCCCCGCGCCGTGCTCCCGGCACACCCCGGCGAGCGCCGCGAGCGGGGCCGCGTCGCCGTCGACCGAGAACACCGTGTCGGACACGACGACCGCCGAGCCCTCCTGCCCCTCATGGGTGCGCAGCGCCTTGCGCACGGCCTCCGGGTCGGTGTGCGGGACCACCTGCGTGGTGCCACGGGCCAGCCGGCAGCCGTCGATGAGGGAGGCGTGGTTGCCCGCGTCGGAGACGATCAGCGAGCCGTGCGGGGCCAGGGTCGTGACCGCGGCGAGGTTGGCCGCGTACCCCGAGGAGAAGACCAGCGCCGCCTCGAAGCCGCAGAAGTCGGCCAGCTCGCGCTCCAGCTCCGTGTGCAGCTCCGTCGTCCCGGTGACGAGCCGCGAGCCGGTCGAGCCGCCGCCCCAGGTGTGCGCCGCCCGCGCGGCGCCTTCGGCGACCTCGGGGTGGTGCGCGAGACCCAGGTAGTCGTTGCTCGCGAGGTCGAGGAGCGGGGAGTCGGCCGGGCGCGGGCGCAGGGTCCGTACGAGCCCGGCCCGGCGGCGCAGCAGCGCCTGCTCGTCGATCCAGCCGAACGCCATGGCTCCTCCGGGCTTTTGTAGGCAGTGGACAGACACTAACCGCAGGTCCCGCAGCCCATGATGTGGCAATACACACACGACGAAGTCCCTTCGTTGTGCGAACTCTCCTTGGCCGGAAGCTGCTCCGTAGGACAGGATCGGCTCTCATGGACCTGCTGAACACGCTGGTGGACAAGGGGCTTCGGCGCGAGCTGCCGACCCGCGAGGAGGCTCTCGCCGTCCTCGCCACTTCCGACGACGATGTGCTCGATGTGGTGGCCGCGGCCGGCAAGGTGCGCAGGCACTGGTTCGGCCGCCGGGTGAAGCTCAACTACCTCGTCAACTTGAAGTCCGGACTGTGTCCCGAGGACTGCTCCTACTGCTCCCAGCGGCTCGGCTCCAAGGCCGAGATCCTGAAGTACACCTGGATCAAGCCGGACGAGGCGTCGAAGGCGGCGGCGGCCGGTCTGGCGGGGGGCGCCAAGCGGGTCTGCCTGGTGGCGTCCGGGCGCGGACCGACCGACCGTGACGTGGACCGGGTCTCGGACACGATCAAGGCGATCAAGGACCAGAACGAGGACGTCGAGGTGTGCGCCTGTCTCGGCCTGCTCTCCGACGGCCAGGCCGAGCGGCTGCGGGCGGCGGGCGCGGACGCGTACAACCACAACCTCAACACGTCCGAGGCGACGTACGGGGACATCACGACCACGCACACGTACGCCGACCGTGTCGACACCGTGCAGAAGGCACACGCGGCCGGTCTGTCCGCCTGCTCCGGTCTGATCGCGGGCATGGGCGAGACCGACGAGGACCTGGTCGACGTGGTGTTCTCGCTGCGCGCCCTCGACCCTGACTCGGTTCCGGTCAACTTCCTGATCCCGATGGAGGGCACCCCGCTCTCCAAGGAGTGGAACCTCACCCCGCAGCGCTGCCTGCGCATCCTGGCGATGGTCCGTTTCGTCTGCCCGGACGCCGAGGTGCGCATCGCGGGCGGCCGCGAGGTCCACCTGCGCACGATGCAGCCGTTGGCCCTGAACCTGGCCAACTCGATCTTCCTGGGCGACTACCTCACCAGCGAGGGTCAGGCCGGCCACGCCGACCTGGAGATGATCGCGGACGCCGGCTTCGAGGTGGAGGGCACCGACCAGGTGACCCTCCCGGAGCACCGGGCGACGGCGGGCGCGGGCTGCGGGTCGCACGCGGGCGGCGGCTGCGGGTCCCACGAGAGCGGCGAGAGTGTCGGGTGCGGGTCGCACGCGGGTGGCGATGTCTGCGGTACGGCGACTGCGGAGCCCGTGCCTGCTGCTGCGTCCGCGGCCGCGCTGAACGAACCCCGTACCGACCTGGTCTCGGTCCGTCGCCGAGGTGCCGGAACGGATCTCGCGCCCAATGCCTGACCTGCCCGCCCCGCCCGGCCTGCCCGTCGCCGAGCTGCTGGAACTGGACCGGCGGCACGTCTGGCACCCCTACGGGCCCATGCCGGGCCGGCAGGAACCGCTCGTCGTGGAGTCGGCGAGCGGGGTCCGGCTGAGGCTGCGCGGGGCGGACGGGAGCACGGACGAGGTCGTGGACGGCATGTCGTCCTGGTGGTCGGCGATCCACGGCTACAACCACCCGGTGCTCAACGAGGCCGCGAGCGAGCAGCTCGGCCGGATGAGCCACGTGATGTTCGGCGGCCTGACGCACGAGCCCGCGGTCCGGCTCGTGAAGCACCTTGTCGACATGTCGCCCGAGGGCCTGGAGCATGTCTTCCTCGCCGACTCCGGCTCGGTGTCGGTCGAGGTGGCGGTCAAGATGTGCCTCCAGTACTGGCGTTCACTGGGCCGCCCCGCGAAACAGCGCCTGCTGACCTGGCGCGGCGGCTACCACGGCGACACCTGGCAGCCGATGTCCGTGTGCGACCCCGAGGGCGGGATGCACGAACTCTGGTCCGGGGTCCTGCCCCGCCAGGTCTTCGTGGACCCGCCGCCGACCGAGTACGAGGAGTCGTACGCCGACCAGTTGCGGTCGGCGATCGAGCGCCACGCCGATGAACTGGCCGCGGTGATCGTCGAACCGGTGGTGCAGGGCGCGGGCGGGATGCGGTTCCACTCCTCCGCGTATCTGCGAGTGCTGCGCGAGGCGTGCGACGCGCACGACGTGCTGCTGGTGTTCGACGAGATCGCGACCGGCTTCGGGCGCACCGGCGCGCTCTTCGCGGCGGACCACGCGGCCGTGACGCCGGACGTGATGTGCGTCGGCAAGGCGCTGACCGGCGGCTATCTGACGATGGCGGCGACCCTTTGCACCGCGCGCGTGGCCGACGGCATCTCGCGCGGCGAGGTCCCGGTGCTCGCCCACGGCCCGACCTTCATGGGCAACCCGCTCGCCGCGTCCGTCGCCTGCGCCTCGATCGAGCTGCTGCTCGGCCAGGACTGGCAGGCGGAGATCAAACGGATCGAGACGGGCCTGCGGGACGGACTGGCACCGGCGCGTGAGCTGCCGGGTGTGCGGGACGTCCGGGTCTTGGGTGCCATCGGGGTCGTGCAGCTCGACCACGACGTGGACATGAAGGCGGCCACGGAGGCGGCGGTGCGCGAGGGCGTGTGGCTGCGGCCGTTCCGGGACCTGATCTACACGATGCCGCCGTACGTCACCGGGGACGCGGATCTGACGCGGATCGCGGACGCGGTGTGCGCGGCCGCGCGGGAGGGATGAGATGTCGTCGGTACTGGTGATCACGGGGACCGGCACGGAGGTCGGCAAGACGGTCACGACCGCCGCGGTCGCCGCCGCGGCGCTCGCCGCCGGTCGCTCGGTGGCCGTGCTGAAGGCGGCACAGACGGGTGTACGGCCGGACGAGCCCGGGGACGCGGCGGAGGTCGCGCGGCTCGCGGGTGCCGTGACGACCGCCGAACTCGCCCGCTATCCCGACCCGTTGGCACCGGCGACGGCCGCGCGGCGGGCCGGGATGGCGCCGGTGCGTCCGCTGGACGTCGCCGAGGCCGCAGCCAAGCTCGCCACCGACCACGATCTGGTGCTGGTGGAGGGGGCGGGCGGGCTGCTCGTCCGCTTCGACGCGGAGGGCGGCACGCTGGCGGACGCGGCGACACTGCTCGGGGCGCCGGTCCTGGTCGTGGCGTCGGCGGGTCTGGGCACGCTGAACACGACGGAGCTGACGGCCCGTGAACTCCGTTCGCGCGAGCTGGAGTTGGCGGGAGTGGTGATCGGGAGCTGGCCGAACTCGCCTGATCTGGCGTCCCGTTGCAACGTGGCGGATCTGCCGGAGGTCTCCGGGGCTCCCCTGCTGGGCGCGGTGCCCGCCGGGGTGGCCGCACTGCCTCCGACCGACTTCCGTACCGCCGCGCCGAGTTGGCTGGCGGCGCGACTGTCGGGGACGTGGGACGCGGAGGCGTTCGGGGTGCGGGAGGCGCCGTAGAGGTGCGCTTCGGGACGCCTCCTGGTGTCCTCACCTGGCTCTTGCCCGCCGAAGCCTTCGCGCGGCCCTATGCGGTGCCTCTGCTGTCACCACCTCCACCCAGCAACCGCACCAGGTCGATCCGCGACCGGATCCCCAACCGCGAGAAGACACCCCGCAGATGGTGGTCGATCGTGCGCGGGCTGAGGGCGAGGCGGGCGGCGATCTCGCGGTTGGTGGCGCCGTCGGCGGCCATGCGGGCGATGAGGAGCTGCTGGGCCGTGAGGCGGGCGGTGGGGTCGACGGCGGCCGTGTGTGCGGGGGTTGCGGGGGCGCCGAGGGCGCGGAGTTCGGCGCGGGCCTGGGCCGCGCAGTGCGGGGCGCCGAAGGAGTCGAAGGCCTCCAGGGCGCTGTGCAGGCGGTCGCGGGCCTCGGTACGGCGGCGCAGTCGACGCAACGCGCCGCCGAACAGCAGCTCCGTGCGGGCGCGTTCGAAGTCGCGGGTGCCGTGGGCGTGGAGGTCGAGGGCGGCGCGGTAGTGCTCGACGGCCTCGGCGCCGGGGGCGAGCAGGGCGCGGCAACGGGCGCTCAGGGCAAGGTCGTCCGGGCTGCGGACGGCGCTGGCCCAGCGGTCGTAGTCGGCGTGGGCGGCTCGCGCGACCCGGGTGTCGCCGGTGCGGGCGGCGGCCTCGACGTAGTGCGGGGTGGCCAGGTGCCGGATGGCCCGGTGCCCGTGTCCAGGACCGAACCCGGCGAGCGCGCGCAGCCGGGCCGCGGCGCCGGCGAAACGGCCGGCCGCGAGATCGAGGTAGGCGAGCGCCCACTGGGCCAGCGCGGCGGCCAGACCGAGCCCGTGGGTGAGGGCGTACGAACGTGCGGCGGTGGCCCGTTCGCGGCAGGTGTCCTCGTCGCCGGTGAGGGCGGCGAACATGGCGAGGGCGGCCTGCAGATGACAGGCGCCGTTGTCCTGCCCGGTGGCGTGGGCCTGCCGCAGGGCGTCCAGGGCGGTGGCCGCGCCGGCGTGCGGGCGTCCGGTCCAGAAGTCGGCGTAGGCACGGAACTCCAGCGCCTGGGCGACGGTGGCGGTCGCGCCCCGGGCCCGCGCCGAGGAGACGGCCCGTACGGTCGCGGTGGCGGCGAGGGTGTGGTCCCCGAGCATCAGCGCGGCGATCCCCGCGTGCACGAGGAGCGTGGGGTCGGCGCCGGGGCCGTGCGCGGGGAGCGTGGGGTCGATGCCGGGGCCGCCGTGCACGAACAGCGCGGGGTCACCGCCCGATTCGCTGTGGCCCGCCGCCGCCCGCAACAACTCCCGCGCGTCCTCGTACCGCCCGTCCACGGCGGCCGCGAGCCCGCCCAGCGCCCCCGGCGGCCCGACACCCAGCCGCCCCGCGACCCGGAGCGCCTCCCGACTGCGCCGCAGATCACCGGTGTAGACGGCGGCTTCGGTGGCCCGGGCAAGGAGGTGGACGGCGGAGTCGGCGTGGTGGGGGGTCGCGGCTCTCCGCTCGGCACCGCTGGGTCCGCCCGGCGCCGCAGGGGCTCTGCGGCGGCCCGGCGAGACTCCGGCGGCCGGACTCGGCGCACGTGAGGAATCGGCAGCATCGGCCGCCCGGCCGAATCGCTCCACCGCGGACTCGACTCCGCCCGGCACACCCGCTCCCCGATCGCCATCGCCCAGTCCGCCCGACGCCGCAGGGACTGTGCGGCGACCCGGCGAGACTCCCGCGGCCGGACTCGGCGCACGGGCCCCCGGTTGCCGTTCAGCGGGAGGAGGAGCTGACGCCCTGGCGAGATCTCCCTCCGTCGAAGCCGACGGTCTGTCGCCGATGCCGCCCCGGCCGGAACCCGGCGCGGTGGTGACTCCTTCGGCTGACGCCGCCTCTCCCCCGCCGCCCCGCTGGACCGCCGCCGCCACCAGCGCGTCGAACGCCTCCGTCGCGTTCCCCGCGCGTAGCGCGAACAGGCCGGCCAGGGCGTCGTCCTGTGCTGCCGAGGCCGCGAGGCGGCGCGCCCGGTCGCCGTCGCCCGCGTGCCAGGCGTCCGTGGCGGCGCGGGCGAGGAGGCGGGCGGTCTCGGTCCGGTCGGGGCTGAGGGCGGCGGCGCGTTCGACCAGGGCGCGGGCCAGGGTGAGTTGGCCTGCGGTGCGGGCCTGGTCCGCGGCGGCGCGAAGCTCGGAGGTGAGGCGGCCGCTCGGGCCCAGCGCGCCCGCGCCGCGGTGCCAGGAGCGGCGGGGTGTCTCGCCGTCGGCGCGCAGGACGCGGGCCAGCAGGCGGTGTGCGTCGCGCCGGTCCGCCGGGGACCCGGTCTCGTAGGCGGCGATCCGCGTCCAGGCGTCGCGGAAGACGACACCGCCCGCTCCGGCGTGCGCGAGGCCCGCGGTCTCGGCCCGTTCCAGGGGGCGCGTGTCCAGGCGGGCGGCGGCGGTCGCGCGGAGGAAGGCGTGGGTGGCCAGGGGGTATTGATCGGCCGCTGCCAGCAGCAGGAGGAGGCGGGTGTCGTCCGGGAGGGCGCGGATCTCGGCGCGGTGGGCGTGCAGCAGGGCCGGGGCCAGTTCCGCGGGGTCCGTGGGGAGCGGGTCGTGGCCCGAGGTCTGCCGCTCGGTGAGCCGCGGTACGGCTTCCGCCGCGGCGCGCGGATCGCCGTATACGGCGTGCAGCATCCGTACCCGGACGCCTTCGGGAAGCATCGGAGCCAGTTGCCGCCACGCGTCCGTGGGGGGAGACGGTGGCGAAGTGCGGTCGAGCGGCGGGGGGTTCACCGGATACACCACACAACTGACGTTACTGGCGAGTTAATTGACCCGTAAAGACCGGCGATTTCACCGATGCGGCGCGCGTAGACCCGCGCTGACACTCCTGACGAACCCCATCCGTTTCAGGAGGCATCATGCAGCGCCACAAGCGTCGTATCGCCACCGCCCTTTCGGGAGTTGTCGCCACGCTCCTGCTGTCCCTCTCCCTCGCCGCCGCACCCGCTCAGGCGGCCACCCACAACCCGGTCGTGTTCGTGCACGGCCTCAGCGGCTCGGCGAGCGGCTGGGACGACTGGGTAGCCGACTTCAAGGCCGACGGCTACTCCGCCGCCGAGTTGGACGCCTGGTCGTACGACTGGGGGCAGTCCAACGCCACCAGCGCACAGCAACTGGCCACCGAGATCAGGAACGTGCTGGCGCGCACCGGCGCGTCCAAGGTGGACCTCGTCGCCCACTCGATGGGTGTGCTGAGCACCCGCTACTACCTCAAGAACCTGGGCGGGACGGCGTACGTCGACGACTTCGTGTCGGTCGCCGGCACGAACCACGGGACGTCCGTCGCCTCGCTGTGCGCCTGGCTGTACACGTCCTGCAAGGAGATGCAGACCGGCAGCGCGTACGTGACCGCGCTGAACTCCGGTGACGAGACACCGGGCAGCGTCTCGTACGCGAGCTACTGGTCCGACTGCGACTCCGCGGTCGTCCCGAACAGCTCGGCCCTGCTGAGCGGCGCGACCAACGTGGACGTCGGGTGCATCTCGCACACCGACACGAACAACGACAACGGGGTGTACACCAAGGTCCGGGACTTCATCGCCTGACCCGGTGAAAGGGTGCGCGGGGCCGTTCCGGGGGACAATCGCGGTAAGGCGTCCGGTGAGGGAGGTCCTCATGCCGCAGGGATCCGCCGGTTCCGCGAAGGTCACGCGGGGCCCCGTGCACCATCCGCTGTTCGCCCGCTATTACGCCAAGGTCAGCGTCGGCGCCGAGACCCGGATGGGCATGGGCCGGGTACGCGACCGGCTGCTGGCCGGGCTGTCCGGCCGGGTCATCGAGATCGGCGCGGGCAACGGGCTCAACTTCGCGCACTATCCGCGTACGGTCGCGGAGGTCGTCGCCATCGAACCGGAGTCCCTGCTGCGGCAGTTGGCGGTCGAGGCCGCCCTGCGCGCGGAGGTGCCGGTCGATGTCGCGCCGGGCGCCGCGGAGGCGCTGCCGGTCAAGTCCGAGGCCTTCGACGCGGCCGTGCTGTGTCTGGTGCTGTGCAGCGTCCGGGACGTGCGGCGCGCGCTCGGCGAGGTGCGGCGGGTGCTGCGGCCGGGCGGTGTCGTGCGGTTCTTCGAGCACGGGCAGGGCGGTGGCAGCGCGATGACCTTCACCCAGCACGCCCTCGACCGCACCTTGTGGCCGCCCCTGAACGGCGGCTGTCATCTGGCCCGTGAGCCGATCGCCGCCTTCCGGGAGGCAGGCTTCGAACTCGGCCCCTACCGGCGGCTGTTGATGCCGGAAAAGGGACCGCGCCTGCCCACCTCGTACTGCGTGCTGGGCACGGCCTGGCGGCCGGCCGAGACGTCGGAGGTCAAGGAGCCGGCCACCGGGCCGTGATCACAGCGTCCGCTGGCGCAGTTCCTCCGCGATCTCGTACACCGTGGCCTCGCCGTTCTTGACCAGCCGGGCCAGATCACGGACCTGTTCGGGCGAGGTGGCGACCTTGAGACCGCTCGCGACGAGGTAGGCGTACGCCACGGCGGAGGCGAAGAGGGCGTTGGAGCGCTCCAACGCCGGTACGTGGATCAGGAGTTGGAGCAGCGCGGCGGCACGCGCGGGCGGGGTGTCGTAGACGGGTACGTCGAAGATCTCGGCCTCGTGGCGGGCCACGGCGGCGACCAGGGCACCCCAGTCGGTGACCTGGGGGTCCCCCGGTGTCTTCTGTTCGGCGAGCATGAGGAGCCAGGCAAGATCGATTCTGAGACTGCTCAACGGATCAGCGGCGACCTTCGCGCGGCGGTTCCTTCTCCGTGCCGAACTCCTCGGCGAAGACGGACTCGTACTGCTTCATGAAGTCCGCGGCGGCGTCCACGAAGGTGTGGCCGACCTCTCCGGTGTCCTGTCTGACCAGCTCTTCGATGTAGCGGTTGACGCTCATGCCGCGGGCCAGGGCGCGCTCACGGGCGGCGCGGGCGGTGCCCTCGTCCACTCTCACGTTCAGCTGGGTCTTCGCCATACCTAGACGCTAGCGCCGAACAGCTAGCACCGGCAAGGGGTACTCAGGTACCAAATCCCGGACGAAAGGGTCCACCTCCGGGTGGAGCGTGCCCCTTACATCCGTATCGGGGGCCCGACCTGCGGTGGAGACCACCCAGGACTTGCGAGGGATTCCACGTGTGCTGCGCATCACACTACGCTCGGCCGGGACCAGCGAGTCGCCATGCCCAGGAGCGAGGAGACGGCTTTGTCCACACCTGCTGCGCAGTACGTTCCCGGCCATGCGTCGGCGGACGGGATCGCGGCCCGCGCCCGCGGTCTGACCAAGGCGTACGGCTCGGGCGAGACGACGGTGCTCGCCCTCGACTCGGTGGACGTGGACATCGCGCGCGGCCGTTTCACCGCCGTCATGGGGCCCTCGGGCTCCGGGAAGTCCACGTTGATGCACTGTCTGGCGGGGCTCGACAACGTGTCGGCCGGTCAGGTGTGGCTCGGCGACACGGAGATCACGGGGCTGCGGGAGCGGGAGCTGACCCGGCTGCGCCGCGACCGGATCGGGTTCATGTTCCAGTCGTTCAACCTGATCCCGACCCTCAACGCGCTCGAGAACATCACCCTGCCCATGGACATCGCGGGCAAGAAGCCCGACGAGAAGTGGCTGGACCAGGTCATCGACACCCTGGGGCTGCGGGACCGGCTCAAGCACCGGCCCTCCCAGCTCTCCGGCGGCCAGCAGCAGCGCGTGGCCTGCGCGCGGGCGCTGGCCTCCCGCCCCGAGCTGATCTTCGCCGACGAACCGACCGGCAACCTCGACTCGCGCGCCGGTCTCGAGGTCCTCGGCTTCCTGCGCGAGGCCGTCGACCAGCTGTCCCAGACCGTGGTCATGGTCACCCACGACCCGGGCGCCGCCGCCCACTCCGACCTGGTGCTCTTTCTCGCGGACGGGCGGATCGTGGACGAGATGGAGCGGCCGACGGCGGAGGCGGTGCTGGAGCGCATGAAGCGGTTCGACTCGCTGCGCGGCCCGTCGGACGGGGACGGAGACGTGTTCGGGACCGGGTCCGGGTCCGGGGACGGCCCCGCCACCTCCGCCGACGTGAACCTCGACAAGGACTGAACCGGTGCTCAAGGCGACACTTCGCAGCTTCCTCGCGCACAAGGGCCGGCTGCTGCTCTCCGCGCTGGCGATCGTGCTGTCCGTGGCGTTCGTCGCGGGCAGCCTGATCTTCTCGGACACGGTCACCCGCACCTTCGACCGGCTGTTCGCCTCCACCTCCGCCGATGTGACGGTGGAGGCCAAGGACGACCTCAAGTCACAGGTGCCGACGGGGGAAGCACAGACCGTGCCCGCCGCACTCGCGGACCAGGTGGCGAAGGTGGCCGGCGTCGCGTCGGCCCACGCGGACGTCGGCGTCGAGAACATCACGGTCGTCGACAGCAAGAACAAGTCGGTCGGCCCGACCACCGGCGCCCCGACCATCGCCTCCGACTGGTTCCTCACCGACCGCAGCCCCGTGAAGCTGACCTCGGGCCATGCCCCGCAGGGTGGCGGCGAGGCGCTCCTGGACGCCGACACCGCCGACAAGAAGCACGTGAAGATCGGCGACACCCTGACCGTGCTCGCCCAGCCGGGCACCTTCAAGGTTCGCATCGTCGGCATCGCCACGTTCACCACCACCAACCCGGGCGCGGCCCTCGTCTTCCTCGACCCCCGGACCGCGGCGACCCAACTGCTCGGCTCCGCCGACAAGGCCACCGGCATCTCCGTCGACGCGGCGCAGGGCGTCAGCGACACCGTGCTCAAGCAGCGGGTCGCCGCCGTGGTGGGCACCACCGACTACGAGGTCAGGACGGCCGACGAACAGGCCAAGTCGGCCGCCTCCGACCTCGGCGGCTTCCTCGACATCATCAAGTACGTGATGCTCGGCTTCGCCGGAATCGCCGTCCTCGTGGGCGTGTTCCTGATCGTCAACACCTTCTCCATGCTGATCGCCCAACGCACCCGCGAACTCGGCCTGTTGCGCGCTTTGGGCGCCGACCGCCGGCAGGTGCGCCGGTCCGTTCTGACCGAGGCGATCCTGCTCGGCCTGGTCGGCTCGACGCTGGGCCTCGCGGCGGGCATCGGGCTCGCGGCCGGACTGATCAAACTCATGAGCGCCTTCGGCATGAACCTCAAGACCACCGAGATGGTGGTGGGTTGGGGCACCCCCGTCGCGGCCTACGTCGTCGGGGTCGGCGTCACCTTCGTCGCGGCCTACCTCCCCGCGCGGCGCGCCGCCGGCGTCTCGCCGATGGCCGCGCTCGCGGACGCGGAGATCGCCGAGATCGGACGGCCGCTGCGCACCCGGGCGATCGTCGGGTCCGTCCTGGGCGTCCTGGGCGCCGCCGCCCTGGTGGGCTGCGCGACCGCCACGAAGACCGCCTCGTCCGCTTCCTTCCTGGGTCTGGGCGTCGTCCTGACGCTCCTCGCGACCGTGGTCGCGGGCCCGCTGCTGGTGCGCCCGGTGATCCGGGTTCTCGGCGCGGCCTTCCCCGCGATCTTCGGCTCGATCGGCCGCATGAGCCAGCGCAACGCCCTGCGCAATCCCCGCCGTACCGGCGCCACCGCGGCCGCCCTGATGGTCGGACTCGCCCTGGTGGGTGGCATGTCGGTGGCGAGCGCCTCCATGTCGAAGTCCTTCGACCAGCAGATCGACAAGGTCCTGGGTGCCGACTTCGTGATCCAGAACGCAAACTTCGTGCCGTTCTCCAAGGAGGTCACCGACAAGGTGCGGGCCACGGACGGTGTCGGGCTCGTCGTCCGGCTGCGGTTCGCGCCGGTCGCGGTACGGCTGCCGGACGGCAAGCGGATCGAGACGACCGCCGCCGGCTACGACGACGGTGTCGACGACGTCGCCCATGTGACGTACGCGCAGGGCGACACGGCGGCGGCACTGGCGCCCGGCGCCATCGCCATGGACGTCGACTTCGCGAAGGACCACAAGGTCAGGCTCGGCGACACGATCCCGGTGGAGTTCCCCGGCGGGCAGCGGACCGAGCTGAAGGTCGGCGCCCTCACCGACCAGGCCGGCAGCGACGGATTCGGCATGCAGGGCGGCCTGTTCCTCGGGATCGCGGCCGTGGAGAAGTACGTGCCCGGCGGGCAGGACTCCGCGCTCTACGTCAACGCGACCTCCGGCACCGGCGCCGACCAGCTGCGCAAGCGGCTGGACACGACGCTCGAACCGTATCCGCAGGTCCAGGTCCGCGACCTGGCCGACTACAAGAAGCTGGTGCACGACCAGATCGCGGTCCTGCTCTACCTCGTGTACGCGCTGCTCGGGCTCGCGATCGTCATCGCGGTGCTCGGCGTCGTCAACACCCTTGCCCTGTCGGTCGTGGAGCGCACCCGGGAGATCGGCCTGCTGCGCGCCATCGGGCTCGCCCGGCGCCAACTGCGCCGGATGATCCGGCTGGAGTCGGTGGTGATCGCGGTCTTCGGCGCGGTCCTCGGCCTCGCTCTTGGCCTGGTGTGGGGCGTGTGCACCCAGCAGGTGCTGGCACTCCAGGGCATGAACGCGCTGGCCGTCCCATGGGCCACGATCGTCGAAGTGGTCGTGGGCTCCGCGGTGGTGGGCGTGGTGGCGGCACTCCTGCCCGCGCTGCGCGCGTCGCGCATGAACGTACTGGCGGCGATCGCGCACGAATGACGGAACGGAAGTGATGGAATCGCGGCAGGTGCTCAAGTCCCCTCCCCGTGAGGAGAGTTCATGCCGCGTCCGGCGCGTCCGTTCCGGTTCGGAGCCAGTCTGCTGCTGCCCGGGCCGGCCTCCGAGTGGCGGGCCAGATGCCGGCGCGCCGGGGAGCTCGGGTACGACGTCATCCTGGTCCCCGACCACCTCGGCATGGTCGCCCCCTTCCCGGCGCTCGTCGCCGCGGCAGGCGCGACCGAGCGGCCACGGCTGGGCACCTTCGTGGTCAACGCGAGTTTCTGGAACCCGGTGTTGCTCGCCCGGGAGGTGACGACGACGGCCGCACTGACGGGTGGGCGCCTCGAACTCGGGCTCGGCACCGGCTACGTACAGTCGGAGCACGAGACGGCCGGGCTGCCGTACGGCTCGCCGGGCGAGCGGGTGACCCATCTGCGGCGCACGGTCGAGGAGTTGAAGCGCGCTCTCGACGCCGAAGAGGACACCCACGTCCCACTGATGATCGGCGGCAACGGCGAGCGGATGCTCCAACTCGCCGCCGAACACGCCGACATCGCGGCCTTCGCGGGGGCGCGGCTGGTGCCGGGCAGCACGACGGGGAAGCTGGCGCCGGTCGCGGCGACCGAACTCGCCGAACGGGTGGCGCGCTATCTGGAGTCGGCCAAGGGGCGCGCGGAGAAGGCCGAGTTGAACCTCCTCGTCCAGATGGTGATCGTCACCGAGGACCGCGAGGAGGCCGTCCGACCGCTCCTCGAACGGGTGCCGGGGCTGACGACGGAACAGGCACTGGAGCTGCCGATCCTCCTGGTGGGCACCCTCGACGAGATCACCGCGCAGGTGCTGGCACAGCGGGAGCGGTACGGGTTCTCGTATCTGACGGTTCTGGAGCCGTACATGGAGGCGTTCGCGCCGGTGGTCGCGGCGTTGGCGGGACGGTGAGCGCGCGGTGGGCAGGGCGGTGGGCGCGCGGCGGGCAGGGCGGTGGGCGTGGGGCGGGCAGGGCGGCGAGCGTAGGGCCCGACCGTGAGCGGACGCCCGTCCGCATGCTGGAATTCCGCGCTCGGAGGCGTCCCGGATGATGGGATCGCCGTATGACCGATCTGCGGATACGGGCCGCCGGGCCCGACGACCTCGACGCCGTTCTCGCCTTCTGGAAGGGCGCCGCCGAGGGGACGAGCATCAGTGACGACCGGGACGGCGTGGAGCGGCTGGTGGCCCGCGATCCCGAGGCGCTGATCCTGGCCGAGCTGGACGGCGAGCTGGTGGGCACGGTGATCGCCGGCTTCGACGGGTGGCGCTGCCATCTGTACCGGCTGGCGGTGCACCCGGAGCGGCGCCGTCGGGGTATCGGCTCGGCGCTGCTGACGGCGGCCGAGGAGCGGTTCGTCCGGCTCGGCGGGCGGCGCGGGGACGCCATGGTGCTGACCCGCAACGAGACCGGCCAGCATGCGTGGCGTGCGGCGGGGTACGCCCCCGAGGAGCACTGGCGGCGCTGGGTGAAGCCACTGGCCGGCTGAGCTGCTTCTGGTTCTTCTTTCTGATCTTCTCCCTGATCCTCTTTTCGATCTACTTTGCCGGTCCTTTACTATTGGGGCACTGTTCCGTCCTCGTGCGAGCATGCGAGGACGATCCGTACTGTCATGAAAGGTGTGAGCGTCCGCCCATGGGCGAGCCTCCCAGTAGTACCCACCGTGCACGATGGCGCGCGGTCCGCCCCACCCTGTCCGATCATGGGACGGAGGTGACCCGATGACCGAAGTGCTCCTCCTGCTGGTGGCGATCCTGCTGTCGCTCGCCTGTGGCGCCTTCGTCGCCGCCGAGTTCTCGCTGACCACGGTCGAGCGGGGCGACCTGGAACGGGCGGTGGAACGCGGCGAGCGCGGCGCGGCCGGCGCCCTCAAGGCCGTACGGAATCTCACCTTCCAGCTCTCCGGCGCGCAGCTCGGCATCACGGTCACCAACCTGGTGGTCGGCATGCTCTCCGAGCCGTCGATCGCCAAGCTGATCGCGGGCCCGCTGGAGTCGATCGGCATCCCGGACTCCGCGTCGAGCACCGTGGCGCTCGTGCTCGGTACCGCGCTGTCCACGGTCTTCCTGATGGTCGTCGGCGAGCTGGTGCCCAAGAACTGGGCGATCTCCTCGCCGCTGACCGTGGCCAAGGGGGTGGGCAACGCGCAGCGCTGGTTCAGCGCGGCCTTCCGCCCCTTCATCTCCCATCTCAACACCATGGCGAACCGCGTGGTGCGCCTCTTCGGCGTCGAGCCCACCGAGGAGCTGGCGGCGGCCCGCGGGCCGCAGGAACTGGCCGCGCTGGCCCGGCACTCCGCCAAGGAGGGCGCCCTGGAGCCGGACACCGCCGAGCTGTTCGTGCGCACCCTGAACCTCGCCGACCTCACCGCGGAGAACGTGATGACCCCGCGCGTGCAGGTGATCGCCCTCGACGTCCAGGCGACCTGTGAGGACGTGGCGAACGCGACCCGGGCGACGGGTCTGTCCCGGTTCCCCGTCTACCGCGGCAACCTCGACTCGGTGGTCGGCACCGCGCACATCAAGGACGTGCTGGCGACCCCGGCGGACCGCCGCCGGTACGTGCCGGTCGCCGAGATCATGCGCGAGCCGCTGCTCGTACCGGAGTCCCTCACCGTCGACCGCCTGCTGGACAGGCTGTCCGGCAGGCGGACCATGGCCGTCGTGATCGACGAGTACGGCGGCACCGCGGGCGTGGCCACGCTGGAGGACATCGTCGAGGAGGTCGTCGGCGAGGTGCGCGACGAGCACGACCCGCACGAGACGCCCGACCTGGCCCACGCCGGCACCGACGACGACGGCCGCGCCCTCTACTCCGCCGACGGCTCGGCCCGCGTCGACCAGCTCGCGCGTGTGGGCCTCAGGGCGCCCGAGGGGCCGTACGAGACCCTCGCCGGCCTCGTCGCGACGGAACTCGGCCGCATCCCGGAGACGGGCGACTCCGTCGAGGTCACCGGCTGGCGGCTGGACATCGTGGACGCGTCGGGTCGCAGGGCGGCGCGGGTGCTGATGCACGCGCCGTTCGACGGCGCGGCAGGGGCGCCCCAGACGGCCGGCGCCGCCAGGATCAAGCAGACGGACACGGACACGGACATAGACCCGGACATAGACACGGACACGGTCAAGCACGACGAGCAGGGGGACGCCCGATGATCGCCGTACAGCTGTTGATCGGCTTCGCGACCCTCGTCGTCAACGCCTTCTTCGTCGGCGCCGAGTTCGCGCTGATCTCCGTGCGCCGTTCGCAGATCGAGCCGCATGCCGAGGAGGGCGACCGGCGGGCCAAGAGCGTGCTGTGGGGCCTTGAGCACGTGTCGGCGCTGCTGGCCGCCGCCCAGCTCGGCATCACGCTGTGCACGCTGGTCCTGGGCGTGGTCGCGGAACCCGCGATCGCGCATCTGCTGGAGCCGGTGTTCCACGCGCTGGGCGTGCCCACGAGCGCGGGGCACGCGGTGTCCTTCGTGATCGCGCTGGCCCTGGCGACGTATCTGCACATGCTGCTCGGCGAGATGGTGCCGAAGAACATCGCGCTCGCGGAGCCGGTGCGCAGCGCGCTGCTGCTCGGCCCGCCGCTGGTCGCCGTGGCCCGGGGGCTGCGCCCGGTGATCTTCACGATCAACGCCTTCGCGAACACGCTGCTGCGACTGATGCACGTGGAGACCAAGGACGAGGTCTCGGCCACCTTCTCGGACGCCGAACTGGCCCGGATCGTGCGGGACTCGGGCGCCGCGGGCCTGATCGACGACCGCGCGCAGGAGCGGCTGCGCGACGCGCTCGAACTGGGCCGCCGCCCGGTCCGTGACGTCGTCCTGCCGCTGGAAGGCGTCGTCTACGCGCGCGTGGGCGTCACACCCGAGGAGTTGGAGCAGCTCTCGGCGCAGTCCGGGTTCTCCCGCTTCCCGGTCGTCGACGAGTCCCGCCGGATCGTCGGCTACCTCCACGTCAAGGACGCGCTGGACGCCTCGCCGCGCGAGGTGCCGTTCCGCGTCCAGGACATGCGGCCCATCGCGCGCGTACGGGCGAGCACGCCCCTGGACGACGTCCTGACCGCGATGCGGGGCAGCCGTACGCACCTGGCGGCGGTCCGCGGCGACGACGGCCGACTGGAAGGTCTGGTGACCATGGAGGACGTACTGCAGGAGCTGTTCGGACAGCGGGCGTGAGGGTCGAGGGGTAGCCGGAGGCGGAGGCGCGGGGAGGCCGGAGGCGGAGGCGCGGGGAGGCCGGAGGCGGAGGCGCGGGGAGGCCGCGGGCGGACGGTGCGGGGAGCAGGTGGCCGGGAGGCCCGCTTCGGTCCCCGCCCGCCCTGGGCCGACAGACCGACGGGTATGCCGTCGGGTTACGATCTGCTTCGCCATGCAGACGAACTCCACTCCCAGCACCCCCGCACAGCCCAGCCCCGCGTACACCAGCCTGGTGGCGCTGGGCGACTCGTTCACCGAGGGCATGTCGGACCTCCTGCCGGACGGCTCGTACCGCGGGTGGGCCGATCTCCTCGCCGGCCGGATGGCCGCCCGCACGCCCGACTTCCGCTACGCCAACCTCGCGGTGCGCGGCAAGCTGATCGGGCAGATCGTCCACGAACAGGTCGACGTGGCGGTGACCATGCGGCCCGACGTGATCACGCTGGTCGGCGGGCTCAACGACACCCTGCGCCCCAAGGTCGACATGAGCCGGGTGCGGGACCTGCTGACGGAGGCCGTGGAGCGGCTGGCCCCGTCCTGCGAGCAACTGGTGCTGATGCGCAGCCCGGGCCGCCAGGGCCCCGTCCTGGAGCGGTTCCGGCCGCGCATGGAGGAGCTGTTCACCATCGTCGAGGGGCTCGCCGAACGGCACGGCGCCCTGATCGTCGACCTGTACGGCGCCCCCTCGCTCGCCGACCCGCGCCTGTGGGACGTGGACCGGCTGCACCTGACGGCCGAGGGCCACCGCCGGGTCGCCGAGGCGGTGTGGCAGACGCTCGGCTACGACCCCGAGGACACCGAGTGGCGTACGCCGATGGCGGCCACCGTGCCGCCCGCGTGGCTCGCGCGGCGCGTCGCGGACGCGCGGTTCGCCCGGCAGCACCTGCTGCCGTGGATCGGCCGCCGCCTGACCGGCCGCTCCTCCGGCGACGGCCTCGTGGCGAAGCGCCCCGACCTGCTGCCCTACAAGGACCTGACGGACTGACGCCGTGGTCACCCGCGTGATCAACGTCAGGGGCCGGATCCACGACTTCGGCCCCCGCCTGGAGTTCGCCCCCGAGGACGTCGTCTACGTCGGCCGCCGCTGGACCATGGGCGGCTGGGACCTCCCCCGCCACCCCCTCTCCAACCCCTTCGCCTACGACACCCCGACCAAGAAACGGGACGGGACACGGGCGGAGGTCATGGCGATGTACCGGGCGTATCTCCTGGAGCGCCCCGAGCTGCTGGACCTGGTGGCGGAACTGCGCGGCAGGACGCTGGCGTGCTGGTGCGCGCCGGAGCTGTGCCATGGGGATGTGTTGGCGGAGCTGGCCGACACGGATGGGGTGACGGGGAGCTCGTAGCTTCCGGCGAGGGGGCTTGCGACCCTGGCTACGTTCCGGCGCTGACAACGCCTCTACGGACAGGACTCGCCGAACTTCACTGCGCCGAACACGACCGGCTGCCCGGACAGGCTCGCTCCTGCGGCCGGCTTCTGGGTGCACACCTGCCAGTTCGAGCCGATGAGCACGATCCTTCCATCGCCGGACGCGTCGTCGACCGTGATCGAGGTGCTGGAGTCGAGCGCGTCGCGGGCGGCCTGGACCGACTTCCCTGTGAAGTCCGGCATCGTCCCGTCGGCCGCCGAAGGTGATCCCTGTTCCTTGGTGGGGCAGGTTTCATCGAGCTTGACCGCGCCGAAGTCCAACTTGGTGTCCGTGGCGACGCCGCTGCCGGCCTTCACGTTCTGGGAGCAGACCTTCCAGTCCCGGTCGAGGATCTGATGCCGGTCTCGCCCGAGGGAGTCGTGGCTCTTGAGGTCGTAGAACCCTGCCGCTTGGGCGGTGTCCTGGGCGGATTGGAGTCCCATGCCGATGAAGTTGGGGACGGTCTTGGTCTCGCCGCCGCCCTCAGTACTGCCGGTCTTGGCGTTGTTGCTTGCGCTCGTCTCCGTGGTGGTTGTGCCACTACTGCCGTTGGACTTCTTGTCGCAGGCAGATCCAATGCCGCCGACGACGAGGATGCCCGCGGTGATTCCGCCGATGAGCTTCCAGTTGCGGCTCTTCCTCGGTGGTGGACCGGCGGCCCACGACGGCTGCCCTGGAGGAGGAAATGCGGAGTTGGACACGATGCGCCCCCTGATGCGTAGTTGGGGGACAGAGTGTCAGATGTGTCCATCGGTCCGTACGGTGCGTGGCGGTTCTGTGACAGATCCAGGATGTTGATGCGGCCCGGCTGTCGAATGGGCGAGGCGCCTCCGGACAGCTCCACCAGAGCGGGATACGGCTGTGCAGCTGCTCGAAGAAGGCGACAGTCGCGGGATTGAACGCGGACGCCCAGGGATTGCGCGCGGTCTCCGGCTGACGGGCAGGTGCGCCCAAGGGAGGGGTCACGGCCATCGTTTGACGAAGGCCGTGCCTGGATCGGATTCCGGGCGGAGCCTGTCAGAGCACCGGTGCCTCGAGTCACATCCCGCCGGAACTGCCGTTCACGCGGCCTCATTCCCCCTGGCTCACGACGTCGGTGATCTCCACGGATACCTTCGTGCCCGCCGAAGCTGTGCTGATCACAGACGGTGTGTAGTTCAGGCTCGTCCGGTCCGTCAGCTCACCCGTCGCGATGACCGGGCCGGACTCATCACCATGGATCTCATAGGTGATCTCGTATACCGCGTCCGGATCGATGCCGTCGGTGTCAGCCAGATAGGTCAGGTCCGGCTCGACCGTCAGGTTGCAGCCCGCCGACCCGAAGCACTGCCGGCTGGTGGTCCGCAGCTTGATCGTAAAGCTGTCGGCGTCGACCTCGTCGTACGTCGGCTCCGGGTCCTGCTCCTCTGCGTCAGAGGCCACGGCGTCCTCGTCAGGGACAGGCGACTCTGCGGTGGTGGTCGACTTGCTGTCGCCGTCTCCGGACTGCACCACGACGATTCCGGTGCCGATGATCGCCGCGATGACGGCGACCGCCGATCCGATGATGACGAGGTTGGTACGCGAACCCTTCGGGCCGGGCGGCTCGGGCGCGGGTGGAAGGTGGTCGGGCATGGGTGGTGGCGTGACGTCATTGCTCATGGTGTTCCCCCGGGGCACGTGTGCTGGAGGTGCATCATGCGTTGCGTGGCGGCCCGGTGAAGGGTGAGTAGCCGGGTTATGACCCGGTCGAGTGACAGAGGACGCCGACGTCGTTCTGACCTCAATCCGCCGACCGTGGCACAGGGATCTCGCCGACATGGCGCGACTGGCCCGGTGGCAGGTCCTGCGCCTGGAAACACCGACGCACGCTCCGCTACCCGATCTTCTTCCACGCCTTGTAGCCCGTGGTCGTGAACGCCTTGTCGGTGGCAGCGATCGTGACAGTCGTCTGACCGCTGGTGGCGTTGTTGGCGATGATGTCTTTCACCTCGCCGGAGGTACTGGAGAGTCGAGCCCAGTAGCAGCTGGTGATCAGGCCGCCCTGCGGACCTTTGCTGCGGTAGGTGCCGGGCTTGATGTCGCTGCCCACGACATACGTACCGTCGCCCGGGATGCCATCGGCAGGAACCTTGTGACCTGAGGGCGCGCTGCTGGCGACGGCCATCCGCGTGGCGGTCTCTGTCGCGGTGACCGTCGCCGAAGGAGCGGCATTGTCGTTGCTGGAGTTGCTGGTGACGCCGATCAGCACACCGACGAAGAGGCCGACGAGTGCCGCGCCCGCATGGGTAAGGATGCTCCGGCGGGAGCGCGCGGGGTACGGCGCCGGCTGGGCCGTGTCGTTGCGGCCCGAGGATTGCAGTGGGCCTTCCGGAGGGCCTGGCGGGGTCCGGCTGTTCATGACTTCAGCGTGCGTCGGCCGACTGGTTCCCGCACTCGGAACGCGTGGAGCCGCGGCGGGGGAACTGCTGCAGTTTTCGGGGAGGGCCGGGGTGCACGCGCACACCTCTCAGAGGTCTGCGGGAGATCGCGGGTCGGAACGTGCTTGACCTGCGCTCCCTGGGCTCCATGGACGGTCCGGCTCCCCTCGGGACGCCAGGTAAACTCCGTCCACGTGACTTCCGCTGCCGTCAAGCCCCGTATCCCGAACGTCCTCGCCGGACGCTACGCCTCCGCCGAGCTCGCCACGCTCTGGTCGCCCGAGCAGAAGGTGAAGCTGGAGCGGCAGCTCTGGCTCGCCGTGCTGCGGGCGCAGAAGGACCTCGGGATCGAGGTGCCGGACGACGCGATCGCCGACTACGAGCGGGTCCTGGACACCGTCGACCTGGCCTCCATCGCGGAGCGCGAAAAGGTCACGCGGCACGACGTGAAGGCGCGGATCGAGGAGTTCAACGACCTCGCCGGGCACGAGCAGGTGCACAAGGGCATGACCTCGCGCGACCTCACCGAGAACGTGGAGCAGCTCCAGATCCGGCTCTCGCTGGAGCTGGTGCGCAACCGCACGGTGGCGGTGCTGGCGCGGCTGGGCAAGCTGGCGGGCGAGTACGGCGAGCTGGTCATGGCCGGCCGCTCGCACAACGTGGCCGCGCAGGCGACGACCCTGGGCAAGCGGTTCGCCACGGCGGCCGACGAGCTGCTCGTGGCGTACGCGCGCGTGGAGGAGCTGCTCGGGCGCTACCCGCTGCGCGGTATCAAGGGCCCGGTCGGCACCGCCCAGGACATGCTGGACCTGCTGGGCGGGGACGCGGCGAAGCTGGCCGAGCTGGAGGACCGGATCGCCGGGCACCTGGGCTTCTCGCAGGCGTTCACCTCGGTCGGCCAGGTGTACCCGCGCTCGCTGGACTACGAGGTGGTGACCTCGCTGGTGCAGCTCGCGGCGGCGCCCTCGTCGCTCGCGAAGACGATCCGGCTGATGGCCGGGCACGAGCTGGTGACCGAGGGCTTCAAGCCCGGCCAGGTCGGCTCCTCCGCGATGCCGCACAAGATGAACACGCGGTCCTGCGAGCGCGTCAACGGCCTCATGGTGATCCTGCGCGGCTACGCCTCGATGACCGGCGAGCTGGCGGGCGACCAGTGGAACGAGGGCGACGTGTCCTGCTCGGTGGTGCGCCGGGTGGCCCTGCCCGACGCGTTCTTCGCGCTGGACGGCCTCCTGGAGACGTTCCTGACCGTTCTCGACGAGTTCGGCGCCTTCCCGGCCGTCGTGGCCCGCGAGCTGGACCGCTACCTGCCGTTCCTCGCCACCACCAAGGTGCTGATGGCGTCCGTGCGGGCCGGTGTCGGCCGCGAGGTCGCGCACGAGGCCATCAAGGAGAACGCTGTCGCCTCGGCGCTGGCCATGCGCGAGCAGGGCGCCGAGCGCAACGAGTTGCTCGACAAGCTGGCCGCCGACGAGCGGATCCCGCTCGACCGCGCCCAGTTGGACGCCCTGATGGCCGACAAGCTGTCCTTCACCGGTGCCGCCGCCGCCCAGGTCGCGACCGTCGTGAGCCGGGTCGAGGAGCTCGTGAAGCAGCACCCGGAGGCCGCGGGCTACACGCCGGGGGCGATCCTCTGACCCGCTTCACCCAGCAGGAGCTGGAGGCCGCCCGCGACCGCCTCGTCCCCGACGTGGCGGCGGACGGCCTCCGCGTCCTGTTCTGCGGCATCAACCCCGGCCTCATGACGGCCGCGACGGGCCACCACTTCGCCCGTCCCGGCAACCGCTTCTGGCCGGTCCTCCACCTGTCCGGCTTCACCCCGAGGCTCATGAAGCCCGCCGAGCAGGGGGAGTTGCTGTCGTACGGGCTCGGCATCACGAATGTCGTGGCGCGCGCGTCGGCCCGGGCGGACGAGCTGAGCGCGGAGGAGTACCGCGAGGGCGGACGCCTGTTGGCGGAGCGGATCGCCCTGCTGCGCCCCCGCTGGCTGGCCGTCCTGGGCGTCACCGCGTACCGCGCCGCCTTCGACGACCGCAAGGCCCAAGTGGGGCCGCAGGAGCGGACGTTCGGGGAGACGCGGGTGTGGGTGCTGCCGAATCCGAGCGGGCTGAACGCGCATTGGACTGCGGCGACCATGGCGGAGGAGTTCGGGCGGTTGCGGGCGGCGGCCGAGGGCTCCTAGCGGTTCCCGGCAGGCCGACGCAGGGTGTCAGGCGTCCCGGCGTCGCACGCTCCACGCCCCCGCGCACAAGGCGGCGGCCGTCCACAGTGCCGTCACCGCGAGTCCCGTCCAGGGGCCGAGAGCGCCGTCCCAGTTCTCGTGGAACACCACCTGCCCCGCCTTGTCCGGCAGGACGTCCGCAGCCGAACCGGACACGTCTCCGACGACGAACGACACGATGAGCAGGAACGGGATGAGGATGCCGAGCGTGGCGGTGCCGCTGCGCAGTACTGCCGAGAGTCCGGCCGCGAGCAGCGCCATCAGCGTCAGGTAGACGGCGCAGCCGACGACCCCGCGCCCCTGCTCGGCCGCCGTGAGTACGTCCGCCTGCGCACCGAGGGCCGACTTGCCGACGAGCAGGCTGGCGGCTCCGGCGGCCAGCCCGACGACGAGTACCGGCGTGGCGATCGCCACCGCCTTGGCCGCGAACCACGTCCCGCGCAGCGGCACCGCGGCGAGTGTGCCGCGCAGGGCCGCGCCCCGGAACTCCGTCGACATGGCGGTCGCCCCGAACGCGATGGCGGCGATCTGCCCGAAGACGACGCCGAGGAAGACCGAGTACAGCGGGTCGAAGTCGGAACTGTCGCTGTCGCTGCCGCCGAGGGCGGTGAACGCGACGGTGGCGAGAAGGACCGCGCCCAAGGCGCACAGGAGCGAGCGCAGCGTACGGATCTTGATCCACTCCGAGTGGAGTACGGCGGCGAACGGCATGGTCAGGCCTCCTGGGGCTGTGCGGTGAACTCTGCTTCGGTGCCGGTGAGATCGAGGTAGGCCTGCTCCAACGTGCCTTCCAGTGTGGTCAGTTCGAGGATCGGCAGCCTCGCGGTGGACACCAGGCGTCCGATGTCGTCCACGCGTGCGTGCGTCACGGTCCAGTGCCCGTCCTCGTGCTCCACCCCGTCGTGACCGTGCTCGGCGAGAAGCCTTCTGAGCGCCGGGCCCTCCGTCGTGCGGATCCGGATGCGGGGCTGCACGCGCGCGTCGATGAACTCCCGCATCGGGGTGTCGACGAGCAGCCGTCCGCGCCCCAGGACCACGAGATGGTCGGCGTAGGACGCGGTCTCGTTCATGAGGTGGCTGGAGACCAGGACCGTTCGGCCCTCCGCCGCGAGTCGCCGCAGCAGTCCGCGGATCCAGACGATGCCTTCGGGGTCGAGGCCGTTGGAGGGCTCGTCCAGCACGACCACCTCGGGGTCGCCGAGCAGGGCGGCCGCGATGCCCAACCGCTGGCGCATGCCCAGGGAGTACGTCTTCACGCGGTGCCGCGCCACCGAGTCGATCCCTGTCTCCGCGAGCACCTCGTCCACCCGGCGCGACGGGATGCGGTTGCTCGCCGCCAGCACCCGCAGATGGTCCCGGCCGGTCCGTGAGCCGTGCGCGCCCTCCGCGTCGAGCAGGGCGCCGATGTGGCGCAGGGGTTCGCGGAGGGTGGCGTAGGGGCGGCCGCCGACGGTGGCCGAGCCGGTGGTGGGACGCGCGAGGCCGAGCAGCAGCCGCAGGGTGGTGGACTTCCCGGCGCCGTTGGGGCCGAGGAAGCCGGTGACGCGGCCGGGGTGGACGCGGAAGGTGAGGTGGTCGACGGCGCGTCGGGTGCCGTACTCCTTGGTGAGTTCGTGGACGTCTATGCTGGTCATGGCACCAGCCTGGCCGGTGGTGCGGTGGCGGGACCTCCCCCGCGCGTGGAGAGCGTCTCCCCCGTGCGGGGGAAGCTCGTTGTCAGTGGCGGCTGGCACGATGACCAAATGGTCCGATTGCTGCGCCCGTTCGGCCGGGCGGTGACATACACACGGTGGCTGCATCTGCTCATCGCCATCGTGTGGCCGTCCATGTGGCTGTTCATCGAGGAGGCCTGGTGGACCTGGGCGGTGGCGGCCGCGGTGCTCGTCCCCGTCGGTCTGGTGCCCGCGATGCGCACCGTGGAGGGGCTCCAGGCAAGGCTGTTGCTGACCGGTCACGGGCACGACGGCGCGGGCACCGACATCGTGGTGGCGCCGTCGGCCACCTGGAGCGACCGCGGGCGGCTGGTCGTATGGCTACAGGCGCGGTTGTGGCTCGGCATCGTGACCGCGCTGCTCACCGTTCAACTGCTGGTCGCCGCCGTGGATCTGGCGTCGTCGGCGTTCGGGCGGGACGTCGAGGACGGCGTGCTGCTGGTCCTCGACGGTCATCCCTGGTGGCACGTCCTGCTCGCGCCCGTGGCCCTGGCCGCGCTCGCCGGCACGGTGGTCGGTTCGGGCGGCCTCGTCGCCTTTCTCGCCCGCCGTCTGCTCGGCCCCTCCCCCGCGGAGCGGCTCGCCGCCATGGAGGAGCGCACGGAGCAGCTCCTGGAGCGCACCCGCATCGCCCGCGAACTGCACGACTCCATCGGCCACGCCCTGACCGTGGCCGTGGTGCAGGCAGGCGCCGCACGCGCGGCCGGCGACCCGGTCTTCACCGACCGCGCCCTGGGCGTTATCGAGGAGACCGGCCGGGCGGCCCTGGAGGATCTGGAACGTGTCCTCGGCATCCTGCGCGAGTCCGAGCGGCCGGTCTCCAGCCGTCCGACGCTGACGGACGCGGACCGGCTGCTGGAGTCCGCCCGTGCCTCCGGCGCGAAGGTCGACGCGGAGCTGACGGGGCCGCTGGACACCGTGCCGGGCCCGGTCTCCCGCGAGGGCTACCGGATCCTCCAGGAATCACTGACCAACGTGCTGCGGCACGCGGGCGCGGTCCCCGTCCTGATCCGGATCGAGGTGGCGTACGACGCTCTCGACCTGGAGGTGCGCAATCCGCTGACGGCCGACATACCCGGGCCCGGCCGGGGCAGCGGGCTGCGCGGGATACGCGAGCGCGCGGCCCTGCTGGGCGGCGACGCGCGCACCGGGCCCGACCAGGGGGACTGGCAGGTGCAGGTCAGGCTTCCGTTGCGGTGATCTAGGCTTGCCGGATGCCGGTCACCGTTCTCCTCGTAGACGACGAACCGCTCGTACGTGCGGGGCTGCGGGCCGTGCTGGAGGCTCAGCCCGACATCGAGGTGGTCGGGGAGGCGGCCGACGGGGCGGCGGTGATCCCGCTGGTGCGGCAGCTGCGGCCCGACGTGGTCGCGATGGACGTACGGATGCCGCTGCTCGACGGGATCGAGGCCACGCGCGCGGTGCTGCGGACGGTCACCGATCCCCCGAAGATCCTCGTGGTGACGACGTTCGAGAACGACGAGTACGTGTACGAGGCGCTGCGGGCCGGGGCCGACGGGTTTCTGCTCAAGCGGGCGCGGCCGGCCGAGATCGTGCATGCCGTGCGGCTGGTCGCCGAGGGCGAGTCGCTGCTGTTCCCGGCGTCGGTACGGCGGTTGGCCGCCGAGTACGGGGACGACGGCGGCGGCAACCGGGCGGCCCGGGACGTGCTGGAGCGGGCCCGGCTGACGGAGCGTGAGGCGGAGGTGCTGCGGCTGATGGCGCGGGGACTGACGAACGCGGAGATCGCCGCGCGGCTGGTCGTCGGCACGGAGACGGTGAAGTCGCATGTGAGCGCCGTACTGGCGAAGCTGGGGGCGCGGGACCGTACGCAGGCGGTGATCACGGCGTACGAATCGGGGTTCGTGGCGCCGGGCTGATCCACAGGGGACGAACAGGACGGGAACGGATTGTTCGACGGGTCGGTCGGGCCCGGCACTCGCCGGGGTGCGCCGCGCCGAGTACGATCCGCCCCAACACGCGCACGAGCTGGAAGGACGGACGTTGGGGCAGCTGACCGGCGGGGATCCCTCGCTGCTGCGAAGGATCAATTCCGCGGTGGTGCTGCACGCGCTGCGTGCCACGGACTGCGCGACGCTGACCGAGATCACGCGGGTGACCGGGCTGTCCAGGCCGACGGTCGAGGGTGTGGTCGAAGGGCTCATCGAGGCCGGTCTCGTGGTCGAGAAGGCGGCCGACGAGAGCGCCACACGGCGGCAGGGGCGGCCCGCGCGGCGGTTCAGGTTCCGGGCCGAGGCGGGGCACCTGCTGGGCCTGGAGATCGGCCCCCACCGCGTCGCGGCGCTCCTGTCCGACCTGGACGGGCGGGTGCTCGGGGCGCAGGCCAAGGACGTCGACGAGACGGCGGCGGCCGACGAGCGTCTGGACCGGCTGCGTACCGTGGTCGCCGAGCTGCTGCGCCGGGCCGGTGTCCCACGCAACTCCCTGCGCGCGGTGGGTGTGGCCACGCCCGGGATCGTCGAGGCGGACGGCACCGTACGGCTGGGGACCGCGCTGCCCGAGTGGACGGGGCTGCGCCTGGGTGAGCGGCTGAGCCGCTCCTTCAAGTGTCCGGTCCTGGTCGAGAACGACGCCAACGCGGCGGCCGTCGCCGAGCATTGGAAGGGCACCGCCACCGAGTCCGACGACATCGTGTTCGTCCTGGCGGGGCTGAGCCCGGGCGCCGGTTCGCTGATCGGCGGCAAGCTGCACCGCGGGTACGGCGGGGCGGCCGGGGAGATCGGCGCGCTCCATCTGCTGGGCAGCGAGGTGACCCCGGAGACGCTCCTGTCCACGACGGACGAGCCGCTGCACCCTCTCGACGAACAGGCCGTCGCCAAGGTCTTCGCGAAGGCCCGCGAGGGCGACGAGCGCGCGATCGCCGCCGTCGACCGCTTCATCCAGCGCCTCGTCCACGACGTGGCCGCGCTCGTCCTCGCCCTCGACCCCGAACTCGTCGTGATCGGCGGGTGGGCGGCCGGTCTGGACGGCGTACTGGCGCCCCTGCGCCAGGAGTTGGCCCGCTTCTGCCTGCGCCCGCCGAGAGTGGCCCTGTCCCTCCTCGGTGAGGCCGCGGTGGCAACAGGGGCGCTGCGGCTGGCCCTTGACCATGTGGAAGAGGAACTGTTCGCGGTGGAGGGCACGGTGACGGGGCGGCGCTGACCCAGGGCGATGGCCTGCATGTGAAACGCCCCGCGCCCCGGAGGAGTTCCGGGGCGCGGGGCGTTTGACGCTGTGCGGGGATCAGGACGCCTGGCGCTCCGGGCCCTCGTGGATCTCCACGCCCCCGGAGTCACCGAAAGTCAGGCGGCAGGTGTCCGCCCGGTAGGTGGCGACGGACAGCGCGGCCGTGCGGCCGGCGGCGAGGAAACGGGTGGTGACGACGAGGACGGGCGCCCCCGGGAGCCGGTCCAGTTCCTTGGCGTCGTCCGCGCGCGCGGAGCCGAGCTCCACGGAGCTGTCCTGGCCCTCCAGCTCCAGCCGCTGCAGCTCGCGCAGGACGGCACGCGCGCGTGCGGGTCCTGACGGGGCGTCTATGGCGGAGAGGTCGGGGACCGACGACTCCGGGATGTAGAGCAGCTCCGCGGCGACGGGCTGGCCCTTCGAGACGCGGGAGCGGCGCACGATGTGCACCGGCTCGTCCTGACCGGCCTCCAGGGCGGCGACGACGGCCGCGGGCGGCGCCGTGACCGTGCAGTCGACGGGCTGCCAGACGTCCCCCGCGGCGCCCGGCCAGGTGTGCTGCTCGGAGCCGACGGCCACGCCCACACGCGGGGGCGCGACGGTCGTGCCGACACCGCGACGGCGGTGCAGCCTGCCTTCCAGTTCGAGCTGCTCCAGCGCCTGACGGAGCGTCGCACGGGCGACGCCGAAGCGAGCGGCGAGGTCGCGCTCGTTGGGCAGGATCTCACCCACGGTGAATTCGGAGTCCAGTGCCTCGCTCAACACCGTCCTGAGATGCCAGTACTTCGGTTCCGGTACCGATTCCAGCTGCGTGGTCCCCACCCTGTCCTCCGCGATCGCCGTGGTCCGGCGGCGTTTTAGCGCCCTTGTTTATTAAAGGTTGTTGCACTTATCTGCGACCATAGGGCGGCCCAAACCCTTGGTCAAGACCAATCCTCGATCCCGTACGCAACCCACAGCGCCTGTGCAGCGCAGCGTTCATGGGGCGTTCGCGCCGGAACGCATTCGTGACACCACGGCAAAGCCCCCGTAGCGGAACGGGGGCTTCGCCTCACCCGAAGGGAGCAGCGGGGCGGCGATCGGACGCCACGGGCTACTCGACGGCCAGGGACGCCAGCTTGTCGGGGTTGCGCATGATGTAGACGGACTGGATACGACCCTCGTAGATGTCCAGCTGGAAGACGCTGTCGGGCTTGCCGGCCGACAGGGCCACGATCGCGGGGCCGCCGTTGAGCTCCATGAAGCGGAAGGACGGGTCCGGTACGCCCTTGCGCGCCGCCCCGAGGAGGAAGCGGCCGACCTTGTCGGCGCTGTCCAGGACCCGCAGCGGCGCCCGGGACTTGCCGCCGCTGTCGGCCACCAGGCGCACGTCCGGCGCAAGCAGCTCCAGGAGCCCCTCCAGGTCGCCCTCGGCCGCGGCGGCGAGGAAGCGCTCGGTGAGGTCGCGGCGCCGGTCCGGATCGACCTCGTAGCGCGGCCGCCGCTCGTCCACGTGCTTGCGGGCCCGTCCGGCGAGCTGACGTACCGCCGGCTCGCCCCGGTCGAGCATCGCGGCGATGTCCGCGTACGGGTATCCGAAGGCCTCCCGCAGGACGAACACCGCGCGCTCCAGGGGCGAGAGCGACTCCAGGACGACGAGGACGGCCAGTGAGACGGAGTCGGCGAGCACGGCCCGCTCTGCGGTGTCCGGGACGGTGTCGCCGAATTCGGTGACGTACGGCTCGGGCAGCCAGGGGCCGACGTACGCCTCGTTGCGGGCCTTGACCTGGCGCAGTCGGTCGATGGCGAGGCGGGTGGTGACGCGCACGAGATAGGCGCGCGGTTCGCGCACCTGGGCGTGGTCCGCGCCGGACCAGCGCAGCCAGGCCTCCTGGACGATGTCCTCGGCGTCGGCCACCCGCCCGAGCATGCGGTAGGCGACCCCCAGCAGGACGGGGCGGTGCTCTTCGAAGACGTCGGTCTCGGTGTCGGTCGTCACGCCTCCATCCCACGCGACCCGTACGTCCCTGTCCAGGAGGAACCCGCGGTTCCAGGAGCAGAATGGCGGGCGGGCCGCCGGTGGTCGGCGGCAGCGACGCGCGGAGGTGGCCATGCGGTACGCGATCCTGGGCACGGGCGATGTGGGCCGCACGCTCGGCGGCAAGCTGGCGGAGCTGGGCCACGAGGTGACGCTGGGCTCCCGTACGAAGGACAACCCCACCGCCCTGGAGTGGGCTCGAAGCGCCGGTGCGGGCGCTCGCGCGGGTACGTTCGCGGAGGCCGCCTCGTCCGCCGAGGTGGTCGTGAACGCCGTCGGCGGCCGGGTGGCGCTCGCCGCCCTCGAGGCGGCCGGGGCGGCGCATCTCGACGGGAAGGTCCTGGTCGACGTCGCGAACCCCATGGCGTTCGAGGACGGCGAGCTGCGACTGTCGCCGGTCGAGTCGGACAGCCTGGGCGAGCAGATCCAGCGGGCGTTCCCCCACGCGCGCGTGGTGAAGACGCTCAACACCGTCAACTCCCAGGTGATGGTGGAACCCGCACTGGTCCCCGGTGAGCACCAGGTCTTCGTGAGCGGGGACGACGCGGACGCCAAGGCGCAGGTGACGCGCATGCTCGGGGAGTTCGGCTGGCCCCCGCACCGGGTGCTCGACCTGGGCGGCATCCGCTCGGCACGCAGCGTGGAGATGCTGCTGCCGCTCTGGCTCGACCTCTTCCGGAACCTGGGGCACGCGGAGTTCAACCTGGAGGTGCGCAGGGGGCACTGAGCGGAGGGGGCGCAGGGGCATCGGTCCTTACGGGCGGGAGGAGGCCGGCGTCGGGGGCTACCCGTCGGTAGCAATTGCTGACAAGCTGTCTACCCAGCGTCCGTCTTCGCGTCCCGGTCGAGGAGCACCCCCATGTCCACCACCGTCTCCTTCGAGGTCCCCTCTCCGAACGGCCCTCGGTCCGTGACCGTGTCCTACGCGCGCGTGGGCCGCGGCGAGCCGCTGCTCCTGCTGCACGGCATCGGCCATCACCTCCAGGTCTGGGACCCGGTCGTGGACATCCTGGCGACCGAGCGCGACGTGATCGCGGTGGACCTGCCCGGGTTCGGCGCGTCCCCGGCGCTGCCGGACGGCCTCGCCTACGACCTGCCCACGACGACGGCCGTCTTCGGCGCGTTCTGCGAGGCGTTGGGGCTCGACCGGCCGCATGTGGCGGGCAACTCGCTCGGCGGGCTGCTCGCCCTGGAACTCGGCCGGGAGAAGCTCGCGCGCTCGGTGACCGCCCTGTCCCCGGCCGGCTTCTGGTCGGAGGCCGAACGGCGTTACGCCTTCGGCGTCCTGATCGCGATGCGCCGGATCTCCCGGCAGCTGCCGCTGCCCCTGGTCGAGCGGCTGTCCCGGTCGGCGGCCGGCCGCACCATGCTGACCAGCACCATCTACGCCCGGCCCGGCCGCCGTTCACCCGAGGCCGTGGTCGCCGAGACGCTCGCCCTGGCGCAGGCCACCGGGTTCGACGCGACCCTCCGGGCGGGCGGCTCCGTCCGGTTCGCCGACGACATCCCCGGGATTCCGGTCACCGTGGCCTGGGGCACCAGGGACATGCTGCTCGTGCGCCGCCAGGGCGTGCGGGCCAAGCGGATCATCCCGAAGGCCCGCCTGGTGCGGCTGCCCGGCTGCGGGCACTGCCCGATGAACGACGACCCGGCGCTGGTCTCCCGCGTCATCCTCGACGGCAGCCGCGGACCGACGCCGGCCCGCGACGGGCACGCCGAGCCCCAACGCGCCTGATCCGAGGGCGACTCCGGCACCTACCAGGGCGCTTCCAACGGCCTGGGCGGGCCCGTAGGAGCCCGTTCCGACGAGCGGGGCGGTGCAGGCCGCGGCGACCGGGATGAGGCCGGAGAAGAGCGTGGCGCGCTCGGCGCCGAGCCGTTGCATGCCCATGTACCAGCACACGAAGCCGACCACCGTGACGATCGCCGCCTGCCACAGCAGCGCGGCGGCCTCGGTGGCGTCGGGGCGCCGCAGCCATCCCGTCCCGTCGAACAGCAGGCCGGCCGCCGCGGACTCGACCGCGGCGACGCCGCACACCGTGGCCGACAGCAGCCGGGGCCCCAGCGGCCGCAGGACGGGCACGGCGAGGACGGCGAAGCCCACCTCGCCGGCCAACGCGCAGGCGGAGAAGGCCAGTCCCGTCCCGTCGGTGCGCCCCCACCCCTGGACGACGCAGGCACCGACCGCGACGAGCAGCGCCCCGTACAGCACGACGCGTCGGGGCCGACGACCCTCCAGGAGCGGGACGACGACCGCCACGACCACGGGCGCGCAGCCGACGAAAACGCCCGGTACCGCCGGTTCCGCGGTGCGTTCGGCGGCGATGACCGCGAGGTTGAAGCCGACCATGCCCACGGCGGCCAGCAGCGCGAGGCGGGCCCACTGGCGGAGCGTGAGCGCCCGCAGCCGGGCCGTGGCCCCCGCGCCGGCCAGCGGGACGAGCAGCACGCAGGCCAGGCCGTAGCGCAGGAACTGGCCGCCCGCGTACGGGTACTCACCCAGGACGCTGTTGGCGGTGAAGGACCCTCCGACGAGGACACAGGCGAGTGCGGCGAGCAGGGATCCCCGCGCGGTGGTGGCGTTCATGGCAGCGACGCTAGGGAGTGGGGCGGTCCGGTTTAAGGTCCACTTCCATGACGTCATCGGAGACCAATTCGGGGGTGGGCGAGGGTCCGGGTGGAGACGCGCATGGGGGTCCGGGTGGAAGTTCGGGTGAGGGTTCAGCCCCGGCACCGTCCACGGACCGGCTCGCCTCGTCGCCCCCGTCGCCTGCCTCTCCCGCCTGGGAGTTGCTGCTTCCCGCCGCCTCGGCGCCGGCACGCGCGCGTGGACGTTCGTTGCAGGCGGCGCTGCGCGAGGCGGTGCGCTCGGGGCGGCTCGCGACGGGCACCCGCCTGCCGTCGAGCCGTGATCTCGCCGCCGACCTCGGGGTCTCGCGAGGACTGATCACCGAGGCGTACGAGCAGTTGACGGCGGAGGGTTATCTGCGCAGCGGACGGGGTGCCGGGACGTGGGTGGGCGGTGCCGTGCGGTCCGCTCCCCCACGCGCGCGTGACCTGGCCCCGCGCTCTCCGGGCGCGCGGGCGGACTTCGTGCCCGGGACGCCGGACCTGTCGCTGTTCCCGCGCACCGCCTGGGCCGCAGCGCAGCGCGGTGTGCTGGCCGAGCTGCCCCACCAGGATCTCGGCTATCCGGACCCGCGCGGGCTGCCCCGGCTGCGGACGGCACTTGCGGAACTGCTCGCGCGGCGCCGGGGCGTGGTCGCGGACCCGGAACGGATCCTGGTCGTCTCCGGGGTGGCCCAGGCGACGACGCTGCTCGGTTTCGCCCTCCACGCGCGCGGGTTGCGCACGGTCGGCGTCGAGGATCCCGGCAGCCCTCAGCACGACTCCCTCTACGCCTCGGCCGGCGTCGCCACCGTGTCCGTACCCCTGGACGACGAAGGTCTCCGCATGGACGTGCTGCGCGGGACGGGCGTACGGGCCGTGGTCACGACACCGTCGCACCAGTTCCCCACCGGGATCGCGTACTCGGCGCGGCGCCGTGCCGAACTGCTCGACTGGGCGCGGTCGGTGGACGGTTTCGTGATGGAGGACGACTACGACGGCGACTTCCGCTACGACCGTGCCCCCGTCGGCGCCCTTCAAGGACTCGACCCTGAACGCGTCGCCTATGCGGGTTCGGTCAGCAAATCGCTCGCTCCAGGGCTGCGACTGGGCTGGCTGCTCGTCCCGGAGGCGCTGGCCGACGAGGTCGTGGAGCGCAAGCGGACCATGGACCTCGGGCATCCCACCCTCGACCAGGCGCTGTTCGCCCGGTTCGTGGAACGCGGCGACTACGACCGTCAGCTGCGCCGCTGTCAGCGCGCGTACCGCGAGCGGCGCGACGCGCTCGTCGCCGCCCTGGAGGAGCACTTCCCGGGCGCGAGGGTGGCCGGTATCGCGGCCGGCCTGCACGTCATCGTCGAGCTGCCGAAGCGGTACGGACCCCGGGAGGACTTCCACGCGCGCGTGACGGCTGCCGGTGCGGAAGTGCGCCTGCTGACCGACTACACGCACGCGTGTGCCGAACACGACGACGAGGGCGGGGCCGATGGGGGTGGCGGTGGCGGTGGCGGTGGCGGTGGCGGTGACGTACGGCTGGTCCTGGGGTACGCCCATCTGTCACCCGCCCGGATCCGTGACGGCGTGCGGCTGATGTCCCGGGCCGTCGCCGTGTGACACCGCCCACCCTGTCCGCGCGGGCAGTTGTTCACTTGCGGTTTCCGTGTGCGCTGCGGGGTCCCAGTAGTTGTGGCATCGCAACACGGCATCGAACCACGGCATCGAACCACTGGCCGGAACCCGTCCCTGGAGGCGTCCGCATGTCACACCGTCCGTTCCCCGGCCGCCGCAGCGTGCTGCGCGGCTCGCTGGCCGCGTCCGCGGCCCTCACCCTGCCCACCGCCCTCGCCGCCGCGCCGGCCTTCGCCCTGTCCGGGCGTCCCCGGGCGGACTGGGGTGTGCAGACGGGAGACGTGACCCATGACTCCGGTCTGGTGTGGGTGCGCTCCGACCGCCCGGCCCGGATGGTCGTCGAGACGTCCGCGACGGAGTCGTTCCGCAACGCGCGCCGGTGGCACGGCCCGCTGCTGGGCCCGGGCTCGGACTTCACCGGCACGACCCGGCTGCGCGGACTGCCCTCGGGCGAGCAGATCCACTACCGCGTACTGCTCGCCGACCCGCACGACCCGCGCCGCACCGGCGAGCCGGTGACCGGCACCTTCCGCACGGCCTCCGAGAAACGCAGCAAGGGCGTCAAGTTCGTGTGGTCCGGCGACCTGGCGGGACAGGGCTGGGGCATCAACGAGTCCATCGGCGGCTACCGGATCTTCGACGCCATGGCGAGGACGGACCCGGACTTCTTCCTGTGCAGCGGCGACAACATCTACGCCGACGGGCCGATCGCCGCCAGTGCCACGCTGCCCGACGGCAGCGTCTACCGGAACGTCACCACCGAGGAGAAGGCGCACGTCGCCACCACGCTGGCCGACTACCGGGGCAACTTCCGCTACAACCTGCTGGACAAGGCGCTGCGCCGGTTCAACGCCCAGGTGCCCAGCATCATCCAGTGGGACGACCACGAGGTCCGCAACAACTGGTACCCGGGCGAGGTCATCGGCAGCGGCACGCCCTACCCGGCCGGCACGAAGCTGGACGATCTCGCGGTACGCGCGCGGCGGGCCTTCTCCGAGTACTTCCCGATCTCCTCGATCAGCGGCCGTCCGGACGGCCGGATCTACCGGGTCGTCAACCACGGTCCGCTGCTTGACGTGTTCGTGCTCGACATGCGCACCTACCGCAACGCCAACTCCGCCGACGACCAGACCACGGACCCGGTGGGCATCCTCGGCCGTGAGCAGCTGGAGTGGCTCAAGCGCGAGCTGTCGAAGTCGCGTGCGGTGTGGAAGGTGATCGCCAACGACATGCCGCTGGGCCTGGTCGTGCCCGACGCGACCGAGGGCAGGGCGAACATCGAGGCCGTCGCGCAGGGCGACCCGGGCGTGCCGCTGGGCCGCGAGCTGCAGTTCGCCGAGCTGCTGCGGTTCATCAAGCACCGCCGGATCACCGGCACAGTGTGGCTGACGGCCGACGTGCACCACACCTCGGCCCAGCACTACGACCCGTCGCGGGCCGCGTTCAAGGACTTCGAGCCGTTCTGGGAGTTCGTCTCGGGTCCGCTCAACGCCGGTGCCTTCCCGGCCAGCGCGCTGGACGGCACGTTCGGTCCCGACCGGGTCTTCGTGAAGGCGCCGACGACCGCGAACGTCTCGCCGGCCGAGGGCTACCAGTTCTTCGGCGAGGTCGACATCGACGGGGACAGTGGAGAGCTGACGGTGCGTCTGCGGGAGTACGACGGCACGGTGTTGTTCACGCAGACGCTTCAGCCGGGCCGGGTCGGGCAGTGACTTCCGCGCCTTCGGCTCCCGTACTCTTGTCCGTGTGCCGCGCACCGGCGTCATCCCCCGGTGCGCGGTCTGCGCCCGCGTGTGCGAACTCCCCCTCCGTCAGACCGTTTCCGCAGGTCAGGGCCGATTGTCAGTGGTCGCCTCTACGGTTTTTCCATGACGCGATCTGTGCAGGCCGTGGCCTACCGCCGACCCTCCGCGCTGGAGTCCGCGGCGGGTGAGCAGCGCCTGGGACTCGAGACCTCGCGGGGTGCGACACCCACCGGTGTCGAGGACCACCCCCGTTTCTTCACCGGCTTCTTGACGTCCCCTCAGGTGGCCGCGGCCGGTCTCCTCGCGGTGGCGGACGTGGCCGCCGCACGGTACTACCAGCGGCTGCTACGCGCCTCGCTCGACCCGGTGGTGACGGGCAACGGGGACCGGCTGCGCTTCGAGTCCTTCTCGGGCTGCGGCGGGGTGTACGCCCGCCTGGACGTCCTGGCCCCGGGCCTGGACGGCGGCGAGGTGGGGCACGGCACGACGAACGTCGACGTCAACAACCCGCTGCGCGAGGCCCTTTCCCGGATCGGCTCGGACGACCCGCTGCATCTGCGGGTCGGCCCCGAGGAGTTGGCCGTGACCACAATGGACGGCCCGGTGGTGGAGAAGAAGGTGCCGCTGCCGGACCGGTGGCTGCGCGGGTTCGCGGAGGCCCAGGTGATCGCGGCCGGCTTCGATCTACGGGCCGAGCTGCCCGCCGCCGAGGCCGTACGGTTCCTGCGCGCACTGCCGCGCGGCGGTGGACGCGGCTCGGCGGCCGGGCCGCGCTGGGTGGTGCCCGCCGGCCGTGCGCTGCGGCCGACCACGCGCGCGGTGCCCGGCGCGGTGTGCCTGCCGGGGCCGGAGCGGCTGATCGCACTCCAGCGGATCCTGCGGCACGCGACGGCACTGCGGGTCACGGCCCCACGGTGACCGGCGCCGATGCCACGGCCGGCGCCTGGGAGGTCGTACTGCCGGGCATGCGGCTCACGCTGACCCTGTCGCCGGACGCCTCGCGCGGTTTCTCCGGCGAGGGCGGTGTGCTGGACGCCCTGGCCACCGACGAGGCCGCCGAGGACGCCGAGTTGATCTCGGTGCTCCTCGCCTGGGAGCCCCGCGTGGACATCGCCGACCTCGCCAGCGCCTCGGGCCTCACGGCCGAGCGGGTCCGGGCGGCGCTGGTCCGGCTCGGCACCTCGGGCCGGGTCGGCTACGACACCGCCGAGGCGGCCTACTTCCACCGTGAACTGCCCTACGACGCCGAGCGGGTGGAGAAGCACAACCCGAGACTGCGCGCGGCCCGGGGGCTGGTGGCCGCGGGCGCGGTCCGGCTCGACGACGCCCTGGCGACGGTGACGGCGGAGGACGGCCACACGCATCGGGTGCGGGACGAGGCGGGGGTGCTCAGCTGCAGTTGTCTGTGGTGGGCGAAGTACCGGGGTGGACGGGGGCCGTGCAAGCACGCGTTGGCGGTGCGGATGGTGCGGCGGGGTGCCACCGCGGCGGAGCGGGCCGGGCTGGAACGGGTTCCGGTGGAGCGGGTCTCGGTGGAGCAGGTCTCGGTGGAGCGGGTCGGGGTTCGGGGCGACGGGGGTGCGCGATGAGTGAGCTGATGGAAGCGGTACGGGCCGGGCGGACGGCCGAGGTGGTGGGTCTGCTGGACGAGCTGACCGATGCCGAACGACGGGCGTTGTTCCCGGAGTTGAAGGCACTGCGCAAGGAACTCAGAGCGGACCCCTGGGCGGCGGGGTCCCGCCGCGCCTACCCGCCGCTGTACGCGGCCGGGGTGGCGTGCCAGACGGGCGCCGCGGCCGTCGCGACCTGGATCGCCGCTGCCGACATGCGCTGGTCGCGGACGTCCCCCGCCCTGCTGCTGCGCCTCCTGGGCGACCGCACGCCGGAGTGGCTCGCCGACCTGACGGGGCGGCTCGCCGAACGCCCGGTCGCGTCCGATGTGCCGTACGAACTGATGGCGGGCCTGGTGCGGCTGTCCGGCTGCCCGGTGCCGACCACCGAGTCCTACGTCACCGGCTGGGTGCAGCACATCAACAGCCTCTGGCAGCACGGGGACAGCGTGCTGGACCGGCTGCGCAAGGACGCGCATCTCACCGACCTGGTGGCCGCGCTCTTCGAGACGGCCGATATCGGGAGCAGTCTGGAGTGGACCCCGCGCGAGGGGCCGAACAGCTGGACCGGCGCCCTCGCCCGGCTCACCGTCGACGGGGCCCTGGACCGACGGGCGACGGTCGACGCCTGTGTGGCCCGGCTGCTGCGGGGCGGCTCGGCCGCCGACCACCGGGTGTTCCTGCGTCTGTTGACGTCCCTGGCGCTCACCCGCGAGGAGCAACTGGAGCGGACCGCCGACTGGTCGGCGCTGGCCGCCGACGCGGTCTCCCCGGTGGCGTCGCACGCGCAGTCGGTGCTGGGCTCGCTGGCGCTGGACGGTGAGCTGCCGCCGCGCAGACTGGCGGAGATGTCGGACGCGGTGCTGTTCCGCACCGAGAAGAAGCTCGTACGCGCGCAGTTGGTGCTCCTCGGCAAGGCGCTGAGCCGCGACGCGACGACGGCCGAGGTACTGCTGCCCGCCGTGGCGCAGGCTTTCGGCCATGAGGACTCCGAGGTGCAGGAGCGGGCGCTGAAGCTGGTGGAGCGCCATGCCGGGAAGGTCGAGAACACCGGGGCGCACGCCGAACTGGTAGTCGCCGCCGAGCAGTTGATCCCGGGTCTGCGGGTGCGCGCGGCCAAGGTCCTGGGCACCGCCCTCGGGCCGGTGCGGCCGGTCCCGTACGAGGAGGTCCTCCCGCCCGCACCGGAGCCGACGCGCCTCGCGCCCGCGCCGGCCTCCCCGGTCGAGGTCGCCGAGGAGGTGGGCGCGGCCCTGGCGGGTGAGCCCGGGGTGGCCGCGTTCGAGCGGGCGCTGGACGGGCTGGTGCGCCATGCCCACCAGGATCGGGACGCCTTGCTGGAGGCGCTGGAGCCGGTACTCGCGCGCCGCTGGTGGCACGGTGCCGGCCCCGAGGACGAGGCGACGGCATGGGCCCGCTTCAGCAGGGACAACTTCTACGTGGGGGCCGCGTCCACCGGCCTGGATCTGTTCCTCGCGGCCCTGCGCGGCAGGACGGACACACCGACGCCGGACCGGAAGATCACGCGGCTGCTCCACTCGCTCGTCACTCAGCCGACCACCGGCCGGCAGTGCCGGCACAGCAACCTGGCGGACGCGTTCCAGAGCCGTCTGTGGGAGATCGCCTACCGGCTCCGAACGGATCCGCCGCCCTTCCTCGTGTCGACCCCGACATGGAGCACGGGCCTGCTGGAGCCGGCCGAACTCGTGGACCGTCTCGCCGAGTACGGGCGGCTGGGCGCACGCGTGGGGGCCAACGACTTCGCGCACGCACTGCTGCGGGTGCGGCGTGCGGACCGTGCCGCCGCTGCGACGACCGCGGCACGGGCGGCGGCGCTGGGCACACGGGAGGGCAGGAGGCTCGCCGCGTGGCTCACCGCCGAGGGTCCGGACCTGCCGACGTCACAGCGCCGGACCTCCGGCACCCGTGTCCTGGTCGAACTGGGTGAACTCCCGGAGCTGCGGGCGGACTTCCTCGCCGACTGCCGCCCGCTCGGCCGGCCGACATCCGCCTCTGCCGGGCACCGGTGGTACTGCCACCACTGGAGCGACGACCTGCGCCCGCACTGGCTCGCGCTGCTCCCCGAGCGGCGCGAACTGGTGGCGGCGCGGCTGCTGGCGGACGTCTCCACCGTGGCCGTGGACGACACCCGAGGCGCCGCCGCCGTCCTGCCGCACCTCGCCGAGTCCGGTGGCGAGGCGGGCGAGGCCGTGCATCTGTGCCTGGCGTACGGGCTCGGCGCGCGGCATCCCGAGGACCGGCTGGCGGCGGTGGACGCGCTGTTGACGGTGGCGGCGCTCGGTCAGTTGGACGCGGCCCGACTGGGCGCCGACCTCGGCGAGTTGACAAGGAGCGGGGCGGTCAAGCCGCTGCGGTTGGCGGAGTCGGTGCGTACGGCGGCTGCCACGGGAGCGAACGCGACGATCTGGGAGGTGCTGCGGCACACGTTGCCGGTGTTGCTCGCCGCGCTCGCGACCGACGCGGCGGGGTCGTCCGCGCGCGGGGTCGGGGAGCTGCTGGGAATAGCCGCGGAGTGCGCCGAGCGCACCGGGGCGCAGGGAGAGCTGCCGCACCTGACGCAGACGGCGGACCGGCGGGGCTCCTCGCGTCTGGTGACGCAGGCGCGCCGGCTGCGCAGTGCGCTGGCCGTGGAGGTAGCCGCGTGACGTAGACGAATCCGCGCACCCGGCGCCCCACCAGCCCGCATGCTGTCCACCCCCGCAACCGTTGAAAGATCTACAAAAAGGGCATAACCACGCTTTACCGATCAGTCACAGAGCGTTCGTGATCACGCAACACCCTTCCTTCACAGTGGTTGCATGAATCGAGACATGTCTGATGTGACGCGCACGGAGGACGGACGTCCTGTGCGCCCCTGGCGGCGGGTCGTCGCCGAACTCGCCACCCTGTTCACGGCGGTGTTCCACATGCGCTGGACACGCCGCCACGGTCATGCGCCACCGACGGGCGATACCGGTGCCCGGCCGCTGACCGAGGTCCAGCAGGCCGGGCCGTCCGACCCGTCGTCGGCGCCGCAGGAGACCGTGCCCGCGGAGAGCACGCTGTGGCGGCTGCGCACGACGGTGAAGGACGAACCGGGGTCACTGGCGGTGCTGTGCACAGCCTTGGCCGGGCACCGGGTCGACATTCTGAGCCTGCAGACGCATCCGCTGGGCGCGGGCACGGTGGACGAGTTCCTGCTGCGGGCCCCGGCCGGGCTGGACTCCGCGGAGCTGACCCGGGTGATCGCGTCGGCCGGCGGCACCGACACCTGGATCGAGCGGGCCGACGCCCACGACCTGGTCGACGCACCGACCCGGGTCCTCGGTCTGGCCACCCGTACCGCCCTGGACGCGGCGGAACTGCCGCTTGCGCTGCGGCAGTTGCTGGGCCGGTGCACCATCCGCCAGTCGCCCGCCGTGCCGGTCGGCGCCGGTGCCCGAGCCCCGGAGGGCGCGCCGGTCGAGGGAGCGCTGGAGGACACCGTGCTGCGGCTGCGGGCGCCCGAGGGTGGCGTGATCACCGTGGAGCGGCCGTATCTGCCGTTCACGCCGACCGAGTTCGCCCGGGCGCGGGCGCTGGTGGAGCTGGACGCCCGGCTCGGACCGCGGGTGCCGCGCAGCCAGGACGTACTGACGCTGCCCGAGGGCAACGAGATCACCGTACGAAGGGCCGACGCGGGGGATGTGGAGGCCGCGAAGGAGATGCACGAGCGGTGCTCGGCGCGGACCCTCGCCATGCGGTACCACGGTCCGGTCGTCGACGCGGACCGCTACCTCAACCACCTTCTCAGCCCGCGCTACGGCCGCACCCTCGCGGTGCAGACCGCGTCCGGGCGGATCGTCGGGCTCGGGCATCTGCTGTGGGACGGGGACGAGACGGAGGTCGCGCTGCTCGTCGAGGACAAGTGGCAGCGGCGCGGTATCGGGGGCGAGCTGCTGGGGCGGCTGGTGGCCATGGCGGTCGAGGCGGGGTGCGAGAGCGTGTACGCGGTCACGCAGGCGTCCAACACGGGCATGGTCGCGGCGATGCGGGGCCTTGAGCTGCCGCTCGACTATCAGATCGAGGAAGGGACCCTGGTCGTCACGGCACGACTGGTCGGGGAGGCTCCGGTGGGCGAAGGGGCCGTGAGCACCACGAACGCCGAAACACCGTAGGACGTGCGGGACGCTGCCGCCGCCCGCGGCACCCCCGGCTCAATCGGGGTGACGCGCGGCGGCCCCTCGTACGAGGATGGACCGCATGTCAGAGACCAAGAGCCAGCTGCCCCGTCAGGTCGCCGACGCCTACGTCGACGAACTCGTCGCCCTCGATCCGATCACCGGCACGTTCCTCGGCGTCAAGGAGAGTTCGAGCAGGTTGCCCGACACCTCACCCGCGGGCGACGAGGCGCTCGCGGAACTGACGCGCCGGACGCTGGCGCGGCTCGACGAGGCCGAGCGGCAGCCGGGGGCGGACAGTGACATCGAGCGCCGGTGCGCGCGCCTGCTGCGCGAGCGGCTCAACGCCTCGCTCGCCGTGCAGGAGGCCGAGGAGGGGCTGCGCGCGGTCAGCAACCTGAGTTCGCCGGTCCACGCGGTGCGCCAGGTGTTCACCGTGACCCCGGCGCAGTCGGAGGAGGACTGGACGGCGATCGCCGAGCGGCTGCGCGCGGTGCCGGCGGCGCTGGAGGGCTACCGGGAGTCCCTGGCGCTCGGCCTGGAGCGCAAGTTGTACGGCGGGCCGCGCGCCACCGCCACGTTCGTCGGACAGCTCGGCGAGTGGGCCGACGCGGACGGCGAGGGACACGGCTGGTTCGAGCAGTACGCGTCGGCCGGTCCCGAGGCGCTCAGGTCCGAGCTGGACACGGCGGCCCGCGCGGCCACCGAGGCCGTGGTCGCGCTGCGCGACTGGCTGCGGGACGTGTACGAGCCGGCGATCGACGGCGCGCCGGACGTGGTGGGTCGCGAGCGGTACGCCCGCTGGGTCCGCTACTTCAACGGCACCGACCTCGACCTGGACGAGGCGTACGCGTACGGCTGGTCGGAGTACCACCGGCTGCTCGGCGAGATGAAGGCCGAGGCCGAGAAGGTCCTGCCCGGCGCGGCCACGCCGTGGGTGGCGCTGGCGCACCTGGACGAGCAGGGCACGCACATCGAAGGCGTCGACGAGGTGCAGCGCTGGCTGCAGTCCCTGATGGACGAGGCCATCGAGAAGCTCGACGGCACCCACTTCGACCTGGCCGAACGGGTGCGGCGCGTCGAGTCCCGGATCGCCCCTCCCGGCAGCGCGGCGGCGCCGTACTACACGCCCCCGTCGGACGACTTCTCGCGCCCGGGCTGCACCTGGCTGCCGACCATGGGCCAGACCCGGTTCCCCGTCTACGACCTGGTGTCGACCTGGTACCACGAGGGCGTGCCGGGCCACCACCTCCAGCTCGCGCAGTGGAAGCACGTGGCGGAGAACCTCTCCCGCTACCAGGCGGGCGTGGGCATGGTCAGCGCCAACGCCGAGGGCTGGGCGCTGTACGCGGAGCGGCTGATGGACGAGCTGGGCTTCCTCACGGACCCGGAGCGCCGGCTCGGCTATCTGGACGCGCAGATGATGCGCGCCGCCCGGGTGATCGTCGACATCGGCATGCACCTGGAGCTGACGATCCCGGACGACTCGCCCTTCCACCCCGGGGAGCGCTGGACGCCCGCGCTGGCGCAGGAGTTCTTCGGTTCGCACAGCAGCCGTCCGGCGGACTTCGTGGAGAGCGAGCTCACCCGCTACCTGTCCATGCCGGGCCAGGCCATCGGCTACAAGCTGGGTGAGCGGGCCTGGTTGCTCGGCCGGGAGAAGGCGCGCGAGCGGCAGGGCGCGGCGTTCGACCTCAAGACCTGGCACATGGCCGCGCTCTCGCAGGGTTCGTTGGGCCTGGACGACCTGGTGGACGAACTGTCCCAGCTGTAGGGCCTGTTCAGCGGCTCATGCCGGCCATCACGGGGTCAGTGCCGGAAGCCGCCTTCCGAGTCGATCACCTGGCCGGTGATCCAGCCCGCCTCGTCCGTGGCGAGCCACGCGATGAGGCGGGCCGGATCGTCCGGCACGCCCCAACGCCCGCCGGGGAAGAGGGCGGCGACCGCGTCGTACGTCTCCCCGGTCGCGTAACCGGTGTCCACCGGGCCCGGGTTGACCGTGTTCACAGTGATCGCGTGCTCGGCGAGTGTCGTCGCCAGCGAACGCGTCACCGAGGCCAGGGCGCCCTTCTGGAGGGCATACGCCAACTCCCCCGGCATACCGCTCCCTTGGTCCTGCCCGGACGTCATTGTGACCACGCGCCCACCCGGGGTGCCCACCGGCAGCGCGGCGCGGTGCCGGACGTAGGCCTGCACGAGCAGCAGCACCGAGCGGGTGTCGACGGCCCAGTGCGCGTCGAGCATCCCGGCGTCGATCGTGTCGAGGTCACCGTCGCTGCCGCTGAGGGCGTGGTTGGCGACGAGGATGTCGAGCCGACCGCCCAGTGCGGCGGCGGCAGTTGCGATCAGTTCGGCGGGGACTGCGGGGTCGGAGAGGTCACCGGGACCGTCGACGACCCGCGCCTCGGGGTCGCCCAGGACGGCGCGTACGGAGGCGGTCACGTCCTCGATCCGGTCCGCGCCCCACGGCATCGCGACGTCGTGCGGCACATGGTGATGCATGTAGACGCTCGCCCCGTACGCGGCCAGCCGCCGGGCCACGGCGTGCCCGATGCCGACGCGCCTGCTGGCACCGGTGACCAGGGCGGTACGGCCGCGCAGCGGCAGGGGGTCGCGGCGGAGGTCTTCGGGGGTGGGCTCGGGAAGTCGTGGCATGGACGATCATCATGGTGACGGGCGACGGCCCGCGCACGTGGTTTTCCCGCTACCGGCCCCGCCCGCGACCGCCGCTCCGCACCGACCATCCGGCGCCGACCGCCCCCGCGCAGATCACCCGACGCCGATCAGCCCGCGACCCGCCGCAACTGCACCAGGCCCACCCAAGTCTCCGGCCCCGGCTGGACGTTGGCCGCCCGCACCGCGTACCGCCCCGGTTGCAGCGCCACCCGCAGACTCTCCGTCCGGCCGGTCTCGGTACCGGGCCAGGCGGAGTCGAAGAGCACGACCGGTCCTGGCACCTCCCAGTCGACCGCGTCGGCCCAGTCCGCCGTGGCGAGGGCGGCGGGGACCTCGGCGAGCAGTTCCTCCTCGGAGTTCGCGGCCGTCCACCGTACGAACATGCCGTGCTCCGGCAGGAAGGCGGTCGAGGCGGGTTCGTCACCCAGGACCAGCGCGGCGGAGTCCCCGACGGGCAGCAGCCCGCAGTAGCCGTCGACCTCGCAGGCCCGGTCGTAGTCGGAGGCGGTCTCCTCCCCGTCGGCCCCCGCCCAGAACGCCAGGACCGTCTCGGGCACCGCTATCAGGGGCCCGCCTCCCGACTCGACCCACTCCACCGCACCGGGATCCGCGTATCGCACCATGGCGCCGACCGTACACGCACAGCCGTCGCACATCTCCCCGGTCCCCCACCGACCGAAGCCCTCCTCAACAGCCGCAGTCCTCGGCGGACTTGGGCGCGGTCAGTGGATCCGCGGCGCGCTGCTCGCGCCCCTCCCGGGTCTCGTACGCGAAGCCCTCCCGCACCCAGTACTCGAAGCCGCCGAGCATCTCCTTGACCTGGTAGCCGAGTTCGGCGAGGGCGAGCGCCGCGCGGGTGGCGCCGTTGCAGCCGGGACCCCAGCAGTAGGTGACCACCGGCACGGATCTGTCGAGGAGTTGGGCGGCCTGCTCGGGGATGAGCGCGGTCGGCAGATGGATCGCGCCGGGCACGTGCCCCTGGTCCCAGGACTCGGTGGAGCGGGAGTCCAGGACGAGGAACCCGGGGTCGCCGTCGCCCCCGAGCGCACTCGCGACGTCGGAGACATCGGCGTGGAAGGCGAGGCTCGCCCGGAAGTGGGCGGCGGCCTCGGCGGGGGACGCGGGGGCGACGCGCAGGACAGGGTTTTCAGTGAGGTCGGTTCTGGTCATGGCAGAAAATCTACGGCCGCCGATCGGCCGCCAGAAGGAGTGATCCCCGGCTCATCCCTTGATCTGCCGGGGATTCCCCTGCTAACTCTCCTCCATGACCACGTTTTCCCCGGACGCCACCGACTGGCGCATCCTCGACGTCCTCCAGCGCGAAGGACGTGCCAGTTTCGCCGAGCTGGCGCGGGCCGTCTCCATGTCGCCGAGTGCGGTCACCGAGCGGGTGCGGCGGCTGGAGGAGGCGGGGGTGATCCAGGGGTACGCGGCGGTCGTGGACCCCGAGCGACTGGGGCTGTCGATCCTGGCCTTCGTGCGGCTGCGCTACCCGAACGGGAACTACAAGCCCTTCCACGACCTGGTCGCGGTGACCCCGGAGATCCTGGAGGCACACCATGTGACCGGCGACGACTGCTTCGTGATCAAGGTGACCGCCCGCTCGATGCGCCACCTGGAGGAGGTCTCGGGCAAGATCGGCGCCCTCGGTTCGGTCACGACCAGCGTCGTCTACTCCTCACCGCTCCCCCGGCGCCCGCTCGGCCAATGATCGTGCTGCGGGATCACTGACCGCGCTGCCGCACCGTCGACCCCGTCCGCTCCTTCACGACCTCCAACTGCGCGTGGATCCTGCGCCGCAGATCGGGCACATGGCTGACGATCCCGACGCTGCGGTCACGCTCACGCAGCGAGTCGAGTACGTCGAGGACCTCGTCGAGCGTCTGGTCGTCGAGGCTCCCGAAGCCCTCGTCGATGAAGAGCGTGTCCAGTCGGACCCCGCCCGCCTCGTCCGTGACGACGTCCGCGAGGCCGAGGGCGAGCGCGAGCGAGGCGAAGAAGGTCTCGCCGCCGGACAGCGTCGCGGTGTCGCGCTCGCGTCCGGTCCACGCGTCGACGACGTGCAGCCCCAGACCGCTGCGCCCCCGGCCCGACCGGTCGGCGGAGTGGACGAGGGTGTAGCGGCCGGAGGACATGCGTTGCAGGCGTACGGTCGCGGCGGCGGCCACCTGTTCCAGTCGCGCCGCGAGCACATACGACTCCAGGCGCATCTTGCGCTCGTTCTCCGCCGAGGTGCCCGCGGTCAGGGTCGCCAGGCGGGCCACGCGGTCGTACTCGTCGCGCAGCGGGGCGAGGCGGCGTACGGCGCCGGCGGACCGGGTGGAGAGCCGGTCGAGGTCGGCGCAGCGGCCGGCTGCCGCGTCGCGCGCGGACGCGGCGTCGCGGAGGCGTGCTGAGGCGTCGGTGGCCGCCCGTTCGGCCGACTCCAGCTCGACGGGCGGCTGTTGGGCGGCGTTCGCCGTGTCGGTCTCGGCGAGGACGGCACGCACGGCGGCCTCCTCCGACTGCCAGGCGTCCAGGCGGCGTTGCAGCTCGCGGTGGGCGTCGTCGTCGAGGAGTGCGGCGGCCGCGGCCTGCGGGGTGTCGAAGCCGGCCCGGAAGGCCGCGTCGGCAAGCCTCGCGTCGGCGTCCTTGAGCCGCTGGGCGGTGTCCTCGGCGGCGCGCGCGGCGTCGGCGGCCTCGGTGAGCAGCGCGGCCTGCCGCTCCAACTGTCCGGCTCGCGCGGCCACGCTGGCAGCGGTACCGCGCGCTTGGGCCAACTCGGCTTCCAGCGTGGTCCGTTCGCGGTCGAGGGCATCCCGGCGGGCCACCCGGGAGGCGACACGCACCGCGGCCTCCTGCTGGGCGGAGCTGCGCAGCTCCCGCTCCTGCTCGGCCTGCCGCAGCCGTTCCTGCGCGGGGTGCAGCGCGCTCGCGCCCTGCCGGGCCTCCGCGTAGAGCCGCTCCAACTCCTCGCTCTGCTCGATGAGTTGATCGGTCGACGCGTCACCGGCCTCGCCCTGCGCGGCGGCCAACGCCCGTTGTACGACACCGAGTCGCCGTTCGGCCTCGGCGCGCTGTTCGTCGGCGTCCTGGAAAGCCGCCTGCGCGCGCTCCTCGGTCTCCCGGTCCACGTGTCCGGCGTCCTTGCGGGCGGGCGCCGGGTGTTCGGTCGCCCCGCACACCGCGCAGGGGTCGCCGTCGGTGAGCTCGGCGGCCAGTTCGGCGGCGATGCCGTTCAGCCGCTGTTCCTTGACGTCGAGCCACTCGGCCCGTGCCTTCTGGGCGCGGTCCGTCGAGGCGAGCACCTGGCGTCCGGCATCCTCCGTGTCCCGCGCGAACTGGTCGCGCTGACGGGCGGCGTCCAGTTTCCGGCGGGCGGGCTCCCGCTGCACGCCCAGCTGTTCGGCCCGGGTGGCCGCCTGCTGCGCCGACTCGACCCGGTCCTGGAGCCCGGCCCGCAGTTCCTCCCAGCCGGCCAGCCAGGCCTCGGCCTCCTGAAGCACACCTTCGTCGGCGCGTTCCTGGCGGTCCAACTGGTCGCGCTCGTCCACGAGTTCACCCAGCCGCCGCTCACCGCGACGCGCCGACTCAAGCCCGCCCAGCTCCTCGGCGGCCCGGCGTGCGGCAGCCGCGAGCCCGCCCGCGCCGGCACCGGCGAAGGAATCCGGGAGCAACGCCCGCGCATCGCTCTCACGGGCCGCCGCCCTCCGGTGCTCGCTCTCGGCCGACTCCCGCAGCTCCAGCGCGGGCGCCACCGCCTCCGCCTTGCGCGCCCGTTCCATCCGGACCTGCGCGTCCCGGTACCCGTCGGCCCGCGCCTCCATCCGCGCCGCCCGCTCCCGCGCCTGCGCGAACCGCTCCTGCAACCGGGCCAGTTCGCGTACGTCGCCCAACGCGCGCTCGGCGCCCGCCTGCGCGGACTCCGCGGTCGTGAGCCGGCACCGGGCGACCGTGAGCTGTTCGCGGGCGGTGCTGCGGGCGATCGCGGCGGCGGTGAGGACGGCCTCGGCCAGACCGGGCTCGCCCGGCTGGAGCTCCGGCAGCTCCATCGCGCCGCCGGCGGCCTGCTGCATGCGGTGCGCGTCGGCGAGCAATTCGGCGTCGCCTTCGCGGACTTGGGCCTCGGCGGTCCGTCGGAGCACGGCGAGACGCTGCTCGACCTCGGCGAACCGGTGGGTGTCGAAGAGCCGCCCGAGCAGCTTGCCGCGCGCCTCGGCGTCGGCGCGCAGGAACCGCGCGAAGTCACCCTGGGGCAGGAGCACGACCTGGCAGAACTGCTCGCGGCTCATGCCGAGCAGCTGGGTGATCTCCTCGCCGATCTCCTGGTGCGAGCGGCTGAGGTCCTTCCAGGCGGCGGGGTCCTTCGGGGCGCCGGCGGTGGCGTCGTACTCGCGCAGCCAGCTCTGCGCCTTCTCCAGCGTCGTACCGGATCCGCGCTTCTTGGGGCGCTCCCACGGTGGCTGGCGGGTGACCTCCAACCGGCGTCCGGCGACGGTCAGTTCGAGGGTGACCTCGGTGCGGGCGCCGGGTGCGGCGTGGTCGCTGCGCAGGGCCAGGCCCTGGCCGCTCTGCCGGGCACCGGGCACGGTGCCGTACAGGGCGTAGCAGACGGCGTCGAGGACGGACGTCTTGCCCGCGCCGGTCGGTCCGTGCAGCAGGAACAGTCCGGCGGCGGAGAGTTCGTCGAAGTCGACGGACTGGGCGGCGCCGAAGGGGCCGAAGGCCGTGATGTCGAGCCGGTGCAGCCTCACCGTGCCACCTCCCGGACGGTCTCGTCGGCGCGCACGGCGTCGAACGCGTCGCGCAGCACGCCCTGTTCGCGTTCGTCGGGTCCGGCGCCGCGCACATGGGCGACGAAGTCCTCGGCGATCTGCTGGTCGCTGCGGCCCGCGAGCCGTCCGGCGTAGGTCGCGTCGGGGTCGTCCGGCGACCGTTCGGGGTCGAAGACGAGGCTGAGGGTGTGCGGGAAGCGCTCGGCGAGCCGGGCCATGGGATCGGCGGGGCGGACCGGGTCGGTGAGTGTGGCCTCGACCCACGCGCCCTCGTGCCGGGCGAGTGCCGGGTCGGCGAGCAGGTGCTCCAGGGTGCCGCGCAGGCGGGCCAAGGAGCGCGGCACCGGGCAGTCGAGACGTTCGGCGGTGACCGCGCCGGTCGCGTCGAGGTCGACGAGCCACATCGTCTTGCGGTGGTCGGCCTCGGAGAAGGAGTACGGGAGCGGGGAGCCGGAGTAGCGGACGCGCTCGGTGATGGTCTGACAGCCGTGCAGGTGACCGAGCGCGGTGTAGTCGACGCCGTCGAAGACACCCGCGGGGACGGCGGCGACCCCGCCGACGGTGATGTCCCGTTCGCTGTCGCTGGCCTCGCCGCCGGTGACGAAGGCGTGCGCGAGGACGACGGACCGGGTACCGGGGGCACGTACCGCGAGGTCGGCGCGGACGCGGTCCATGGCCGCCGCGAGGACCGTCTCGTGGCCGGCCTTCTCGACCCCGAACTCGCCCTTCACCAGGGCCGGTTCGAGGTACGGGAGGCCATAGAAGGCCACGTCCCCATGGGTGTCGGACAGCACCACGGGCGTCCCGCAGGCCGCAGGCTCGGTGCGCAGGTGGATGCCGGCGCGGTCGATGAGTCCGGCGCCGACGCCGAGGCGGCGGGCCGAGTCGTGGTTGCCGGAGATCATCACCGTGGGCACGCCGAGGTCGGCGAGACGGTGCAGGGCGTCGTCGTACAGCTCGACCGCGGCCAGTGGCGGGACCGCCCGGTCGTACACGTCTCCCGAGACGACCACCGCGTCCACGTCGTGCTCGCGGACGGTGGTGAGGAGGTGGCGGATGAACTCGGCCTGGGCATCGAGCATGTTGACCCGGTGGAAGGCCCGCCCGAGGTGCCAGTCGGAAGTGTGCAACAACCTCAAGAACCCGCTCCGACCCGCACGATTCCCCCTGCCTGATGCCCGGACACCTGTGCCGACCCGTGGTCAGCAGCCACCACGCTAACGCCTTTCGGCACCTGATCCCCCACAGACCCCGACTTCCGCGGCAAGCGGCGCTTACCGGCCGCGCCCGTCGGCCACCCGGCACAGCAGGGCGGCCCACAGGTCGAGGCGGTCCTGGAGGCGGGAGAGGTCGCGGCCGGTGAAGTGCTCGATGCGCTGGACGCGGTAGTGGACGGTGTTGACGTGCAGGTGCAGGGCCTCGGCCGCGCGGGCCCAGGAGCCGTCGTGGGCGAGGAAGGTCTCCAAGGTGTGCAGGAGGGCGACGGCGGAGGCGCTCTCGGGGTTGTGCAGCGGGCCCAGGACGGTGCGGCTGTAGGCGGTGCGGACCTCGGCCGGTATGCCGGTGAGCAGGGTGTCGAGCGCCGTCAGCGTGGTGGCGTCGGTCAGGGCGGAGGCGTCCGGCGCCGTCGTCCGGGCCGAGTTGAGGGCGTAGCGGGCCTCCGCCAGGGCGCCGGGCAGTGTGGAGGCGTCGGGGGCCGGTGCGGCGATCCCGCCGTGCAGGGGCACGTCCGGTCGGCAGCCGGCGACGAGCCGCCAGCACGCGGCAAGGCCCTCGGCGGCGTCCGCGGACACGACCGCGAAGGCGGTGCCGTCGGGCAGCCGCCCGACGGCGGCACGGTCCGGGGCCGCGTGCGCGACGGCCTCCGTCAGCGCGCCCTCGGTGAGCCCCTCGTGCCGCGTGCCCGCGCCCGTGTCGGCGACCAGCACGCGGTACGGGCCCTCGGACGGGAGCCCGCAGGCGGCCAGCGCGCTGTCCGGCGCGGAGCCGGGGGTGGCCAGCACCGCCCCCAACTCGTCCGCGGTCTGATGCTCGGCGGCCCGGCGCCGGGCCCATGACTCCTGGCAGCGGCCGAGGACCGCGGTGATCTCGTGCAGCAGGCGGGGCGGGACCGCGGCGGCGTCGGGCAGGTGCAGCCACCAGCGTTCGTACGGGGTGGCCGCGTCGGCCTCCACCGCGACCGGCACTCCGGCGTCGGCGGTGGGCAGCGCGGCGGCCTCGTGCGGCGGGAGCGGGTCGGCGCCGGGGGTGGCGGCGACGGTGCGGCCGGTGGCGGTGACGAGGTAGGCGGTGGTGCGGTCGAGGTGCGCGAAGGCGGCGGCGAGCACCTGCTCGGGTCCGGCCTCCTGCGCGACCAGCCGGTTCAGCCGGCCCCGGGCGCTCTCGGGCAGCGCCTGGTGCCGGCTCAGCTCGCCCCACTGGCGCAGATAGACGGTGTCGGTGATCGCCCGGAACATGATGTGCGCGGGCACCCCGGCCACCGGGACGCCCTGTCGTACGCAGGCCTCGACCAGGTCGTCGGGGACCGAGCCGTGGGTCTCCTCGCCGGCCAGGAGCACGGCCGCGCCCGCGCCCTTCAGTCCGGCGACGAACCGTTCCGCCTTGGCCCGCCCGCCGTCCGGGCTCCACCACACCAATCCGCTCAGCACGACCTCGCCGGGCCGCACGAAGCGCGCCGGGTCCTCCAGATCCGTGACGGTGACCCCGCTGATCTCCCGTCGCAGCGACGCGTCCTCGGCCCACAGCAGGCGCAGGCCGAGGGACTCGTCCCCCAGAAGGTGTTCGACGTGCATGTGCTCGGACTCCTCGTTCCCTCCTCGCATTCACGAGGTGAATCCGAGTCCCAGCATCGTAAATGCAAGCCTTACGGCAGGGAACGCCTCTTGGTGAATCCTCCAGGACCGGCCCCGCGGGACTCGGATATTCCGTGCTCCGCACCAGTCGTCCGGGGCGGGTCCGCGTTGTTTCACTGGCGGTCATGGACCTGAACACCGTGGTCGAGATCCGGGACGCCCGGCATCCGGCGCCCTGGCGGCCGGGCGACGCCTGGCTGGGCGGCGGCACCTATCTGTTCTCCGAGCCCCAGCCGCACCTGCGCCGCCTGGTCGACCTGAGCCGCACCGGCTGGCCGCCCGTCCAACTCCACCCGGACGGCTCGGTGGAGATCGCCGCCACCTGCACGATCGCCCAACTGTCCAGGTTCGCGCGGACGTTGACGACCGAAGCGGCCCCACTCATCGAGCGGTGCTGCCGGGCCTTCCTCGCCTCGTTCAAGATCTGGAACATGGCCACCGTGGGCGGCAACCTGTGCAACGCCCTCCCGGCCGGCCCGATGATCTCCCTCACGGCCGCGCTGGACGGCGAGTGCCTGCTGCTCGCCCAGGACGGGGTGCAACGCCGGGTGCGCGTGGCCGACTTCGTGACCGGCGCGGGCCACAAGGTCCTGGCCGAGGGCGAGTTACTGCGCTCGGTCACGCTGCCCGCCCGGGCGCTGGACTGCCGTACGGCGTTCCGGCAGGCCTCGCTGTACGGTCTGGGCCGCTCAGGTGCCCTGGTCATCGGCGCGCTGGACCTGCTCGACCACTCCCTCTCCGTCACGGTGACCGCCGCCACCGTGCGGCCGGTGCGGCTGTGGTTCCCGCTGCCGCCGACGGCCCGTGAGCTGCGTACCGCGCTCGACTCGGCGGTCGCCGACGACGAGTGGTTCGACGACATCCACGGGCTGCCCGCGTGGCGCCGACACATGACCGTGCGGTTCGCGGAGGAGATCCGCCGGGAGCTCGAAGGCGCGGGCACGACGAAGGCAGAGGTCACACGATGAACGTCGAGGTCAACGGACGGTCCTTCGCCGACGAACCGCGCCCCGGGCAGTGTCTGCGCACCTATCTGCGCGAGCGCGGCTGGTTCGGGGTGAAGAAGGGCTGCGACGCGGGCGACTGCGGGGCGTGCACGGTCCACGTGGACGGCGAGCCGGTGCACAGCTGCCTCTACCCCGCCTTCCGCGCCGACGGCCGATCCGTCACCACCGTCGAGGGGTTGGCCGCGCCCGACGGCGAACTCCACCCCGTCCAGCGGAAGTTCCTCGACGCGCAGGGCTTCCAGTGCGGCTTCTGCACCGCCGGGTTCCTGATGACCACGGCCGCCCTGGACGAGGACCAACTCGCCGACCTACCAAGGGCGTTCAAAGGCAACCTGTGCCGCTGCACCGGCTATCGCGCGATCGAGGACGCGGTACGGGGGGTGTGCCACGTCGAGACACCCGACGCCGGCGAGTCCGTCGGCCGCAGCCTCCCCGCCCCGGCCGGCCCCCAGGTCGTCACCGGCACCGCCCGCTACACCTTCGACGTCGACGTGCCCGGGCTGCTGCACATGAAGCTGCTGCGCTCCCCGCACGCGCACGCCCGCATCACCTCGATCGACATCACGGCGGCGCTCCACGTCCCGGGCGTCCACGCCGTGTTCACCCACCACGACGCCCCCGAACTGCACTTCTCCACCGCCCGCCACGAGCACCCCACGGAGGACCCGGACGACACCCGCGTCCTGGACGACACCGTGCGGTACGTGGGCCAGCGGGTGGCAGCCATCGTCGCCGACAGCGAGGCCGCCGCCGAGGAGGGCCGCCGGCGCGTCGAGGTGACGTACGAGGTACTGCCTGCCGTCCTCGACCCCGAGGAGGCGATGCGGCCCGGCGCGCCGGTCGTGCACGACAAGGACGCGACCACCGCCCGGATCTCGCGTCCCCGGGACAATGTCGTCGGCGAGGCGCACGGCGAGATCGGTGACGTCGAGGCCGGGTTCGCCGAGGCGGACACCGTGTACGAGGAGACGTACCGCACCCAGCGCGTGCAGCACGCCAGCCTGGAGACGCACGGGGCGGTGGCATGGTTCGACGAGGACGACAGGCTTACCGTGCGCACCAGTTCGCAGACCCCGTTCCTGACCCGCCGTGCCCTGTGCGCGCTGTACGACCTCCCCGAGCAGCAGGTGCGGGTCGTCGCCGGGCGGGTCGGCGGCGGCTTCGGCGGCAAGCAGGAGATGCTCGTCGAGGACATCGTGGCCCTCGCCGTGCTGCGCCTGCGCCGCCCGGTGAAGCTGGAGTACACCCGTGCCGAGCAGTTCTACGGGGCCACCACCCGGCACCCGTTCACGATCGCCGTGAAGATCGGCGCCCGCCGCGACGGCACACTGACCGCGCTGCGGCTGCGAGTTGTGTCGAATACGGGGGCGTACGGCAATCACGGGCCGGCCGTGATGTTCCACAGCGTCGGCGAGTCCATGGCCGTCTATCGCGCCCCGCACAAGAAGGTCGACGCCTACTCGGTCTACACGCACACCGTCCCGGCGGGCGCCTTCCGGGGCTACGGGCTCGGCCAGGTGATGTTCGCCGTCGAGTCGGCTCTCGACGAACTGGCCCGGCAACTCGGCCTGGATCCGCTGGAGTTCAAGGCGCGCAACATCATCGGTCCCGGCGAGGCGATGGTGACCCCGGGCGGCGAGGAGGAGGACCTGCACATCGCCAGCTACGGCCTCGACCAGTGTCTCGCCGTCGTCCGCCGTGCCCAGGCCGAGGAGACCGCGACCGGGGCGGAGGACGTCCCCGAGGGCTGGCTGACCGGTGAGGGCGCGGCCCTCGCGATGATCGCCACAGGGCCGCCAGGCGGTCACCTCGCCGACGCGAAGGCCACCCTCCTCGCCGACGGAACCTTCGATCTCGCCGTCGGCACCGCCGAGTTCGGCAACGGCACCACCACCGTGCACCGCCAGATCGCGGCGGGCGAACTCGCCACCACCGTCGACAGGATCACGATCCGCCAGTCCGACACCGACGTCGTACGCCATGACACGGGCGCCTTCGCCTCCACCGGAACCGTCGTCGCGGGCAAGGCCACCCTGCGCGCCTCCCGCGCCCTGGCCGACCTGTTGCTCGACTTCGCGGCCGCGCATCTACGGGTCCCGCGCGCGGAGTGCCGGCTCGGTGAGGAGGCCGTGCTGCACCCGGGCGGCCGGCTCGCGCTGAAGGAACTGCACGCCACCGCACGGGCGGTGGGCGTCGAGTGCACCGCCGACGGGCACTTCGGCGACACCCCGCGCTCGGTCGCCTTCAACGCGCAGTGGTTCAAGGTGGCCGTCGATCCCGGCACCGGTGAGATCCGCATCCTGCGCAGCGTGCACGCGGCCGACGCGGGCAAGGTGATGAACCCGATGCAGTGCCGGGGCCAGGTCGAGGGCGGGGTCGCCCAAGCGCTCGGCGCCACACTCTTCGAGCACGTCCGGATCGACGGCACGGGCGCGGTGGAGACGGCCGCGTTCCGCCGTTACCGGCTGCCGCAGTACGCCGACGTGCCGCGTACCGAGGTCCACTTCATGGAGACGGCCGACACGATCGGCCCGCTCGGCGCCAAGTCGATGAGCGAGAGTCCCTTCAACCCGGTCGCCCCCGCCTTCGCCAACGCCCTGCGCGACGCGACCGGCGTCCGGTTCACGGAACTGCCGCTGACCCGGGACCGGGTGTGGCTGGGGCTGCGGGACGCCGGCGTCCACGGCGACGCCCCCTGACCCAATGGGGGGCAGCGACCGGTCACGCGTCGCCGTACGCCTCCCCGCCCAGCTCCAACACCGCCGTCCCCGCGGTCGCGTCGGCGAGCCAGGAGCGGAGGGCGGCCACGTCGGCGTCCGGCAGGGCGATGTCGATCGTGACGGCTTCCGCGTACCGCACGTCCCGGACCTCGCGGCCGGTCGCGCGCAGGTCGTTCTGGACCTTGCCGGCGCGCTGGTGGTCGACGGTGACCGTGGCGAGGCGGTAGCGGCGGCGGGTGCGGGTGCCGAGTTCGTCCAGGGCCTCGCCGACCGCGCCGCCGTACGCCCTGATCAGTCCGCCCGCGCCGAGCTTGACCCCGCCGTAGTAGCGGGTGACGACCGCGACGACGTACCGCATCTCGCGGCGCAGCAGCATCTGGAGCATGGGGACGCCGGCGGTGCCGCCCGGTTCGCCGTCGTCGCTGGCCTTCTGGACGGAGGCGTCGGCGCCGATGACGTAGGCCCAGCAGTTGTGGGAGGCGTCGGCGTGCTCCTTGCGGATCGCGGCGACGAAGGCCTGGGCCTCCTGCTCGGTGGCCGCCGGGGCGAGCGCGCACAGGAAGCGGGAGCGGTTGACCTCGGTCTCGTGCACCCCCGCGCGGGCGACTGTGCGGTACTCGTCCTGCATCCGTCCACCCTATGACCTGGTGTTGTCGCCCTCCTCGGCCAGGTGGACAAGAGTGGCAGCGTGAACTCCCCGGCTTCCCCTGCCTCCCCGACCGCACCGGCCTCCCCGTCCCCCGGCGTCAAGGCCCGGCTGCGCTCGTGGCTCCTGGACGGACTCAGTCAGCAGACGGCCCGGCACCAGGGACCGCATGCCGCCCCGCAGCCCGAGGAGAAGGGCCACACCTGGTGGCGGGTGATGTGCCTGACCGGCGTCGACTACTTCTCCACCCTCGGCTACCAGCCGGGCATCGCCGCGCTCGCCGCCGGACTGCTCTCCCCGCTGGCGACGCTGGTGCTGATCGGGCTGACCCTGCTCGGCGCGCTGCCCGTCTACCGTCGGGTGGCGCACGAGAGCCCGCACGGCGAGGGCTCGATCGCCATGCTGGAGCGGCTGCTGTCGTGGTGGTCGGGGAAGATCTTCGTGCTGGTGCTGCTGGGGTTCGCGGCCACCGACTTCATGATCACGATCACCCTGTCGGCCGCCGACGCCGCCGCGCACGTCGTCGAGAACCCCTTCGCCCCGCACTGGCTGGAGGGCGAGAACCTCTGGATCACGCTGGTGCTCGTCGGTCTGCTCGGCGGGGTGTTCCTGAAGGGCTTCCGGGAGGCCATCGGGATCGCGGTGGTACTGGTCGGGACGTATCTGACCCTCAACGTGGTCGTGCTCGCCGTCTCCGCCTGGGAGGTGCTGAGCCATCCGGTGCGGATCGGGGACTGGACGGACGCCATGACCGCCGAGCACTCCTCGCCCCTCGCCATGGTCGGGGTGGCGCTGCTGGTGTTCCCGAAGCTGGCGCTCGGCATGTCCGGCTTCGAGACCGGAGTCGCGGTGATGCCCCAGGTCAAGGGCGACCCGGCGGACACGTACGCCAAGCCCACCGGCCGCATCCGGGAGACCCGCAGGCTGCTCACCACGGCCGCCGTCATCATGAGCTGCTTCCTGCTCCTGTCGAGCCTCGCGACGACGATCCTGATCCCGCAGGACGACTTCAAGACCGGCGGCCCGGCCAACGGACGCGCGCTCGCCTATCTCGCGCACGAACACCTGGGCCAGGTCTTCGGCACGGTGTACGACGTCTCGACGATCGCCATCCTGTGGTTCGCGGGCGCCTCGGCGCTGGCCGGTCTGCTGAACCTCGTACCGCGCTATCTGCCGCGCTACGGCATGGCTCCCGAATGGACGCGGGCGGTGCGGCCGTTGGTGCTGGTGTTCATGCTGGCCGCCGTCCTCATCACGCTGTGGTTCGACGCGAACGTCGACAAGCAGAGCGGGGCGTACGCGACCGGTGTGCTGGTGCTGATGCTGTCCGCGGCGTTCGCGTCGACGGTGGCCGTGCACAAGCGGGGGCACCGGCGGGCCGCGCTCGGCTTCGGGGTGATCACCGCGGTCTTCGCGTACACCCTCGTCACCAATGTCGTGGAGCGGCCCGACGGCCTCAAGATCGCGCTGATCTTCATCCTCGCCATCCTGGTGACCTCGTTCGTCTCACGGGTGCACCGGGCCTTCGAACTGCGGGCCACGGAGGTCACGTTCGACGAGACGGCGGCCCGCCTTGTGGACGAGGCGGCGGGCCGCGGACCGGTCCAGGTGATCGCCAACGAGCCGGCGGAGCACACCACCGGGCAGTACCGCGCCAAGGAGTACGAGCAGCGGGCCCACACGCACATCCCCGAGGGTGAACCGCCACTGTTCCTGGAGGTGTTCGTGCGGGACTCCTCCGACTTCCTGTCGGACGTCACCGTGCACGGCGACGAGAAACACGGGGTGCGGCGGCTGCGGGTGTCGGGCCCGACCGTGCCCAACACCATCGCCGCGGTCCTGCTGTCGATCCGCGACCGCACGGGCCAGGTCCCGCACGCCTACTTCAGCTGGACCGAGGGCAACCCGGTCAGCCACCTCTTCCAGTTCCTGGTCTTCGGCCACGGCGAGGTCGCGCCGGTCACCCGCGAGGTGCTGCGCCGGGCCGAGCCGGATCCGGCGCGGCGGCCGTGGGTGCACGTGGGGTAGGCCGGCGGGAGCGCCCGGCGCCTCAGTGCTTCCTGCCGCGCGGCACGAGCATGTCCGTCAGCAGGGCCGTGCCGGGGGCGAGGGCCGCCCAGGTGGTGCCGTGCCAGACCAGCACGGCGATCGCGGAGGTCGGGAACTTCAGCCGCACCTCGTCCAGCGCGTCGTCGAGACCGTCCTCGGCGAGTTCCAGGACGAGGTCCTCCAGGCCGGGGTTGTGCCCGACCAGGAGCAGCGTCTCCACCTCGGCGGACACCTCGTGCACGACGTCGAGCAGTTCGGGGACGTCGGTGCCGTACAGGCGCGGGTCGTGGTGGACCGGCGGCGGGGTGCCCCACTGGGCCGCGGCCGACTCCCAGGTCCGGCGGGCCCGTACGGCGGTGGAGCACAGGGCGAGGTCCGGCAGGAGGTCGTGCTCGGCGAGCGCGCGGCCCGCGGCGGGTGCGTCCCTGATGCCGCGCGGGGCGAGCGGTCGCTCGTGGTCGGGAACGCCCGCCGGCCAGGCGGACTTGGCGTGCCGCAGCACGACCAGCCGACGCAGCGGACCGACGCCCGCGCGGGCGATCACGCCGACGATCCCAGGTCACGGGAGAGTTCGAGAGCGAGCAGCCGGTCGGCGTAGACGTACGTCTCGAAGCGGGCCCCCTCGGGCAGTTCGGTCGACGCCTCCACGTCGGCCAGCACGCGCAGCACCTCGGGCACGTCGAGGTCGTCCTCCCAGGCCGCGCGCAACCGCGCGCGCACCTGGTCGGGCACCGGCCGCGAGGGCTGCCGCGCCCACGCCGCGACCGCCCGACGCCACCGCCGGAGCGTGTCACCGGCCTCGGTCAGGGCGGCCTTGTCGAGCAGTGCGGGGGTAACGCGGGGCGGGGAGAGGAGGGCGAGGCGCAGGACGGCGGGGTCGGTGCGGTGCGCACTCGGGCGCCCGGGCCGCAGCGCCTCCGGATGGCCGAGATCATCCGCCGCCACGTCCACAGGTGCTACGGCGACCAGGACCCCGTCCCCGGGGGCCGTGCCGTCCGCCTCCAGCACGTGCACGACCTGCGACTCCCCCAGTCCGGAGCCGACGTCCCGGGTGTCCTCGAAGGGCCGGATGCCCAGCGCGGCGCCGTCGGCGCGCAGTTCCGCCTGGTCCCGGTCGCCGGTCAGCAGGGGCCAGACCGGGGTACCGCCGAGTTCGAGGGTGCGGACGAGGAGATCGGCGACCAGCAGCACGCGCAGCGCGCCGGTGTCGTGGCCCCGCACATGGGCCTCGACCCTGGTCAGCCGTCGGCGGACAGGGGCGGCGTCGACGGGATGGCCGGTTCGGGCGTCGGTGATGCGCAGCACGCAGCGAGCGTAGGCGGGCGGCGGGCCGAGCGCAGGCATCCTGCGCGTTTTCCGGACAGGGGTCACGGACACGGATCACGGACCGGGGGACCGGGGACCCGGAGTGAGGTCCCTGATCGGGGTCCCGGATTCCCCCGGGGTGCACGGGCCGAGGCCGTCAGTTCCCGCGTACCAGCCGGGCGGTGATGGTCTTCGGGCGCTGGTACTCGGGCAGGGCGAGGGTGCTCAGGTCCGTGCCGTGGCCCGAGGCGCCCCGGCCGCCGTGCGGGAGTTCGGCGGTCTGGACGAGGTGGCAGTTGAGCCAGGCCTCCCCCGCGTTCAGCCGGCCGGCGAGATCGAGTCCTGTGGTGAGGTCGCGGGTCCACACGCTCGCCGCCAGCGCCTGGAGCACGCCGTTGGCGAGGGTGATCGCCGCGTCCACGTTCTCCGCCGACTGCACGGTGAGCAGCGGGCCGAAGACCTCTTCGACCACCGCCGGGTCGTCGTCGGGGAGGTCGGCCAGGATCCGGGTGGGGCGCCAGAAGCCGTTCTCCTCGCCGGGCCCGGTGGCGAGGTCGGCCGCCAGGTTCCGCCCGGCGGCGGAGGACTTGACGATGCCGTCGTAACGGGCCAGCTGGTCCGGGTTGTTGAGCGGACCGAAGTCCCGGCCCGCGAGGCAGTTCCGGGCCGCGGCGCCGAGCCGCTCCACCGTCTCCTCGTAGTTCTCGCGCAGGGTGATGACCCGGGCGGGGGCGGCGCAGCTCTGCCCGGCGTTGTAGGTGCAGGCGCGGGCGAGCTGGTCCCAGGTGTCGTCGGGGGCGTCGGGCAGGACGAGCGCGGGGGCGTTGCCGCCGAGTTCGAGACTGACCCGGCGCCCGGCGGCCCGGGCGGCCACATCGGCGCCGGCCGCCGCGCTGCCGGTGAACGCGACCATGTCGACGTGGGCCTCCACCAGCAGCCGGCCGGTCTGCCGGTCGCCGGGAAGGGTGGTGAGGACGCCGGGGCCGAGCGCTTCGGCGGCGTGCTCGGCGAGCAGGGCGAGGGTGTCGGGGGTCGTCTCGGCGGGCTTGGCGACCACGGTGTTGCCGGCGGCCAGGGCCGGCGCGCACCGCCAAGTGGCCATCATCAGCGGGTAGTTCCAGGGCACGACGACGGCCACGACCCCGAGCGGTTCCCAGCGCACCCAGCTCTCGTGGCCGTCGACCAGGCGTCCGGCGGCCGGTACGGACTGGGCGCGGACGGCGGAGGCGTAGAACCGGAAGAGGTCGGCGACCTGTGCCACCTCGCCCGTCGTCTCGCTCGCGGGCTTGCCGGTGCCGGCGGCCTCACGGGCCACGTACTGGTCGGCGTGCTCCTCCACCAGTGCGGCCAGCCGCTCCAGTCGGCGGGACCGTTCCCTGGGGGTGAGGCCGCGCCAGGCGGGCAGCGCGGCGCGGGCGGTCTCGACGGCGGAACGCACCTCGCTCTCGCGGGCGACGGGGGCGGTGCCGCGGTCCCGGCCGGTGCGGGGGTCGATGAGGGTGGTGTTCACAGTGCGGTTGCCTCCATCGTGCGGTTCACAAGACACCGGCGGATTCGACCGGTTGGATCGCATCGGCCTTCACAAGGCCTGTTCGTATTGACTCGGTTCACAGCGTCCGTATTGACCCTGTTCACAGGCTCACAGTGCCCGTGTTGACCGGGTCACAGCGCGCCCGTGTTGACCCGGTTCACAGGTCGTACGCCCGCAGCCACAGTTCCAGCGTGAGCACCAGCCACAGCTTCCCGCCCTGTCGGGGCAGCAGCGTGCCCTCGCCGCGCAACCAGGTCCGTACGGTCTCGGGCCGGAACAGCCCCCGTTGCCGCGCGGCCCGGCCGAGCAGCAGATCACCGCCCAACTCCCGCAGCGGCCCGGTCAACCACTGCTGCACCGGAACCCGCATCCCGCTCTTGGGCCGGTCCACGACAGTCGCGGGCAGCAGATCACGCACGGCTTCCTTCAGGACCCATTTCTCGCTCGTGCCCCGGAGTTTGAGCGTGGGCGGGGTCGCGAAGGCGTGGTCGATCACCCGGCGGTCGAAAAGCGGGGCGCGGCCCTGGAGCCCTTGGGAGGCGGTGAGCCGTTCGACCTTGGTGAGGATGTGGTGGGCGCCCTTGGTCCGCAGGTTGCAGTGCAGGAGTTGGTTGAGCAGGTGGCTCATCCGGTCCGGGCCGGTGAGGTAGGGCTCGACGAAGCGTTGCGGGGCCGGCGCGGACTCCAGGGCGGACAGCGCGTCGGCGGTCAACAGGTCCGGGAGATCGGTCCAGCACTTGCGGTAGGACCGCAGATAGGCGGTGGCCCGGTCCTCGTACCAGGGCGAACCGAGCGCGCCCGGCGCCCCCGCATGCATCTCCTGGACCAGCATCGGGAGGTTCTTCGGTCCGCCGAACACCGGGTCGCCGCCCTCCCCGTTGAGCACGGTCCGCAGCCCGTCGCCCGCGACCGCCTCGGCGAGCAGCAGGTTCGGCACGGTGAGCGGGTCGCCGACCGGACTGTCGAGCAGGGCGGCCGCGTCGGCGAGGCGCGCGGCGACCTCCGTACCGGAGACCGTCAACACCCGGTGCCGGGTGTGGCAGTGCGCGGCGACGAGGCCCGAGTAGCCGAGTTCGTTGGGGAGTTCGTCGCCGAAGCTGATGGAGTACGTGTGCACGGGGTGGCCGTGCAGTTTCGCGGCGAGCGCGGTGACGAGCGAGCTGTCGATACCGCCGGACAGCAGGACACCCACCGCCTCGGCCTCGGGCAGCCGCCGCGCGGTGGCCTCTTCTAGGAGCGCGCGCAGGGTGAGGACATAGTCGCCGGTTCCGTCGAACTCCCCCTCCCCGAACCGCTCTTGCGGCTCCCAGTGGACCGTCTCCGTCACCGTCCCGTCGGCCGCCAGCCGCAGAACCCGGCCGGGCAGCACCTCGCGCACGCCCTCCAACAGCGTCTCGTCGCCCGGCAGATAGGCGAAGGTGAGGAAGGAACGCACGGCGGACAGGTTCATACGGGTGCCCAGCGCGGGCCAACGGCGCAGTGCGCGCAGGGAGGTCGATGCCACCCAGGCGTCGGCGGCACGGGCGTAGAAGAGGGTGCGGGCGCCGACGTGGTCTCGGATCAGCACGAGGTCACGGCCGTCGAGGACGGCCAGGGCGAACATGCCTTCGGCGAGCGAGACGCCTTCCGCGCCGAGCCGCGCCCAGCAGCGCAGCAACAGCTCGCCGTCACCGGTGTCCTGGGGGACGGGCGCGCCGTCGGCAGCCAGGGCGGCCAGCAGGTCGGCGCGGTTGTGCAGGGTGACCTCTCCGACGGCCCGCATCCCGTACGCCTCGAACGGCCCCTGGGCATGGCCGGGTTCGTCCCGTACGAGGGCGAGACCGGGCGCGACCGCGACGGCGCCCATGGCGGCGAGGTGCGTGTCGGCTGCACCGGGCCGACCGTCAGCGGCACCGGCACCGGGACCGGGACCGGGACGAGTGTCGACGGGTGCGGTGTCCGACGCGAGGCTGACGCAGAAGCGCGTCATCGGAGAGTCCTTTCCTGTTGCCGCGTACGCGAACAGCCGCGTACGCACGCCTTCTTGTCCACCGGTCGAAAGGTTCGGTCACCCGAAGTCGTCGTCGCTCCAGCCACCCCCGTCGTCACCCCAGTCCCCGCCGTCCCAGTCACCGTCACCGCCACTGCCGCCGTCCCCTCCCCCGCCGCCGTCGCCTCCGGAGGACGCGCTCTGTGCCTGCTGGCGCAGTTCCTCTTCCTCCTCCGGCGAGAGGGTGAGCGGCGGCAACTGCGAGGCGGTGATGGCGAGTCCGGCCACACCGAGGCCGACGAGGATCGCGCCCATCCGGCCGCCGAACGACGTCCGGTTGATCATGAGGGTCTCGCCGCGCCCCCAGAGCGTGCGGCCGTACCCGATGTCGCGCCCATAGGTGACCGTGCCGTCGGCGAGGGTCCGCTTGACGATCTTGTCGCCCAGCAGTTCGTCCGTGCCGGTGTTCTCGCGGTCGTCCTGCCAGAGCACCTGGCCGGCCGGGCCGCGCCGACGCCATTCCTGCCGGCCGTCCTCGTAGGTGCGGTGGACGCTGCCGTCGGCGAGCAGTTCGTCCGTGTAGCCGATTTCGCGTGGGCGGATCATCGTCGTAGGTCCTCGGGTCTGCGGCGGAAGGGCATACGGTCCTCGGGGCGGCGGCGGATCATGCGTCGGGCCAGGTCATGAACCCGGCGGTGCGCAGACCGCGCAGCTCGCCCCAGACGGAGTGACGGGCCGGCCGGGGCCCCCGGGTGAGGCGCAGCACGGCACGCAGGAGCTTGGCCGGCGGCACCGCGGCGACCTCGGCGAACCGACCCGCGGCCAGCCAGTCGACCTCCGCGGGCCGCAGCCCGGGCGGCAGCGGTCCGAGCGGCGGCACCGGGCGGGGCCTGCGCCCGGCCACCAGGCGGAGCGTCTGGGCGTGCCGGGGGACGAGTCCCAGCGAGACAACCCGGACGGGCAGCCCCGCAAGTCCCTCGGACACCCGGGCAGGTACCCCATCGAGCCTCTCGGGCACGCCGGTAGGCTCCGCACCGGGTTCCTCCCGCACCGGGGCGATCTCCGCACTCGGCCCGTCGCCCACCGGAGCAAGTCCCGGCCCGCTCCTCTCGCGCAGCCGGACGGTCACCGGCCCCAACCCCTCGCGCACCCGCCCCGGCAGCGCGATTCCGGCAGGGCTCGCGTCGTGCAGGACGTGCACGGTCGCGCCCTCGGCCCGTTCCAGGGCGGTGACCAGCCGGGGGTCGAGCGGCAGATCGTCCTCGGCGCTCAGGACGGGACAGGCCGCCTCCAGGTGCACGTGGTTGGCCAGCAGCATGTGAGCGATGGCACGGTCCTGGCAGACGAGCAGCCGGGGCAGCGCGTAGTCGTAGAGGTCGAGTTCTCGGGCCGGGCCGCCGATCGTCGGGACGGCTGTGGCCTGCGCGTCGGCGGGAGCCGGCAGCAGGCCCGGCAACCCCGCGGCCCACTCCGCGCCGCGCAGCACCTCGGTGAACCGGGACAGCCGCAGCGGCGGGGCCGGGTTGTGCGGGATGCGGCGCACCGGCGCGGGTGTCGGGCGCAGGGCGCGGCAGGTCTCGTAGTACAGCTGGCGTTCGGTGAAGCGGAGGTTCCCGGGGACGGCGGCGCGCTGCGCGGCGATGGTGATCGCCCGCTCCAGCAGCAGCCGGCCGACCGGGTTCATGGTCGTCGGCATGTCAGTTCCCGTCCCTCACCGGTGGTTTCGAAGGCGGCGGCCAGCTCATGAAGCCGACCTCGGCGGCCCGGCGCCGCTCCGTGTCCGGTGTGCTCCGGACCTCGCTCACGGCTCGCTCGACCGCCGACTCCAGCAGCGCGGGCGGCACCGCGGCGACCGGGCTGAGCCAGCCCTGGGTCAGCCACTCGGCCTCCTTGGGAGCGCGCCGCCTCAATTGCCGCAGCCAGTCCGGCTGTTGCTCCGGTTCCCCGAGCACACCGGCCGGTGGATCCTCGTAGAGCCGCACGGACTTGCGGTTGTCGACAACCGACCGGACCGGCAGTCCCGCGTCCACCACCACCCGCCAGGCCTCGCTCGCGCGGGCGTCGGCGACCAGTTGAAGGCCGCGCGCGCTCGCGTCGTGGAGCACCACCAGGGGCCCGGTGCCGGAGAGTTGGGAGAGTCCGGCGGCGAGTGTCAGGTTCAGGCGTCGCGGAAATCCGTTGGCCGCCAGGAAGACGCGGACGGCCTGGTCCGGGCAGAGCACCTCGACGGGCTCCGACTGCCGGTCGCCGCCCTTGCGCAGGCCGGCCCGCTCGCGTGGCTCCTGATCGCGTGCCTCCTGATACTTCTGGTCGTCCACGATCCCTGACGGCAGCTCTCCGTATGTGTGCACCCACCGCGCGCAGACCATCGTCCTGAAGTCCGACAGCGAGGGAGCCAGATACCAACCGGCCCGGCGTTCAGGCCGGTACGGCTCCCCCTTCGCCACCGCATGTACGAGGGCGGCCACACCCACGCACCCCCACCACAGGAGCCAGGCGTAGGGCACGTCCTGTATGAGGATGCCGAGCACCACGAGCCCGACGCCGAGGATCCAGCCCACCGTGCGCCCGACCCACCGCGGTCGTCCGCTCCTCGGGACCGTGGTCCAGGAGTTGTTCACGGTCCTGGCGGAGTACCAGAGTTGGGTGACGGTGACCTGTCGGCGGCCCCCGTCGGTGACCTTGTCGGCGATACGCCGGATGCGCGTGTCGTTCATTCTCTGGCCGTACACCTTGGGGTCGACGGCGTACCGGCGCCCGCAGCGCGAACACACGTTGCCCGTACGTTCTTTGGCCAGCAATGAAGCCTGACAGTTGGGGCAGATCATCTCCCCGCCTCCGGCCAGGTCAGGAAGCCGACGGCGGCGGCGCGTCGCCGCACCGGATCGTCCGTCGCGTGCGCCCGCTCCACGGCCCGCGAGACGACGGCCAGCAGCTTGGCCGGCGGCACCCCGACGAGCGGGAAACCCCACCCCTTGCGCAGCCACTTCAGCTGCGCGGGGCTGAACTCCCGCTTCGCGGCGAGCTGTTCCATGACCCACGCCTCCGGCGCCTCGCCCCGCACGGGCACCGCGCGAGTGAGCCCTTGGACGGCTCCCAGGGGCAGACCGATGTCGACGACCCGGCCGGCCGGCAGCGCGGAACGGATCTGGTGGGTGAGCAACAGGCCCTGGGCGTCGGCGTCATGGAGTACCAGCAGCGTCCGATCGGGTGCGGCGGGCAGCGAGTACGGCTCGGCCACGAGCGTGACGCCGTACCGCGCGGTCAGGCCCGCCGCGTCGAGGAAGGCGGCGACGGAACGGTCGGGGCAGACCAGGACGATCCCGTCGGACGGGCCGACAGCGGCACCGACCTGCGGTGTGGTCGCCGGATGGGTGCGGTCGTCGACCATTCCGTCCGGCAGCGCCCCGTAGACGCTCTGCCACTCCGCCATCGGACCGGTGCGGAAGGCCTCCCGGGCGAGCCGCGGTCGTCCCCGGCCCACGCCCGCCACCGCGGCGACCACGAGACCGAGCGCCGCGAGCAGCGAGAGACCGCCGACGACGGCGAAGCCCCCGGTGTCCGAGCTGAGCCCGATGATCCCGAGGAAGAACCCGACGACGGCCAACGCGACGATGCAGCCCGTCTCGACCCGGGTGCTGCGCAGCGTCTTGCGGGACAGGGCGTACCACAACTGTCCCGGCGTGCAGGGCACTTGGCCTTCCTGGCCGAGCTTGAGGACGATCCGGCGGACCCGGAGGTCGTTGAGTTTCAGCGGGTTGGTCTTGGGGTCCAGGGCGTACCTGCGCCCGCACTTGCCGCAGACGTTGCCGGGACGTTCCTTGCGCAGCAGGGACTGCTCGCAGTGCGGACAGATCACCGGCGTCCCTCCAGTCCCTGCGCGAGCCGGCGCAGCCGGGCCGCCAGCCGTTCGCGCGCGGTGGTGACACCCGGCCCGCGCACGTGCTGGGCCCGCTCGATGTCCCGCAGGGCGGCGGCGAGTCGGAGGTAGTCGGTGGCGGCGAGGGTGCTGGTGCGCGCGCCCGCCGAGCCGAGATCCTCGTACGCCGTACCGAGGTCGTCGTACGCCGATCCGCCGGCCCTGCGTTCCGCCTCGGGCGCGGTGATCGCGTAGTCCTCGTGGTCGATGCCGTAGCCGGTGTTCGCGGCCAGGATGGTCAGCGGGGCCGGGCCCCGGTTGGCGAAGGAGTGCGGCATCATCTCCGGGATGCGGATCAACTCGCCCGGCACGAGCGGGACTTCGGTGACGCGACCGCGCTCGTTGTCGTACAGCCCGCAGGCCGCGTAGCCGAGGCTGAGGACGAAGTGTTCGCCGCCGTGCGCGTGCGGGGTGAAGGCGCTGCGCGGGCCGACGATGCCGAGTTTGACGGTGGCGTTGGAGGGCCGCTCGGGCGAGGTGGCGGCATCCCCGACCAGATAGTGGGCGAACTGTCCGTCGTCGATGAACCGCAGCAGGTCCCGCTCGGGCCCCAGTTCCCGGGCGCCGTCCCGATCGGCGAGGACGACGGAGCCGTCGGCGCTCAGCCGGTACAGCCGGACCCCCCGCGGCAGCCCGGACCCCTCTTCACCTGCACTGCCGAACAAACGCGCCTCCCCCAAGAGCCGTTCATATACGCGTTCGCATGGTAAGCCGAAGGTCAAGAACAGCACATGTAATCGAGGAATCATCACGCCCCGGCTCCTGTTGTGCCTGAGTAACAGGTCCTGTGTCCTGTGCAGGCCCCGAATCCGAGGAGACCGAGCGTGTACGGCGACTCAGCGACAGTCCGCAAGATCCTCACCGAACTCGGCGACACCTGGGCGGTCGTGGGCCTGTCGTCGAACCAGCAGCGTGCGGCCTACGGTGTCGCGGCCGTCCTGCAGCGCTTCGGGAAGCGGATCGTGCCGGTGCACCCGAAGGCGGAGACGGTGCACGGGGAGAAGGGGTACGCCTCGCTGGCGGAGATCCCCTTCGAGGTCGACGTCGTGGACGTGTTCGTCAACAGCGATCTCGCCGGGGCCGTCGCCGAGGAGGCCGTCGCCATCGGCGCGAAGGGCGTCTGGTTCCAGCTCGGCGTGATCGACGAGGGCGCCTTCGACCGCACCCGCGCGGCCGGCCTGGAGATGGTCATGGACCGGTGCCCCGCGATCGAAATCCCGCGCCTGCGTTAGGCGCGGTCCACGATCCCCCCTCACCCTGGTCAAGTTTGCGCCAGGGGCCTTCTGCGCGCCCTTTTCTGATTCCTAACATGCAACCTCTCAGGCACTGAAAGTTTATATACATTTCATGAGAGGGCGCTGAGAAAATGGTAAGCGTCGAACACGCCCCCGCGGCGGAGACAAGAGGCCCGAGCGGCCTGCGGAGGGACGTCGGACTCATCGGCCTGATGTGGGCCTCCGTCGGTTCCATCATCGGTTCGGGATGGCTGTACGGCGCCGAGAAGGCGGTCGTGGCAGCCGGACCCGCGGCGATCATCTCGTGGGTGATCGGCGCGATCGCGATCGTGCTGCTGGCCCTGGTGCACGCCGAACTCGGCGGCATGTTCCCGGTCGCGGGCGGCACTGCACGCTATCCGCACTACGCCTTCGGCGGTCTGGCCGGCATGTCCTTCGGCTGGTTCTCCTGGCTGCAGGCCGCGACCGTCGCCCCGATCGAGGTCGAGGCGATGATCGGCTACGCCGGTCACTGGCACTGGGCCCAGGGTCTCCAGCACACCGACGGCACGCTGACCCCGAGCGGCCTGGCCACGGCCGTCGTCCTGATGGCCGTGTTCGTCGCCGTCAACTTCTTCGGCGTCCGCGCCCTCGCGCACACCAACAGCGCCGCCACCTGGTGGAAGATCGCCGTCCCGCTGGGCGCCATCTTCATCATCGCGGTCGGCAACTTCCATCCGGGCAACTTCACTTCGGAGAGCTTCGCCCCGTTCGGCGCCAAGGGCGTGCTCAGCGCCATCAGCGGCAGCGGCATCATCTTCGCGCTGCTCGGCTTCGAGCAGGCGATCCAACTGGCGGGCGAGAGCCGCAATCCGAAGCGGGATCTGCCGCGGGCGACGCTCGGCTCGGTCGCCATCGGCGCGGTCATCTACCTGTTGCTCCAGGTCGTGTTCATCGCCGCGCTGCCGCACAGCACGTTCGCGCACGGTTGGGCGCACCTCAAGTACGAAGGGATCAGCGGCCCTTGGGCCGGTCTCGCGACCCTGGTGGGCCTCGGCTGGCTGAGCGTGGTGCTCTACCTCGACGCGGTGATCTCCCCCGGCGGCACCGGCCTGATCTACACCACCGCCACCTCCCGGGTCTCCTTCGGCCTGGCCAAGAACGGCTACGCGCCCAAGCTCTTCGCGCGCACCGACGCCCGGGGCGTGCCGTGGTTCGGCCTGATCGTCTCGTTCGTGACCGGCGTGGTCTGCTTCCTGCCGTTCCCGAGCTGGCAGGAGCTGGTCGGCTTCATCACCTCGGCGAGCGTGCTGATGTACGCGGGCGCGCCCCTGGCGTACGGCGTCTTCGCCGACCGGCTGCCGCAGCACGACCGTCCCTACCGGCTGCCGGCCGGCAAGGTGCTCTCGCCGCTGTCGTTCGTGGTGGCCAACCTCATCATCTACTGGGCCGGTTGGGACACCCTGTGGCGGCTGGGCATCGCGATCGTCCTCGGTTACGTCCTGCTCGGCGGCTACGCCTGGTACGCGACCTCGACCGGCCAACCGGACGCGCCCCGGCTGGACTTCAAGGCCGCCCAGTGGCTGCCGGTCTATCTGCTGGGCATGGGCGTGATCTCCTGGCAGGGCGGCTTCGGCGGCGCCGGCCGCATCGCCCTGTGGTGGGACATGCTGCTCATCGCCGCCTTCTCGGTCGGCATCTACTACTGGGCACGGGCGACCGCGTCCCCGGCCGCGGAGATCGAGCGGAGCATCGAGGAGGTCGTCGTGACGGACGCGCCCGCGCACTGACGGACGGCGATGCCCGTCGGCCGCGGTGAACCCTGCCGCGTCTGACGGGCCACCGTCATAATGCTCGGGTGACTTTCGCCTCCCCCCACGCCGAGTTCCCCCACACCGGCTCCGACTCCGCCCACACCGAGCCTCCGTCCGCGCAGCGCTTCCCGGTGGTGATCGTGGGCGCCGGACCCGCCGGCCTCACCATCGGCAACATCCTGCGCGCCGCCTCCGTCGACTGCCTGGTCCTGGAGGTGGAGACCCGCGAGTTCATAGAACGCCGGCCCCGGGCCGGTGTGATCGAGGAGTGGGCGGTGCGGGGCCTGGAGCAACGGGGCCTCGCGGACAACCTGTTGGCGCGGGCGCAGCTGCACACCGAGTGCGAGTTCCGGTTCGAGTCCCGGCGCCACCGGTTCTCGTACCAAGAGCTGACGGGGCATCACCATTTCGTCTACCCGCAGCCGTTGCTCGTGACGGACCTCGTGCGCGAGTACGCGGACGTGCGCGGCGGGGCGATCCGGTTCGACGTGCGGGACGTACAGCTGCACGACATGGACTCGGACCGCCCCTCGGTGTCGTACACCGACCCGGAGACCGGTCAACGGCACGTCGTGCACTGCGACTTCGTCGCCGGCTGCGACGGGGCACGCGGGGTGACGCGGACCGTCCTGCCGGAGCGGGCCCGCATCGCGCGGCACGACTACGGCATCGGCTGGCTGGCGCTGCTCGCCGAGGCGCCGCCCTCCTCGGACTGCGTGGTGTTCGGCATCCATCCGCGCGGGTTCGCCGGGCACATGGCACGCAGCCCCGAGATCACCCGCTACTACCTGGAGTGTCCGCCCGGCGACGACCCGGAGAACTGGTCGCACGACAGGGTCTGGAGCGAGTTGCAGGAGCGACTCGGTGCCGGCGACCGGCCGCCCCTGACGGAGGGGCGGCTGATCGAGAAGCGTGTCCTCGACATGCACAACTACGTGGTCGAACCGATGGTGTTCGGCCGGCTCTTCCTCGCCGGGGACGCGGCCCACCTCACGGCCCCTATCGCGGCCAAGGGCATGAACCTCGCCCTGCACGACGCCTTCCTGCTCGGCGACGGACTGGTCGCCTACCTCACCAAGGGCGAGGCGGCCGGACTGCACGGCTACTCGGACACGTGTCTGCAACGGGTATGGGACTACCAGGAGTTCTCGCTGTGGCTGTCGGACATCTACCACGGCACGTCCTCCGGCGACCCGTTCCGCGCCGGCACCACACTCGCCCGGCTGCGCCGCCTGTTCACCTCGCCCGCGGCGGCCGGCGCGTTCGCGGAGCAGTACCTCGGCGCGGACTCGGCGACCTGACAGGGCACTGAGGGACACCCCGGTCGGACGTGCTGCCGGGACACCTCGGTCACACGCACTGCCAGGACACCCTGGTCAGACCGCCACTCCCAGCCCCTCCAGGACCACGGCGCCGGGCAGTTCGGCGAACGCCTTGCCCGGCACGAGGAGTTTGCCGCGCCGCCGGCCGCTGCCGACGAGGACGTAGGGCAGGTCGACGACGGCCGAGTCCACCAACAGGGGCCAGCTCTCCGGCAGTCCGATCGGGGTGATGCCGCCGTACTCCATGCCGGTCTCTCCCGTCGCCGTGTCCATCGACGCGAACGAGGCCTTGCGGGCGCCGAGTTGGCGGCGGACCGTGCCGTTCACGTCGACCCGGGTGGTGGACAGGGCGACACAGGCCGCGAGGGTGGTCTCGCCGCCCCTCTTGCCGGCGACGACCACGCAGTTGGCCGACTGCTCGAGCAGTTCCCGGCCGTAGTGCTCCACGAAGACCGCGGTGTCGGCCCATTGGGGGTCCGTCTCGACGTACAGGATCTGCTCGGCGGGGACGCTGCCGCGCCACCGGCGTACGGCGTCGGCGACCGGGCCGATCAGGTCGTCGAGGGCGTCGGGGGCGGGGGTGGCGTGGTCGAAGCGTCCGATGGGTGCGTCCATGGCGGCACGCTAACAAACCCCTCGGGGCCTCAGGGACGCACGCCGGGAACCGAGACGCACATGATCATCTCGACCGGCGCCTGCCCCTCGTTGCCGTACGTGTGCGGGCTGTTGGCCTCGAAGGAGACGCTCGAACCGGCCGGGACGGGGTACTTCTCGCCGTCGACGGTGAGGGTCAGCTCGCCCGCCGTGACGTGCACCAGCTCGACCGTGCCGGCGGGGTGCGGGTCGGAGGGGCTGTGGTCGCCGGGCATGAGGCGCCAGTCCCACATCTCCAGCGGGCCGGGGGCCTCCGTGCCGGCGAGGAGGCGGTTGAAGCTGCCGGCGTCGGTGTGCCAGAGCCGCACCGCCTGGTCGGCGGGGACGATCCGGACCCGAGGGCCCTGCTCGTAGTCGAGCAGCGTGGTGATGCTGATGCCCAACGCGTCCCCGATCTTCACGACCGTGCCGATGCTGGGGTTGGTGCGGGCCTGCTCGATCTGGATGAGCATGCCGCGGCTGACTCCGGCCCGGGCGGCGAGCGCGTCGAGGGTGAAGCCGCGTTCGTTGCGCCAGCGCTTGACGTTGCGCGCCAGGGACTGGTTCAGCAGGTCGAGGTCCGCCACTATACGTCCAATATTCTGAATGACAGAGTTCAATGCAGTGAACTACGGTGTGGTGCACCGGATCGTTCACCGAACTGTACTGCGAGGCGACCGTGACAGCATTCTTCGCCCTGGCCACCAGCCTCCTGTGGGGCATGGCCGACTTCGGCGGCGGCCTGCTCACCCGGCGTCTCTCGGCGCTGACGGTGGTCGTGGTCTCACAGGTGATCGCGGCGGCCGTGCTCGGCGCGGTCGTGGTGGCGACGGGCGGCTGGAGCGAGGCGGGACCGCGCCTCTGGTTCGCGGTCGCGGCCGGGCTGGCGGGGCCGGTCGCGATGATCTCCTTCTACAAGGCGCTCGCACTGGGCCCGATGGGCGTCGTCTCGCCGCTCGCGACCCTGAGCGTGGCCGTCCCGGTCGGCGTCGGCCTGATCCTCGGCGAACGTCCCGGCCTGACGCAGTTCGCGGGGATCGCGGTGGCCGTTACCGGAGTCGTCCTCGCCGGCGGCCCCCAACTGCGCGGCGCACCGGTCCAGCGCCAGGCGATCGTGCTCACCCTCGTCGCGGCCCTCGGCTTCGGCGCGGTCTTCGCCCTGATCGCGGAGGCCTCGACGACCGTCACCGGTCTCTTCCTCGCCCTCTTCGTGCAGCGCCTGACGAACGTGGCCGCGGGCGGCATCGCCCTGTACGTCTCCGTCCGACGCGGCGCCGAGGCCCTCCCGCCGACCGGATTCCCCTGGGCCTCCCTGCCGATGCTCGCCTTCGTCGGCCTCGCGGACGTGGCGGCGAACGGCACGTACTCGATCGCCGCCCAGCACGGCCCGATCACCGTGGCCGCGGTCCTGGCCTCGCTCTACCCGGTGGTGACGTCCCTGGCCGCCCGCGGCTTCCTCCACGAACGCCTCCGCACGGTCCAGGCGGCGGGCGCGGGCCTGGCCCTCCTCGGCACGTTGCTGCTGGCCGCAGGGTGAACGAGGCAGGTCACTACTCCACGTCGAGCTGCGCCAATCGCTCCACCGTCTCCTCGTCCAACTCCGAGAGCGCCAGCAGCTGTTCGGGCGTGACACCGTCGGGGATCGGGACGGGTGCGGGGGTCCTGAGCGGCGGCTGCCAGCCTTCCGCGGCCGTCCAGCGGCGTACGACCCGGGCCGGTGCCCCCGCCACCACCGCGTGGTCGGGCACCTCGCCGCGGACGACCGCGCCGGCGGCCACGACCACGTTCCGGCCGATCCGCGCGCCCGGCAGGATCACCGCGCCGGTGCCGATCCAGCAGCCCGGGCCGATCTCCACCGGTTCCATCCGCGGCCACTGCTTGCCGATGGGCTCGTGGGGATCGTCGTACGAGTGGTTCGTGGACGTGACGTAGACGTAGGGCCCGAAGTAGCAGTCGCTGCCGATGGTGACCGTCGTGTCGGCGATGACGTGGCTGCCGCGGCCGAGGACCACGCCGTCGCCGAGGCGCAGGATCGGGTCGGGGCCGAGGTCGAGGTCGGGCATCAGGCCCGCGGTGAGGGTGACCTGTTCGCCGACGATGCAGTGGGCGCCCAGATGGATCCAGGGTTCGCCGAAGACCGTGCCGAGCGGGAAGGCGAGTCTGGTACCGGTTCCCATCGCCCCGAAGCGGAACCGTCCCGGGGAGTCGGCGGTCACGGAGCCCGTGCGCTGCACCCAGGCCCAGCCCGCGTGCACGGCGCGCTGGACGAGACGGTGACGCCAGGATGAGAACGTGTTCTTGCGCTTCGGCACCCGCTCACCGTACTGACGGCGAGGTGCACCCATGAGGTCGAGGGGCTGTGATCTTCGCCCTACCGGGTGGCGTACGGTGCGCTGAGTACCGACGACGAGGAGAGGTCGATGACGCACGAGGCACTCATCACGGGCATCGGCGGCAGGGAGCCGAGGATCGACGAAACGGCGTTCGTGGCGCCCACGGCCTCGGTGATCGGGGACGTGACGCTGGGGGCCGGGGCGAGCGTCTGGTACGGCGCCGTCCTGCGCGGTGACGTCGAGCGGATCTCCGTCGGCGCGCGGGCCAACATCCAGGACAACTGCACACTCCACGCGGACCCGGGCTTCCCGGTCAGCATCGGTGAGCGGGTATCGGTGGGGCACAACGCGGTCGTGCACGGCGCGATCGTCGAGGACGACTGCCTGATCGGCATGGGCGCGACGGTCCTCAACGGCGCGGTGATCGGCGCCGGTTCGCTCGTCGCCGCGCAGGCGCTGGTGCCGCAGGGAATGCAGGTGCCGCCGGGCTCGCTGGTCGCGGGCGTCCCGGCGAAGGTGCGGCGGGAGCTGACCGCCGAGGAGCGCGAGGGCCTCACCCTCAACGGCACGCTCTACGCGGAGCTCGCGAAGGCGCACCGCGAGGTGCACGAGAAGCCGTAGCCCTCGCCGGGCCGACAGACGAAAAACGGACTGGCAGGCCTCAGTCGACGGCCGGGACGGGCTCCGCCTCGGCCGCCTCCCGCTGCGCCGCCGCCTTCTTCGCCTTGCGCCTGATCACCAACATCGACGCGAGCCCGAAGAGAACGGCCGCCGCGAGGCCCAGGTAGCTGAACCGCTTCAGCCAGTCCTCGGCGACCACACCGACGTAGTAGATGACCGCCGTCGTGCCGCCCGCCCAGCAGATCCCGCCGAGGACGTTGGCGATCAGGAACTTCCAGTACGGCATGTGCAGGACGCCCGCGAGCGGCCCGGCGAAGATCCGCAGCAGGGCGACGAAGCGGCCGAAGAAGACGGCCCACATGCCCCACTTCTCGAAGGACCGCTCGGCGGTGGCGATATGTCCCTCACCGAAGTGCCGTGGGAACTTCTTGCCGAGCCAGGCCAGCAGCGGCCGTCCGCCCTTGCGGCCGATCGCGTAGCCGATGGAGTCGCCGATCACGGCACCGAGGGTCGCGCAGGCGCCGAGGACGACCGGGTTGATGCCCGAGTGCTGCGAGGACAGCAGCGCCGCCGAGACCAGGACGATCTCGCCCGGCAGCGGGATGCCCAGGCTCTCCAGACCGATGACCAGTGCCACCACGGCATAGACGGCTGCCGCGGGTACCGTGTCGAGCCATTCCTGGACGTGCAACGCCGGTTCCTCCCGATTCATGACCGTTCGTGCCCTGCTCGTACCCTGCGTACGCGGGCATTCCCGGCGCGCGCCGCGCGAGGCGCACGCCGGGAAGCCTACCGGGTCACCGCGCGGCGGCACCGTCCCACAGGTCGCACCGGTGGTCCCGGTGGACGGACGTGCTGAGGACGTTCCCGCCCTTGGACGCCGTGCGCAGCGAGAGCACCACGCCCGGTGTGCGGGGCATCGGCGGCTGTCCGGCGGCCCGCGGCACACCGTCCCGTACGAAGGATCCCCAGTACGCCACCATCTGCCGCGCCAGCGCCCGCTGTTCGGCGTCGAGCGGCGACTCCAGACCGAAATGCCGGAACAGGTACTGCACTTCGTTCACGTGGGTCGCGCCGAAGTCGAAGTCGGTGTGCAGGTTGCGCAGGGAGGCGAAGGGCGGCGAGGTGAGGTCGGCGAACTCGTACGCGTAGACCGGTCCGCGCTTCGCGAGGAGGCCGTCGAGCCGCAGCGCCGGGCAGGCGAACAGGGTGTCGCCCTGGACGGTGGCGTACGCGATGGTCGGCGAGGGGTAGGCGGAGACCGGGTAGCGGGCCAGCGCCTCCTCGCCGAAGTCGGCGCGCACGGCGTCCGGGTACTGCTCGGCGGTGAGCGGGGTGCCGTTCAGGTCGAACCGGGAGAACGCGAACAGCCGTCCCTCGTCGTGGTTCGCCCCGTTCAGCACCGGCACCCCGGCGGCGGCTCCCTTCGCCAGTGCCTCCTCGGGCTGCCGTGGCAGGAAGGTCCCGCCGACCACGGGCGCCCAGTCGAAGTCGTCCTGGGCGGCGAGGATCTCGGCGGCCGACTTGCCGCGCAGACACGCGACGGTCGCGCAGCCGAGCTTCCGCGCGAAGGCGGCACCCTCGGACACGGCCGTCCGATGCGTACGGGCGCCGCAGTCGTCGTAGGCACCGCTCTCGATGATCCCGGCCCGGAACAGGCCCTTCGCGGTCGGCGAGGCGAGCTGCGTGCAGACCGAACGGCCGCCCGCCGACTCGCCGGCGATGGTCACACGGCCCGAATCTCCGCCGAAGCGACCGATGTTGGCGCGCACCCAGCGCAGGGCGGCCTGCTGGTCGAGCAGGCCGAAGTTGCCGGAGACACCGTCGCGCGCCTCGTCGTCGAGGCCCGCCGCGGCGAGGAACCCCATTGCTCCGAGGCGGTAGTTGACGGTCACGACGACGGTCCCGGTCTGCCGCGCGAAGGCGTCCGGCACGACGTCCTGCCCGGCGCCCGCGGTGAGCCCACCGCCGTGGAACCAGACCATCACCGCGCGCCGCCCGGACCCCTTCGGGACGTACACGTTCAGGTCGAGACAGTCCTCGGTGTACGAGGGCTGCTCGTATCCGGGGTCCCAACTCGACGTCTGTACGCACCTGTTGGCGAAGTCCAGCGCGGAGCGCACCCCTTGCCAGGGCCGGACGGGCTCCGGGTCCCGCCAGCGCAGCTTGCCGACCGGCGGTTCGGCGTACGGGATGCCGAGGAACTGCCGTCCCTCGGCGGTGATTCGACCGCGCACCGCGCCCGTGTCGGTGTGGACGACCGGTCCGCCGTGCGCCGCGCCCGACTCGCCGGCCGAGGCGACGGGCAAGGGCGGGACGAGCGTGACCGCGAGGGCCGTGAGAGCGACTCCGAAACGCCGCATCATCCGTGTCATCGCGCCACCTCCACGTTCGTCCACACCCGCAGATCCCCCGACGACGCCCCGACCCAGACCGCCCGGCGTCCGGTCCCGAGCACCCAGTCGTGCCGCTTCGGATCCCAGGACGACAGCGTGCGCGCGTCGACCCGCACGGTGACCCGCCGCCGCGCCCCCGCCCGCAGCGCGAGCCGCCGGTAACCGCCCAACACCCGTACCGCCTGGTCGAGTCGGAGCTCCGGCGACCGCCCGACGTACACCTGCGGCACGGCGATCCCTTCACGGCGACCGGTGTTGTGCACCGCGAAACTGACGTCGAGACCTTGCCGGGTCCAGTGCGCGGCCAGGTCGCCGTAGGAGAAGGAGGTGTACGACAGTCCGTGGCCGAAGGGGAACAGGGGCCGCACGCCCTCCGCGTCGTACCAGCGGTAGCCGACGTGGATGCCCTCCGAGTACTCCTCGATGCCGCCGACTCCCGGGTAGCGCCGCGGGTCTCCGGCCACGGGGTGGTGGTTGTCGTCGACCGGGAAGGACTGGGTGAGCCGGCCGCCGGGGTCGCAGTCGCCGTACAGGACGGCGGTGGTGGCGGCGGCGCCCTCCTGGCCCGGGTAGTACATCTGAAGGACGGCACCCGTGCCGCTCAGCCACGGCATCGACGTCGAGGACGAGGTGTTGAGGACGACCGTCGTACGCGGGTTGGCCGCCGTGACCGCCTCGATGAGCCGCGCCTGATTGCCGGGGAGCGCGACGGTCGTGCGGTCGAGGCCCTCGGTGGCGTCCTCGTAGGCGAAGAGGACGACGTCACGGGCGGCGCGTGCGACCTCGACGGCCTCGGCCACGTCCTGCGCCCGGGTGGCGGCGGTGATGCGGCGCAGCCGGAAGAGCTGTCCGGCGTCCCCGCCCTGCGCGGTGATCTGGAGCCGGTGTGCGCCCTTGGTGAGGCTCAGGGTCTTGCGGCGCACCGCCAGTCCGTCCGGCGCCGCGGAGACCAGACCGCCGGAGAAGTACTCGCCGTAGCCGGGGGCGAGCGGGAAGAGGTCCGCGCCGTCGAGGAGCACCTTGGGGCGCAGGGTGGGGACGGCGGAGTAGTGGATGACGAAGGTCCACTCCTCGGCGTCGGAGACGGTGAGCGTGCCGTCGTACGTCCAACTCGCGCCCGCGCCGACCTGTTGGCCCTCGCTGTCGAAGGCCGGGCTCAGGGCCGAGGCGGGGATCGCCTTGCCGAAAAGGTCCTCGCCGAGGGTGTAAGTGACGCTCCCCGCACGGGACTTGATGACGTCCAGCGGGCTGCCGGCGTGGTCGGGGACGACGTGCGCGCTGCCGCCGCCGCTGACGAAGGGCAGGGCGCCGGTGGGACCGACGACCGCCACGCTGCCGCCCGGGGACAGCGGGAGTGTGCGGCGCTCGTTGCGCAGCAGGGTCGCGCCCGCCTTGGCGATCTCCAGCGCGACGGCCGCGCCCGCCCGCGCGTCCCGGTCGGGGCGTGGCGGGGCGCTGCCGTCCAGCAGCCCGAAGCGGTCCATGACGGCGAGGAGGCGGCGGACGGCACGGTCGACATAGCGCTCGGGCACGCTGCCGTTGCGAACCGCGGTCCTGAGCGCCGTACCGAAATGAGTCCCGTCGGGCATCTCCATGTCGAGGCCCGCGGTGATCGCCTTGACGGTGCTGTGGGCGGCGAACCAGTCGGTCATCACCCAGCCCTCGAAGCCCCACTGCTCGCGCAGGATGTCGGTGAGCAGGGTCTTGTTCTCGCAGGAGAAGGTGCCGTTGACCTTGTTGTACGCGCCCATCACCGCACCGGTGCCGGCGTCGACGGCCGCCTCGAAGGCGCGCAACTCGCTCTCGTGCAGGGTCTGTTCGTCGACCCGCACGTCGATGGAGTCGCGGTCCTTCTCCTGGGTGTTGAGGGCGAAGTGCTTGACGGTCGCGATGAGTCCCTCGCCCTGGATGCCCTTGATCTCGGCGGCGACGAGTCCGGAGGCGAGCAGCGGATCCTCGCTGAAGGTCTCGAAGTTGCGGCCCGCGTAGGGGGTGCGGATCAGGTTGACCATCGGGGAGAGGAGGACGTCCTGGCCGAGCGCGCGGCCCTCGCGTCCGATGACCTGGCCGTAGCGGCGGGCCAGTTGGGGATCGAAGGCGGAGGCCAGCAGGACGGGGGCGGGCAGGGCGGTGGCGTGCCGGGTGACGCGGACGCCGGCGGGGCCGTCGGCGAGGCGGAGCGGGGGGATGCCGAGGCGTTTCACCCCGGGGACGTAGCCCGCCTGGCCGAGCGAGGCCGGGTCGGTGGCGCCGTGCAGCAGGGAGATCTTCTCGTCGAGGGTGAGCTTGGCGACGAGGCCTTCGACGCGGGGGCCGGCCCCCGCGTCGGGTCTGTCCAGCGCGCGGGCGGGAGGCGTGAGACCGCCTGTGGCCGCCGCGGCGACGGCGATCGATCCGCCCAGCAGACGCAGGGCGGACCGCCGGGAGACGGTGTCGGACATGGGCCGTCACTCCTTCGGTGTGCGGGCACGACGATGTGGACCGCGGTGCGCCCGGCGCCCCCGGTCCGTGTCCGTGTTCGGCAACTGAACGCACTATGCGTCAGGACCGACTTGACACCCCGTTAGACACCACTGGCGCGGCGGGAAAACTATGACCGGCGGTGACTCGTGTCAATGACCTGAACGAGAAAGGGCGCGATGCCGACAAGACCCGAAGGTGAACAGGAAAGGTGAACAGGAAAGGTGAACAGGAAGCGAGGCCGGAGACTGGGCCAGAAACGGGACCGGAAACGGGGCCACCCCGGGAGGCGCTGCGGAGAGCGTCCCGGGGTGGCTGGCCGTGCTGTGGCTCAGTGCAGACGGAGTGCCGAGCCGAGCCCTGTCGTCAGCGGGGTGGTGATCGCGGCGACCGTGTCCAGCAGGTCGGCCGGGAGCTTGCGGAGGCCGTCCGTGGTGTCGGACAGGACGGCGGGGGCCTGCGCGGGGGCCGGATCGACCGCTCCCCCGGACCCGGACTCGTCGCCGACCTGGGCGACCCGTGTCTCGTACGGCTGACCCTCGGACTGACCGTCACCGGGCAGCCCGCTCTGGGACGGCTCCGGCTGCCCCTGGAGGCCGGGCGACCCCTCGGCACCGCCCGCGGCGGAATCCCCCTCGGGCCGGCCGTTCTCCCCCGGCCCTCCGTTCTCGGTCTCCGCGCCCCCCGAGTTCCCGGCGGCGCCGCTTCCGTCGCCGCCGACGCCCGCCTCCAGCACCCACCGCTGCCGGGCGGACCCGTTCCGTCCGGCGACGACGACGTCCCCCGCCTTCTCGCCCTGGCCAGCCGCGACGAGGAGCCCCTTGCCGCCGCGCAGCAGCAACTCGCCGCGGACCGTGAGGTCGTAGCGCACCTCTCCGGCGTGCACGAGGCAGCCGGCCACGACGACCGAGCCGCCGCCGGAACCCGAGTCGGCGTCGAGGCACAGGGTCGGGTCGGCGCCGCTGCGCAGCAGCCCGTCGTCCTGGTAGGACCACTGCTGGGAGGCGGCGGTGGAGCAGTCCGCCAGCACGGCGGCGACGCCCGGCAGGGCCCGGCCGCCCTTGATGTCGAGGCAGAGATCTTCGGCGGGGTTGCGCAGCCGGCCGCGGCCGACCTCCACGGGCTGGCCGACCGAGGCGGCCGAGGGTGACGATCCGTCGGCCGAGGCACCTTCCGCCGAGCGCTGCGGGAGGGTGGTGTTGCCGCTCGGAGCACCCCAGGTGGCGTGCGGGTCGGGGACACCGTTGTCGTCGGACCAGCCCTTGGCGACGAGGACCGTCGCGAGCAGCGCGAGGGAGGCCAGACCGACACCCACGACGGCGGCCTTGGTGTGCCTGCGCGGCATGACGGGACGGTGCCGGCCGATGACCGCTGCCGGGGCCGGTCGCCCGGGCGCCACCCGCTCGGCGCTGCGGCCGGGACGCGATTCGAGATAGCGCAGGGCGCCCCAGCCGAGCACGGTCTCCGCGAGCAGTGCCCCCAACCCGCCCTCGAAATAGCTGAGTTGCTCGGCGGCGAAGCGGCAGTAACGGCAGTGCACCAGATGCTGGCGGACGTCCGGCAGCAGGGCGCCGCCCCGGCGCAGCGGGACGTCGAGGAGACGGTTGTAGAAACGACATTCCTTGGAGGGCGCGAGATCGTGGTGGGCGCGGACGCAGCCGACGCGGAATTGCTCGCGCGCCTGGTCCAGCGCGGTCAAGGCGGTACCGGGGTCCACACCCAACAGACCGGCCGGTACGGTTATGGGTTCGGCCTCGACCTCCACATGCCACAGGAGGCATTGGGAAGCGCCGGGAAGTTTGCGGAAAGCACGCTCGGCGAGCCGCCGCCTTTCGGACGTCTCGGCCCGCGCGGCCCGTAGCCCGCGACCGCCGGTGGGCTTGCGAAGTTCCGGCAGGGCGGCGGATATCCGGTCGTCCGCGACCCACTCCTTGACCGTGTCCCGCACGGCCACCAGGAGTTGGGGGCGCAGGGCGCCGCCCGCCGTCTTGTCGAGCACCCGGTGGAAGGCGGCGGTGGCGGCCATGGACGCGGGGTGCTCCACGGTGGCCAGGCATATGACGGCGTACTCGTAAGTCGCCCTCCAGTGCCGGGCCAGCAGCAACGCGCTCGCGCGGGCGCCGGGAACACTAGCCGGGCCCTGCGCCGCCTGCGCCAGGAGCTCGCGGTCGGACTCGCCGGGGTCCGACCCGGGGCGGGGCGCGTACGGAGGGAGTGGGGGGTAAGGGGATTGCACTGAACCAATTCCTTCCAAGCCGCAGGACCGACAAGGCAAATGCCTGTCCACCGGAAAGCAGGTTGCCTGAATGGTGCATACCTACGACACGCCTGACGCGGTGTGCTATAAGGCCGCTCACCTTCGCACAATCGCTTCACAAGAAACAAGAAGTTCGAGTGACCAAAGTTCAAAACGCGGAAACTTCAGATAAGTTACCGACGGTATCCGCACCCATATTCGACTTACCTGCCGGTTGGCCCTCCACATGTGTGCACGCAAAGACGGTTGGCACACCAAATCTCCAAGTTCCCGGACGGCTCCACAGCCACCTCCGAGGTCTCTCTCGGCCCGCTCTCATCCGCCCGCGCGAGCATGGGCCGCATGATCACCCCCCACACGTCGAACACCCCGACGCCAGTCCCCGCTCCGGCTCGCACGGCCGGCACGACCCGCTCGGTCCGCAAGGCCGTCGTCCCGGCGGCCGGACTCGGCACCCGGTTCCTGCCCGCGACCAAGGCCACACCCAAGGAGATGCTGCCGGTGGTCGACAAGCCGGCCATCCAGTACGTCGTCGAGGAGGCCGCCGCGGCCGGGCTCGACGACGTGCTGATGGTGACCGGTCGCCACAAGCGGGCCATCGAGGACCACTTCGACAACGCCTTCGAACTGGAGCAGGCACTCGCGGCCAAGGGCGACGCCGTACGTCTGGACGCCGTGCGCGACCCGGCCCGGCTGGCCAACATCCACCACATCCGCCAGGGCGAGCCGCTCGGCCTCGGCCACGCCGTGCTCTGCGCCCGCCGCCATGTCGGCGACGAGCCCTTCGCCGTCCTGCTCGGCGACGACCTGATCGACCCCCGCGAGACCCTGCTCAGCCGGATGCTGGACATCCGCGACCGGCACGCGGGGAGCGTGGTCGCGCTGATGGAGGTGCCGCCGGAGCAGGTCCACCTCTACGGCTGCGCGGCCGTGGAGCCCACCGACGAGGACGGCGTGGTCCGCGTCACCGGCCTGGTGGAGAAGCCGTCCCCCGAGAACGCCCCCAGCAGGTACGCGGTCATCGGCCGCTACGTCCTCGACCCGGCCGTCTTCGCCACCCTGGAACGCACCCCGCCGGGCCGCGGCGGAGAGATCCAACTCACCGACGCACTCCAGCAGTTGGCCGCCGAAGGCACCGTCCACGGGGTCGTCTTCGACGGCCTGCGCTACGACACCGGCGACAAGGCGGACTATCTGCGCACGGTGGTCAGGCTCGCCTGCGACCGCGACGACCTGGGCCCCGAATTCACCGCCTGGCTCAAGGAGTTCGTGGCGGGACTGGAGAGCGGGGAGGGAAGGAGTACGGCGGCGGGGCGACGGCTGGTGGCCTAGTCGGTCGAGGGTGCGGTCGGCTGGTGGCGCAGCCGACCGGAGCCTCGTACCGTCCCGAGCTGCCCCCGTCCCGCCCCCGGATAGGGTCGTCGACCAGGAGCTTCACGAGACCGGTCGACACACATGGGGGGGCACAAGGCATGCCTACGCCTGAGCAGATCTGGGCGGACGCCGATCTCCCCGCTCGTCGGCTCGCCGGGTTGGCTCTCAACCCGGCGACGCCGGAGACCGTCCTGCTGCGGCTGCTCGCCGACGCGCCGTTGGCGGTACGGATGGTGCTGTGCCGGGACCGGACCCTGCCGGACGCCGTCGTCGACGCGGTGATCGCGCACCCCGACACCCGCACCCGCAGCTTCTTCGCCCGTAATCCCCATGTCGATCCGGCCCAACGGGCACGGCTGGTGGACGATCCCGAGTGGTTCGTGCGCGCCCATCTCGCCGACGGACCACGGTGGGACGCCCCCACCGAGCCCAGACCCCTGCCCGACGAGACCGTCGTCCACATGCTGAGCACGTACGACAACGAGTCCCTGGGGGGCTTGCTCTACCAGCAGCTCTCCCCGGGGTTGCGTCGAGCCCTGCCCACGCACCCCGTCCCGAAGGCTCGCTGCTGGGGCATCGGCATGGGGTGGCGGTCGCTGTCCGCCGACGTCCGGGCCGCACTGCTCACGGACCCTGACGACGAGGTCCGGGAGAGTGCGCGGTGGAGCGCTCAATTCGACGATCCGGCGTGGGTGGAGGCCGAACTCCCCGACCGGTCGTGCCATGCCCGTACCGACATGCTGCTGCACGCCCCCCTCAGCAGAGCTGTGGTGAACGGTGTCCTCACGAGTCCCGTCGGCAAGGAGGACAGGGCGATGATCGCCGGCAACCCCAGCCTCCCGCCCGACGTGGTGGTCCTGTTGGCCGCCGATCCGGACCCGGAGGTACGGAGCGAGATCGCGCAGCGCGCGGACCTCGGAGCCGCCGAGCGCCACGCACTCGCCACCGACCCGGACCCGGAGGTACGCGTGACGGTCGCGCGCCGCGCCGATCTGGGACCGGCCGAGCGCCGGGCACTCGCGACGGACTCGGACCCGCGGGTCCGCCTGGCCGTGTCCGTCCACCCCGCGCTGAGCGAGGAGGAACGGGCCCGGATCGACTACGCGGTCCCCATGGACCGCCCCTTCGTCTTCCACCCCGCGTACGAGGTGTCCCGGGATCCCGAGACCGTCCGCCGGAACGCGCTCTCCAACCACCCGTTGCTGCGCCGGGAGGCGGCCAGGGACCACCTGCTGCCACCGGACCTCGTCGCACGCCTCGCCACCGACGACGACCTCGGCGTACGCGTCCTGCTGGCCCAGAACCACCCGGACGCCCCCGCGCCCCTGCTGCTGCGCAGCTTCCTCGAATACACCGGTCCCGAGCGCGACCACCTGACCACCCGGCCCGGCTTCCCGACCGACGGACTGGCCGCCTTCGCCGACCACGAGGACCCGGAGGTACGGGCCTTGGCCGCCCGCGATCCCGAGACGGAACCGGCCGTCGTCGAGCGGCTCACCCGGGATCCGGACCCTGCCGTGCGGGCCGCGGCGACGCGCCACCCGAATCTTCCATGGCCCCGGCTGGCCGAACTCCTCGACGACGAGGAGCTGGCCTTCGCGGCGGCCGCGAACCCGGCGCTGCCCTCGGACGCAATCCGCTGGTAGAGGGCCCCGGGCACGAGCTCAGCCGTTGGGACGCAACGTCCAGAGCACCGTCATCTCGCCGGTGACCGCTCCGTCCTCGCGCTGGATGGCGACCGTCACGGGGAACTCCGGGCGCTTGCCCTCGTCGAGTTCGGCGATGACGTCGGCGATGGGGCGGCCGAGGGTGGCGGTGGCCTTGACCGGGCCGAGGGCGATCTTCTTGAACGCGATCTCGGCGTTGACCGGAAGCGGCACGGCGCGCGAGAGCTGGTCGCCGAACGCGGCCAGCACGATCGCGCCGCTGGCCGACTCGCCCAGCGTGAACATGGCTCCGGCGTGCGGCCCGCCCACGTGGTTGCGGTACTCGCTCTGGTCCGGCAGCGCCAGGACGGCACGCTCCGGAGTGGTCTCCAGGTACTCCAGGTTCAGCGTGCGAACCATCGGCACCGTGGCGGCGAGCAACTCGCCGATGGACATCTGATCTGCGCTCATGACCGGCATGTTACCCACGAGTAGCGACGGGTGGCCAGATATGCGCGGTGACTCCTGTCTCGATGCCGTGCGCGACGCCGCGCCCGAGCACCCCCGTTTTGCTACGGCCCTGACAAGCCGCGGTGACCGAATCGTGTCCTGGGCGGGACTAGGGTGGCTCCCCATGTGGCCAGGACAGCAGCCGCCCGGGGGCGAGCAGAACCCGCAAGCGCAGAACAACCCGTACCAGCAGCCGGGGTACCAGCAGCCGAATCCGTATCAGCAGCCGGGATTCCAGCAGCCCAACCCCTATGCGCAGCAGCCGCAATGGGGTTCTCCGGCTCCGGTCGGCCCACCCCAGCCGCCGAGCGGTGGCGGCGGCAACCGTACGAAACTGGTCGCGATCGTGGCCGCCACGGCCGTCGTCGTGGCGGCGGGCGTCACCGGGTTCCTGGTCCTGGGCGGCGACAAGGACGACAAGGCGGACGACGCCAAGGACAAGGACACCAAGCCCTCGACGAGCGCGCCCGCCGAGCCGAGCCCGTCGGTCTCCGACGCCAACCCGCGCGGCGGGGACACGGTGAAGGCGACCATCCCGGGCTGGAAGGTCGTCACCAACCCGAAGTGGGGCACGGCCTTCGACGTACCGGCGGACTGGGAGGTGCAGTCCCCCGGCCTGACGATCGGCTTCGAGGACAGCGCCAAGAACGCCGACGCCAAGCCGCTCATCGTGATGTCCGCGCCGGCGTACTTCAAGTCCAAGTGGTGCACCTCCGACGACGACAAGGACGGCCGGACGGACGACACCCCGCTCGCCGCCGTCGGCACCAAGGGCTCGGACGGCGCCAAGGACACCAACGAGGTCGCCGTGAACCAGGTGCCCTGGTGGGTCTTCGGCGGCTACACGCAGCCCGACAAGAAGAGCCTCACCTTCGACAAGAAGGCCAAGGCGTACACGACGAAGGCCGGCATCGAGGGCAGCTACGCCTGGGCCCGCTCCAAGAACAGCCCGCAGATCGGCAAGTCGAAGTGCAACAGCGACGGCAAGGCCATCACGTTCGGCTTCAAGAACTCCGCCGGTGACTTCGTGGCCTGGAGCCTGTACGGGGCGACGGGCGTCAAGGGCGAGGTCCCGGACGCGACGATCATGAAGATCCTCAGCACGGTACGTCTGGCGGGGACGCCGACCGGAGGGTGACCGTCGCCTTCTGTGGCGCGAGGCCGTCGAAGACGATGGTGAGCATCCGCGCGCGTCCCTCCTCGTGAAGGTGGGCGCGCGCGGAGGCTTGTGAGGTGGCGACGAGCAGGGCGTAGACCTCGGGCAGTTCGACGTCGTCCCGGACGGCGCCCGCGCGTTGGGCGCGCCGGAGCAGCGCGCCGACGGCTCCACGCAGTCCGTCCGATGCACGGGCGGCGTCGCCGCCGTGGTCACCACCGGCGTCGAGCAGCGCCTCGCCTATCGCGATCTTGCCGGCCGCGTCCGCGACGAGGTGGCCGAAGAGGTCGAAGAACGCCGGGCCCGGGTCCGTGGCGTGCAGCCGTGTCTCGGCCTGCTCGCGCAGGCGGTCGAAGCGCTGCACGAGTACGGCCTCCAACAGCGCCACCTTGGTGGGGAAATGGCGGAAGACGGTGGCGATGCCGACACCCGCCAGGCGGGCGACCTCCTCGGTGGACGCGGACTGTCCGCCCTTCCCAAAGACCTCCTCGGCGACGGTCAGGATCCGCTGACGGTTGGACCGCGCGTCGACGCGCTGCGGCCGCCGGCCGCCCGTCTCCTGCTTGCCCGGGGTGCTGCTCATCGCGCTTTCCTTCGTACGCCGTTATCCGAAGTCGCGACTCCGTATACTCGGAGTCCGTACTCCGGATAGTAGTTCGATGCCACCGCCCGTCGGCGCAGACGTCAGGAGAGTGCCATGACCCAAGTCCTCAGCCCGCGCGAGGTGTTCCTCGCGCTCGTCAACGGCGTCGCGGAGGGCCGCTGGAGCGAACTGCCCGATCTGTACGCGGAGCGGACGGACGTGGTCCACCCCTTCCACCCGCTCCGAGCTGCCGCCCTCCGCTCCCGCGAGGAACTGCGCGAACACTTCACCCCGACCGACGACGTGCCCCAACTGCACCGCCGGGCAACGGACATCACGATCCACGAGACGACCGACCCCGAGGTCATCGTCGCCGAGTTCGCGTACGAGGGAACGGTGGTGGAGACCGGCGAACCCTTCAGGCTGCCGGGCATCTTCGTCCTACGGGTACGCGACGGCCAGATCATCGAGTCCCGCGACTACTTCGACCACCTCACCGGGGCCCGGGTCCGGGGCCAACTCGACGCGCTGGTCGCGGACATGCGGGCCGACAGCACCGCCTGAAGCGCCGCCGACACTACGCTTCCGTCCCGTGCAGAACACGCGGCTGGACACCGACCGGATCCGAGCAGCCCGCCGGTTGATCGACCCGGCCTTCCTCAATACTCCGCTGTACCGCTGCGAGGCGCTGGAGCCCGCTCTCGGGTGCGCGGTGAGCATCAAGCTCGAAACGGCCAACCCCGTCCGCAGCTTCAAGGCCCGCGGCACCGAAGTGGTCGCGAGCCTGCTCGCCGACAGCGGCAGGCGAGCCGCGGTGTGCGCCAGCTCGGGCAACCTCGGCCAGGCCCTCGCCTGGTCCGGCCGCGCCCGAGGACTCGACGTGACCGTCGTGTCGTCCCGCTTCGCGACCGCGGCCAAGCTCGATCGCATCCGCGCGTTGGACGCCAGGCTGGAACTGGTGGACGGCGACCACGAGTTGGCCCGCGAGCGGGCGGCGGACATCGCGCGGGCCGACGGCATCCGGCTGGTCGAGGACAGCTTGGACATCGAGACCTGCGAGGGCGCGGCGACCATCGGCCTGGAACTGGTCGACACCGAGCCGAAGTTCGACACCGTCCTGGTCGCTCTCGGCGGCGGGGCACTGGCCACCGGAGTGGGCCATGTCCTCAAGACCTTCGCGCCCGAAGTCGAGTTGATCTGCGTCCAGCCCCTGGGCGCACCGGCGATGGCCCACTCCTGGCGGAACCGCCGAGTCATCACCACCGACTCCACCGACACGATCGCCGACGGCGTCGACGGCCGCCGCCCCATCCCGGCCGTCCTGGACGACCTCCTCCTGGTCGCCGACGACGCCGTCCTGGTCCAGGAGTCCTCGATCATCACCGCCATGCGCATGCTCTTCAACCAGGCCGGCCTCGTAGTCGAACCCTCGGCCGCCCTCGGCATCGCAGCCCTCCTGGAAAACCCCACCCGCTTCGCCGGCCGCCATGTGGTCACCGTGGTGTGCGGGAGCAACGTTGATGTGGAGGCGTATCACCGGTGGGTCGGGACGGGTCGCATCGGCGAGTCCTGACCAACTCAGCACGCCTGCTCAGCTGTTGTCGATGGCATGGACCAACGCCCATACGAAGCCGTACAGGACCAGGCCCAGATAGATGGTGGCACCCCAGGCCAGTACGCAGCCATGCTTCCAACTGCGCTCCGGGGAGCTCCTGATGACCCAGGCGTTGTAGGCCACCGCGACGACTCCGAAGAGCAGGAACCCGCCGAGGATCCACACATCGGAGAAGGTGACCTCGCCCGGCCCTGTGACTTCAGCCAATACCGAACGCCCCCTCCGGCGGCTCGGGTGACGGTACCGCGTCCTCGTCCCGTACCGGCTGCGCTCCGCGCATGAAATCCCGTAGGGCGGCGCCCTGTTCGACCCGGGCCGGGAACGCGTCGGCGGCTGTGAGGCGGGTCAGTGCGGTGGTGTTCACGGGGTGGTGGGCGGCGATCAGTACCGCGTTGCCGAAGCGGCGGCCGCGCAGGACGGCCGGTTCGGCGATCAGGACCAACTCTTCGAACACCGTGGCGAAGGTGGCGAGTTGGGAGCGCAGGAAGGCGAACGGCGTGGCATCGGCGAGGTTCGCCAGATAGACGCCTGCTCCGCGCAGCACCCGGTCGGCCTCGCGCGCGTAACCCACGGACGTGAACTGCGCCGGGACCCGTGAGCCGCCGAAGACGTCGGCCACGAGGACGTCGGCGGAGTCCGCGGGGGCCGATTCCAGCCAGGCTCGGGCGTCCGCGGTGTGCAGGGCGATGTCGCCACCGGCGGGGAGCGGCAGGTGTTCCACGACCAGGTCCAGCAGGCCCCGGTCCCTCTCGACGACCTGCTGCCGGGAGCCCGGCCGGGTCGCGGCCACATACCGCGGCAGTGTCAGCGCCCCGCCGCCGAGGTGCAGGACGTCCAGCGGACGCCCCGGCTCGGCGACGGTGTCCAGTACGTGCCCCAGCCGTCGTACGTACTCGAACTCCAGGTACGCCGGTTCGTCCAGATCGACGTACGACTGCGGCGCCCCGTCGACCGTCAGCAACCACGCCCGCTTCCGGTCGACGTCGGGCATCAGCTTGGCGGTGCCGTGATCGACATCGCGCATCACGGGTATGGGCTCGCTCACGCCCTCATTGTCTCCGGTGCTGGAAGTCGACGTCGCGGATACACCCCTGAAAGGGGCGCGGGGAACTGCGCGACCAGCCACAGCGGGCCCGCAGTCCCCCACTCACCTCATCCCCCCTCACACAAGGGCGGTCACCGTCCCGGCCCCGACGGTCCGACCACCCTCACGGATGGCGAACCCCAGACCCGGCTCCAGCGGAACGTCCCGCCCCAGCTCAACGGTCATCGTGACCGTCTCCCCGGGCCGCACGACCCCCACCTCACCGAGGTCGACATCGCCCACCACATCCGCGGTCCGGATGTAGAACTGCGGCCGGTACCCGGTCGCGACCGGCGTCGTCCGCCCACCCTCACGCGTGGACAGGACGTACACCTGGGCGGCGAAGCGCCGACTGGGCACGACGCTCCCCGGCGCGGCGACCACATGCCCGCGCCGCACGGCGTCCCGCGGCACCCCGCGGAGCAGCAACGCCACGTTGTCGCCGGCCTGCGCCTCGTCCATGGGCTTGCCGAAGGTCTCCAGGCCGGTGACGACGCTCTCCAGCCCGGCGCCGAGCACTTCGACCCGGTCGCCCACCCGCACGACTCCACGCTCGACCGCGCCCGTCACGACCGTCCCCCGGCCGGTGATGGTGAGCACGTTCTCCACCGGCAGCAGGAACGGCGCGTCCAAGTACCGCTCGGGCATGGGCACATACGTGTCCACGGCGTCGAGCAGCGCCTCGATGGACGCCGTCCAGCGCGGGTCGCCCTCCAGCGCCTTCAGTCCGGAGACCCGTACGACGGGTACGGCGTCGCCGCCGTAGCCCTGCGCGGTGAGCAGCTCGCGGACCTCCAGCTCGACGAGGTCGGTGAGCTCCTCGTCGCCCGCGTCGGCCTTGTTCAGGGCGACGACGATGTGGTCGACGCCCACCTGGCGGGCGAGCAGGACGTGTTCGGCGGTCTGCGGCATGATCCCGTCGACCGCGGAGACGACGAGGATCGCCCCGTCGAGCTGCGCGGCGCCGGTGACCATGTTCTTGACGTAGTCGGCGTGGCCCGGCATGTCCACGTGCGCGTAGTGCCGGGTGTCGGTCTCGTACTCGACGTGCGAGATGTTGATGGTGATACCGCGGGCCGCCTCCTCCGGGGCGCGGTCGATGCGGTCGAACGGCACGAAGGTGCCGGTGCCGCGCTCGGCGAGCACCTTGGTGATGGCGGCGGTCAGAGTGGTCTTGCCGTGGTCGACGTGGCCCATGGTGCCGATGTTGAGATGCGGTTTGGTGCGCACGTATGCCGTCTTGGGCATGGCTGTACCTCGAAGCCTCTTCAGTGGTGAAAAGCGGGGACCCCAAGGACTCGCCGACCCTCCCCCTGCGGGGTCCGCCGGACGATCCGGAGAGGGTCAGCTTCGAGCGCCGTCGACTGCGGCGACGATGACGGGAACGGCAGCCTTCGGGGCATCCGCACCTGCGGATGCTGCGAGAGGGAAGGCGTACCGGAACATGGCTCCGATTATTGCCGACGCCCTGCCCAGGGGCGAATGGTTTTCTCCACGGGCGAATTCGAACCCCCGTGGGCTTCAGGCTCCCGCCCGGTTCAGGCCCCGCCGATGTTCTTCAGCGCCTCCCGCACCGACAGCGGCGCGAACCGCCCCCGCTCCCGCGCCAGGAACTCCCGTACGGCCTCCGGGTCGGTCTTGGCGTACTCGCGCAGGCACCAGCCGATGGCCTTGCGGATGAAGAAGTCGGGGTGTCCTGACTGGCGCAGGCAGTACGCGAAGAGGCGTTCGGTGTCGGTGCGTTCCTTGTAGCGCAGCTGGTGGAGCAGGGCGGTGCGGGCGATCCAGAGGTCGTCGTCGCCGATCCAGGCGTCCATGTCCGCGGCCAGTGTCCGGTCGGCCGCGACCAGGCCGCCGACGACATGGGCGGCGAGCGCGTCCACGGTGTCCCACCAGGGGACGGTCGACACGAGGTGCCGGGCCACCGGCAGGAAGCCGGACGTGCACACGCGCGCGTGGCGGCGCAGATAGTCGACCGCGAAGTACTGGTACTCGCGCTCGGGCAGTCGCCAGCAGCGCAGGGCGATCGCAATGCAGTCGGCCTCGGCGGGGCGCGGCAGGCCGTCCTCGACGGTGCGGGACAGGGCGCGGCGCACGGGGGTGGTCAGGCCCAGGAAGGGGGCCACGTCCTTCATGTACGCCCGCATCGCAGCGGCGCGCTCCGGATCGGCCGCGGCGGCGTATGCGGCCGTCAGCCGTTCCAGCACGGTGTCCGCGAGTGTGCTGAACGGCACGTCCGATGTGCTCGTGTCTGTGACGTTCATGAGACGAACCATACGGCGATCACACACATGCGTCCGTTAGTGTCGCGGGCATGCTCGATGCCACCACCCGCTCTGGTGACACCGCCACGGTCTCTCCCCGGGCCACCGCCACGGAGCTTCTCCTTCCCGTGCGCGTAGTCACCGTCCCAGCACCGACGAGCCCGCTCGCGCGCTGCGGAAGAGTGCTGCGCTCGCCCTGGTCCCGGTTCTCGCTGCTGCTCACACTGCTCGCGGCGGCCGGTTCGAGCGTGCTGCTCTTCAAGCCGCAGAAGCTGCTGGCCGACGGGTGGCCACCCCACGTGGGCGGGCTCATGGCGGCCCTCGTGTTCGCCGCGGCGTACGGGCTGGTCACGGTGGCGTTCGTACCGCGTCCCCTGCTGAACCTGGCCGCGGGTGCGGTGTTCGGCTCGGCGGTGGGTCTGGGCACGGCGCTGGTGGGGACCGTGCTGGGCGCCGGGCTCGCCTTCGGACTGGGCCGGGTGCTGGGCCAGGACGCCCTGCGGCCCCTGCTGCGCGGGCGGCTGCTGACGGCGGCGGACGGGCAGTTGAGCCGGCACGGGATGCGCTCGATGCTGGCGGCGCGACTGTTCCCCGGGCTGCCGTTCTGGGGTGTGAACTACGCCGCCGCCGTCTCGCGGATGGGGTGGACGTCCTTCCTGGTGGCGACCGCGCTGGGCTCGATCCCGAACACGGCCGCCTACGTCGTCGCCGGCGCCCGCGCCTCCGCCCCGACCTCGCCGATCTTCCTGATCGCGCTGGCCTCCATCGCGCTGCCGACGGTGGCGGGCGCGGTGATGGCCTGGCGCAAGCGCCACCACCTGCGCAAGCCCTGACGCCCCCTCATCCTGCTCCGATCCCTCAAATCCCTTCCAGGATCATCGCGTTGGCGAGCCCGCCCGCCTCGCACATCGTTTGCAGCGCGTAGCGGGTGCCGCGTTCGCGCATCGCGTGCACCAGGGTGGTCGTCAGCCGGGTGCCGCTGGCGCCGAGCGGGTGGCCGAGGGCGATCGCGCCGCCGTGCACGTTGACCTTGGCGAGGTCGGCGCCCGTCTCCTGCTGCCAGGCCAGCACGACGCTGGAGAACGCCTCGTTGACCTCGAACAGGTCGATGTCGTCGAGGTTCAGGCCGGCCCTGCGCAGCACCTTCTCGGTCGCCGGTATGACGCCGGTGAGCATGAGCAGCGGGTCGGAGCCGGTGACGGCGAAGCTGTGCAGCCGGGCCAGCGGGCGCAGGCCGAGACGGGCCGCGGTCTCGCTGGAGGTGACGAGCACGGCCGAGGCGCCGTCGTTGATCGGGCTGGCGTTGCCCGCGGTGACGTTCCACTCGATCTGCGGGAAGCGCTCGGCGAAGGCGGGGTCGTAGTACGCGGGCTTGAGGCCGGCGAGGACCTCGGTGGTGCTGTCGGGCCGGACGCACTCGTCACGCGCCACCCCGTCCAGCGGCGCGACCTCCGCGTCGAACAGGCCGGCCTGCCAGGCGGCCGCCGCCTTCCGGTGCGAGGAGACCGCGAAGGCGTCCATCCGGTCCCTGGTGATCGACCACTTGGCGGAGATCAGCTCGGCGCTGATGCCCTGCGGGACCAGGCCCTCCGGGTAGCGCTCGGCGACTCCGGGGCCGAAGGGGTCCTTGCCTGGCGGCACGTTCGACCACATCGGCACCCGGCTCATCGACTCGACGCCACAGGCGACGACGAGGTCGTACGCCCCCGAGATGACGCCCTGGGCCGCGAAGTGCACCGCCTGCTGGGAGGAACCGCACTGCCGGTCCACGGTGGTCGCGGGGACCGTGTCCGGGAAGCCCGCCGACAGAAGGGCGTAGCGGGTGGTGTTCATGGCCTGCTCGCCGACCTGGTCGACGGTGCCGCCGATGACGTCGTCGATCAGCGCCGGGTCGACGCCGGAGCGCTCGACGAGGGTGCGCAGGGTGTGGGCGAGGAGTTCCACCGGGTGGACGTGGGCGAGGGAGCCGTTCGGCTTGCCCTTGCCCACGGGGGTGCGTACGGCTTCGACGATGACTGCGTCGCGCATGGTGCCGGCCTCCTGTGACTACGCCGCCTACTAGTGAGTAGGAAATCCAAACTCACCATAGCTCCGCGAGTTGGAAAATCAAACCCTCCCCTACACTGGGCGTATGTCCGCCGCCAAAACCCCGCGCCCCTGTTCCATCGCCGACACCCTGGCGCTCGTCGGCGAGAAGTACTCCTTGCTCGTCCTGCGCGAGGTCTGCCTGGGCAACGGCCGCTTCGACCAGCTGGTGCGCAACATCGGCGCCCCGCGCGACATCCTGACCACCCGGCTGCGCCGACTCGTCGACGTGGGGATCCTGACGAAGCGCGTCTACAGCGAGCGCCCGCAGCGCTTCGAGTACCGGCCCACACAGGCAGGGCTTGAGCTGGAGCCGGTCCTGATGACCCTCATGGAGTGGGGCGACCGCCATCTCCGTACGGAGGACGAACGCCCCATGGTGATAGAGCACGTCTGCGGCAACGAACTGGTCCCGGTCGTCACCTGCCGGGCCTGCGGCGACGAGGTGCGCCACGAAGACCTCACCGCCCACCCCCAGGTTCCGGGATGGACGGTGAAGGGTCCGACGGCGGCGTAGCGCCGCAGCTGTCTGATCCAGATCTACCGACGATGACTCACCAGGGGTGCGCCGCCAGGTACTTGGCGATCTCCTCGCGCTCCCACGCCCCGTCGGCCACGACGACCCGGTAGCGGCGGGTGAGGGTGTCGCCGGGGGCGAGCTCCAGTTCGTCGTAGAAGGACCACGACGGGGCGATGCCGGCGAAGGGCTCGTTGCGGACGAACCAGTGGGCGGGGTGGACGCCTTCGGCCCCCGTGTGGTCGTTCTCCGGGGCGTGCGCGAAGACGAGCGTGGCGTGGCCGTCGGTGCCGTCGTGCTCGCCGGAGAGGGCGAGCCAGGGCCCCTGGGTGCCCATCAGGTCCGGTCCCTCGCCGTCGGGCCCGATGATGCGACCGTCACGGAAGGCGCGCGGGCCACGCCAGAACAGCCCTGTGTAGCCCGCCGACGCACGCCCCGCGGTGGTCGGACTGCCGAACCGCAGCGGCTCGTCACGCCGGTTGGTGACCGCGCTCGTCCAGGTCAGCGCCCAGGAGCCGGCCCCCGGATCCACGTCGTGGACCTCGATCCGGCGCTCCTCCTCGGCCCACAGTTCCCCGTCGTACGGATGCCAGGTGAGCCGTTCGGCGATCACGGCCCGGTCCTCGTGCGCGGCGACCGCGTCGAAGCCGACGTGCGTCATCGAGCCGACGCGCTCGGGGAGTTCGAGGTAGCCCTCGCCGTGGACGTAGGAGTTGCCGCCCCACAGGTTGGCGCCGGACAGATGCGAGGCCGTGAGCTGGAGGCCCTTGTGCCAGCGGTGGTCGTTGGGCCGGTAGTCGGTGACGACGTCGCCGGCCAGGGTGCGGATCGGGTGGAGGTACGGCTTCGGCGCCTCCCAGGCGGCCTCGGCGGCGTACACGTAACTCAACAGCTCGACGCCGGTGGCCGGTTCGGTGAGGGTGATCCGGTCGCCGTGGGCGTGGACCAGGCGCAGTCCTGTCATGCGGACACCGCCTTCGCGGCGGCGGGGGCCCAGCCGGGCGCGTTGCCGTGCATCGCCGTGTGGAAGGGGTCGCCGGGGCCGATCTCGCCCGCCTCGACCGTCGCGTCCGTGAACGCCGCCTTGTAGAGCGCCGCGATCAGCTCCAGGCTGGTGCGCCCGTCCGCCCCGCTGCTGCGCGGCCGCTCCCCCGCGCGCATGCTCGCGACCAGTTCCCGCAGTTGCGCGAGGTGCGAACTGGGTACGTCCGGACCGAAGTCCCGCCATCCGGCGAGCTCGTCGGCCGGCACGCCCGGAGCCGGGGTGATGCGCCAGTTCGCGTTGGAGTGGCCGTAGAGATGGGTCAGTTCGACGGTGGCGCGTTCGCAGTCGATGCGGATGCGGCTGACCTCGTCGGGGCTCAGGACGCTGTTGACGACCGTCGCCATTGCGCCGTTCTCGAAGCGGACCAGCGCGGTCGAGACGTCCTCGGTCTCGACGTCGTGCACGAGACGGCCGGCCATCGCGCGCACCTCGCGCCACGGGCCGAGCAGGTCGAGCAGCAGGTCCATCTGATGGATGCCGTGGCCCATGGCGGGCCCGCCGCCCTCGGTCGCCCAGCGACCGCGCCAGGGCACCGCGTAGTAGGCGGTGTCCCGGTACCAGGTGGTCTGGCAGTGCGCCACGAGCGGCCGGCCCAGCGCACCGCTCGCCAGCAGCCCGCGCACATGGCTGGACGCCGAACCGAAGCGGTGCTGGAAGACGATCGAGGCGTAGGGACCGCCGTCCGTACCCTCCTCGGCCTCCACCGCCGCGTAGTCCGCGAGCGTCGGCACCGGCGGCTTCTCGCACCACACCCAGGCCCCGGCGCGCAGCGCGGCGATCGTCTGCGCGCGGTGCAGGGTCGGCGGGGTGCAGATGGTGACCAGGTCGGGCCGCTCTTCCCGGAGCATCAGGTCCAGATCGGTGTACGCGTTCGGGACACCGCCCTCCCGGCAGAACTCCTCGACCGCGATGGCATCGATGTCAACGGCGGCGACGACCTCCGTCTCCCCCTCCTCGGCAAGCTGGGCGAGCGCGGGCAGATGGGAGCCGCGGCCGATGGCGCCGGTACCGATGACGGCGGCCCGGACGCGCCGGCCGGCCAGGGGGGTCGCAGGTGTGGACATGGACGAGATCAGCACTCCTCGGGGACGACGAGCCGACGAGAGGGCAGGACGAACGGCACGGCCGTTGTTACGACGACCGCGCAGCAAGCGCTTTCCCCTCCCCTGAAACGTAAGCTGCGCCCCCATCGCAGGTCAACACCCTGTTGCGGGAGCGGTCGGCCGGTCGGCGACCAGGACCGGTATCCACGGGAGCTGTTGGTGAAGACCCTGTGCCGGGCCTGTCCTCGCGGGACGCTAGGCTTCCTTGGACTCACCGTGATCACCGCGCCCGGCGGCGCGGTGTGCCCCTCGCCCCGTCACGATCAGCGCTTGGACTCCGTAACTTCATGTCTTGGTTTGAATCCCTCATCCTCGGACTCGTCCAGGGGCTGACCGAGTTCCTTCCCGTCTCCTCCAGCGCGCATCTGCGGCTGACCGCGGCCTTCTCCGGCTGGAAGGACCCGGGCGCGGCCTTCACGGCGATCACGCAGATCGGTACGGAGGCGGCGGTGCTGATCTACTTCCGCAAGGACATCGGGCGGATCATCTCGGCGTGGGCCCGTTCGCTGGTCAACAAGGAGATGCGGTCCGACCACGACGCCCAGATGGGCTGGTTGGTGATCGTCGGCTCGATTCCGATCGGCGTGCTCGGGCTGCTGTTCAAGGACCAGATCGAGGGGCCGTTCCGCGATCTGCGGATCACCGCGACGATGTTGATCGTCATCGGCGTGGTCATCGGCATCGCCGACCGGCTCGCGGCGCGCGACGAGTCGGGCGGCAAGCACCGCGCCCCCAAGCAGCGGAAGTCGCTGGAGAACCTGGGCGTCCGGGACGGCCTGATCTTCGGCATCTGCCAGGCGATGGCGCTGGTCCCCGGTGTCTCCCGGTCCGGCGCCACCATCAGCGGCGGTCTGTTCATGGGCTACAAGCGTGAGGCCGCGGCCCGTTACTCCTTCCTGCTCGCCATCCCTGCCGTGCTGGCCTCCGGCCTGTTCGAGACCAAGGACGCGCTGGAGAAGGGCCATGTCGACTGGGGCCCGACGATCTTCGCGACGGTGATCGCGTTCTTCTGCGGATACGCCGTCATCGCGTGGTTCATGAAGTTCATCTCGACCAAGAGCTTCATGCCGTTCGTCTACTACCGCATCGCGCTCGGCATCGTCATCATCGCGCTGGTCTCGACCGGCGCGCTGAGCCCGCACGCCGCGGAGTCCGCGGGCTGAACCACCGGGCGGGGCAAGGGACTTGAGCTCACCCTGGAGTCAGTACGAGAGGCCGTGATCCATTGCCCGTGACCAATGACATACGAGTTGAGTAGCCACCTGGTAGCGCACTGTCAGTGCTTGCCCCTAGGCTTGTCGGCATGTCCCCCGATTCCCTGACCCCTGGTTCCGTGCGGTCCGCTGCCGAGGTGAACGAGCGGATCCGCGCCCTGTGGCTCCGCGCCGGCGGCTCTCTGTCGGCCCAGGAGCGCGCGGAGTACGAGCTGTTGGTGGTCGAGTGGGCGGCCGCGATCCGGGGCACCGTCATCGAGGCGGCCTGAGCGCCGGCCGAGCCGCGGCTGACCGGAGGGTGTCTGCGATGATCCCTCCGTGGAGCATCTGAGCAGCGTCCCACCCCGGCAAGGGCTCGTCATCTTCCTCAACGGCACGTCCAGTTCGGGCAAGTCGAGCATCGCGGCCGAACTGCTGCCTCTTCTCGACGAGCCGTACTTCCATCTGCCGGTCGACGCGTTCCACGCCATGCGCTCCCGCAACCCGATCCCGCCCGACGAACTCGCCACCGTCCTGCACCGGACCTGGCGGGGCTTCCACCGGGCGATCGCCGGGATGGCCGCCGCCGGGAACAACGTCGTCGTGGATCACATATTCAGCGCCGAATGGCGGCTGCGTGACTGCCTGTCCGTCCTGGTGCCGCAGGACGTCGTACTTGTCGGGGTGCGCTGTCCCGCCGAGGAGTTGGAGCGCCGCGAACGCGAACGCGGCGACCGCCCGGTCGGCCTCGCCGCCGCCCAGCTGGAACAGGTGCACGCGCACGGGATCTACGACATCGAGTGCGACACCGCCGAGCTGACGGCCCGTGAATGCGCCGTGCGCATCAAGGAGTTCCTGCCGGACAGGCCCCGCCCGACGGCGTTCGAACGGCTCCGCGACGCGCGATAGAGATCGACACCGGCGCCGTCAACGCCCGCCCGCCACCCGCAGCACCGTCCCCGTCACGTACGACGCCTCCGACGACATCAGCCACGCGACCGCGGCCGCGATCTCCTCGGCCCGCCCCGGCCGACGCAGCGGAATGCCGGGGGCCATCCGCCAGGCGCGCTCCGCATCGCCCATCGTGGCGTGCATGTCGGTGTCGACGGCGCCGGGCGCCACCGCGTTGACGCGGACCCCGTCCGGACCGAGTTCCTTGGAGAGCCCCAGCGTCAGCGCGTCGACCGCCGCCTTGCTCGCCGCGTAGTGGACGAACTCGCCGGGGCTGCCCAACGTGGCCGCTCCCGAGGACACGTTGACGATGACGCCGCTCCCCCGCGCCGCCATCAACTGCGCCGCCCGGCGCGAACACAGCAGCGTGCCGGTGACGTTGACGTCGACGACTCGGCGCAGGTCGCTGGTCTTCGTATCGGCGAGGCGCCCCAGCGGACCGGTCACGCCCGCGTTGTTCACCAGTCCGGTCACCGGCCCCAGTTCGCGCTCGGCCACGTCGAAGAGGTGCTCGACCTCGGCCTCGACGGACGTGTCCACCCGCACCGTGAGACACCGGCCGCCGGCCTTGCGCACGCCCTCGGCCACCTGCTCGGCCGCGTCGGCGTCCCGGACGTAGCCGACGACCACGTCGTGGCCGTCCGCGGCGAGCCGCAGGCAGGTCGCGGCGCCGATTCCCCGGCTGCCGCCGGTGACGATCGTGACGGGACGGGTCATGGAGGCCTCCAGACATCGGGCAGATGATCGATCATCGATCACCCTAACTCTTGGGTGACCGTCTTGCGCGACGCCCGTCACACGCGGAATCCACCCGAGCCCGCCCCGCGAACCCGCCCCGCGCGCGACTGCGGCCGAAATGCCCGGTACGGCAGGGGAGTTCCGTTCGGTAGCCTGCCCCACCCGACGGGCGAGGGGGCACGCCATGCGAGCGATCGTCGTGGGCGCGGGCATCGGTGGACTGGCCGCGACCCTGAGTCTGCGTCGGGCCGGTCACGAGGTCACCCTCGTCGAGCAGACGGCTCGCTTCGCCGAGATCGGCGCCGGGATCCAGCTCGCGCCCAACGCCACGCGCGTACTGCGCCGGCTCGGCCTGCTCGACGCGGTCGCCGCGCACTCCGTCCACCCCTCCCACCTGAGCTTCCGCACCTGGTCCGACGGGTCCGAGATCTGCCGCTACGACCTGGGCCGCGCGGTCGAGGAGGAGTTCGGGGCGCCGTATCTCCAGGTCCACCGGGCCGATCTGCACCAGGCCCTGGCCGCCGGGGTGCCGCCCGAGTCCGTGCGCCTGAACACCGCTGTCGTGGGCATCGACCAGGACGACAGGTCGGCCAGTGTGACGACGGCGAGCGACGAGCGCCTGGACGCGGAGCTGGTCGTGGCCGCGGACGGGGTGCGGTCGGCGGCCCGGCAGTGGCTGTTCGGCGCCGACGAGGCCGTCTTCTCGGAGACCGCCGCCTATCGGGCGCTGCTGCCGGCCGACGCGGTGGCCGATCTGGACCTGCCGGAGTACGCGGGCTGGCTCGGACCCGGCCGGCATGTCGTCCACTACCGGGTGCGCCGCGGTGAACTGCTCAACCTCGTGGGCGTGTTCGGCACGAAGGAGGCTCAGGAGTCGTGGACCGCGCAGGCCGAACCGGGCGAGCAGGTACGCGAGTTCGCGGGCTGGGATCCGCGTGTCCTCGCCGCTCTCGAACGCGCGGGCCGGGTGTTCCGCTACGGCATCCACACCCGTACCCCCCTCACCCGGTGGAACCTCGGGCGGGTGACCCTCCTGGGCGACAGCGCCCACGCCATGGTGCCGTTCCAGGCCCAGGGCGCGGCACAGGCGATCATGGACGCGGCCGTACTCGGCGACGCCCTCACGGACGCGACACCGGCCGACGTGCCGGACGCCCTCGACCGCTACGTGCACCGACGGCTGTCGACCGCCACCCGCGTGCAGGCCAACTCGGCACGGGCGGGCGGCGATTACCACCTGCCCGACGGACCGGAGGCACGGGCGCGGAATGCCCGTATGGCGGCCTACATGACCGAGAACAGGTTCGGTCCCCACTCGACCGCGTGGGGAACCGACAGCTAGGCAGCCGCTTCCGCTGTGCCGGTCAGGACGCGGCTTCCAACGTGCCGTACCCCGCGACGAGTTCGTACGACCTGAGGCGGTCGGCCAGCGCGTAGACCGGCGTCACCAGCATGAGTTCGTCCGCGCCGGTCAGGGCCGCCAGGTTGCTCAGCTGCTTGGCGACGGTCTCGGGGGTTCCGTTGGCCTGCGCGGCGCGGAAGCCCGCCAGGGCCTGGGCCTCCCCCTCGGTGAAGACGTGGGCGGCCGCTTCCTCGGGCGTGGGGAAGGCGATGTCGCTCTGGCCCTTGAGGAGTCCGGCCTTGACGACGTCCATCGGGCCGCCCAGCCAGGCGGCCCGCTCCTGCGTGTCGGCGCACACCGTCTCCACGCACAGCAGCACGCGGGGGCGCTCGCACCAGCGGGACGGGGTGAAGTGCTCGCGGTAGTGGGCGAGTGCGGCGAGGGTGTTGTCGGGGCGGATGTGGTGGGCGAAGGCGATCGGCAGGCCGAGTTCGGCGGCGAGGGTCGCGCCCGCCGTGCTGGAGGACAGCAACCACGGTTCGGGGAGCGGTCCTTGAGGCACCTCGTCCACCAGGAGGCGCAGGATCTCGGCCACGTCGTCGCGGTACTCGGCGTCCGTCGTCGGTCCCGCGCCGCGTCGCAGTGCCCGCATGGTCGGCTCGTCGAAGGTGCCGGGGCCGCGGCCGATGCCCAGGTCGATCCGTCCCTCGTGCAGCGCCGCCAGCGTGCCGAACTGCTCCGCCAGCATGATCGGGGCGTGGTTCGGCGCCAGAACTCCCCCGGAACCAAGGCGGATCGACGCCGTCGACGCGGCCGCGTGCGCGGTCAGGACGACCGGCGGGAACGCGCCGATCGCCGGGGAGTGGTGGTGCTCGGCGTACCAGAGCCGCTGATAGCCGAGTTGTTCGACACCCTGGGCGAAGGCCGCGGTGTCTCGCACCGTGTCGACGGCTCGGGCACCCGCCTGGATCATGGCCACTTCGAGCGCGCCGATCGGGATGCTGATCATCGCGCCAGTATAGAAAGCGCGTCCGAGCGCTGATCGAGCGCCGACCGAATATCGTCGCGCGCCCCTTGGCCCGGCACGCGTCACACCCAACACTGATCGCATGACGCAGCGCGTGGAGTTGGCGACCGTGATGGACCGGCTGGCCGTCGACGAGGTGGTCACCGAGTACGCGGTGGCCGTGGACGACGGTGATTGGGAGGCGTATCGAGGACTGTTCACCCCCGAGGGGCGTGCGGACTACCGCTCGGCCGGCGGGATCGAGGGGGACGCGCGGCAGGTGGCCGCGTGGCTGGAGGAGAGCATGCGGCTGTTCTCGATGAGGCAGCATCTGATCGTCAACCGCCGGGTCGCGTTCGGGACCCTGGACCAGGACACCGGCGACACCGCGCGCGTGCGGGCGGACTACGTCAACCCGATGCGCTTCGCGGCGGACGGGACGGAGTCGGCCGCGCCGGACTTCGTGTGCGGCGGCCGCTACTCCTTCGGGCTGCTGCGGACGTACGACGGCTGGCGACTGTCCGAGGTGGTCGTGCAGGAGAAGTGGCGCAGGCTGCCCGAGCCCGCGAAGGCGGGTGTGACGGACTGAACCCGGGGCACTCTGGCCCGGATGATCGAAAACACGCACACTGAAGCCACCCACGGGGTAGGGAGGCGCGTATGAAGACCGTCGGTCAGTGGCTCGCCTCCCCGTGGCGGCGCTCGGCGATCGCCGTGCTGGCCGGCGCGCTGCCCCTGTTGGCGTTCCCGGCCCCGGCGCTGTGGTGGTTCGCCTACGTGGCCCTGGTCCCGTGGCTGCTGCTGGTCCGTTCCGCGCCGACCGGGAAGCGGGCGGCGTACGACGGCTGGTGGGGCGGGTTCGGGTTCCTGGTGGCCGTGCACCACTGGCTGCTGCCCAGCCTGCATGTGTTCATCTTCCTCATCGCCGCGCTGCTGGGCGCCCTGTGGGCCCCGTGGGGCTGGCTGGTGCACCGCTTCCTCGGCGGGGTGCCCGGCCCCGGGCGGGTGCTGGCCGCGCTCGCCGTGCTGCCGTCGGGCTGGCTGATGGTCGAGCTGGTCCGCTCCTGGCAGGGGCTCGGCGGTCCCTGGGGCATGCTCGGGTCCAGTCAGTGGCAGGTGGAACCCGCGCTGCGGCTGGCCTCGGTGGGCGGGGTGTGGCTGCTCAGCTTCCTGGTGGTGGCCGTCAACGTCTGCGTCGCCGTGCTCGTCTCGGTGCGTGAGTCCCGGATGCCCGCCGTCGCCGGTCTGGTCGCGACGGCGGCCGCCACCTCGGCGGCCTGGGTGTGGTCACCGCGCCCCGACGTCGACGGGCGGACGCGGATCGCCGTAGTCCAGCCGGGCGTCATCGTCGGCGTCGACAAACGCTTCGACCGCGAGGAACAACTCACGCGCGCGCTCGCCGCGCAGCATCCGGACCTGATCGTGTGGGGCGAGAGCAGCGTCGGGTACGACCTGGCGGGCCGGCCCGATCTGGCCGGCCGGATCGCCGCGCTCTCCCGTGAGACGGGCGCCGACATCATGGTGAACGTGGACGCGCGGCGCTCCGACAAGCCCGGCATCTACAAGAGTTCGGTGCTGGTCGGCCCCGAAGGCCTCACCGGCGACCGCTACGACAAGATGCGGCTCGTGCCCTTCGGCGAGTACATCCCGGCGCGCTCCCTGCTCGGCTGGGCGACCTCGGTCGGCAAGGCGGCCGGCGAGGACCGCAAGCGGGGCACCGAGCAGGTGGTGATGAACGTCGGGCACGGCCTGCGCGTCGGCCCGATGGTCTGTTTCGAGTCGGCGTTCCCCGACATGAGCCGGCATCTGGCCCAGGACGGCGCCGACGTACTGGTCGCCCAGTCGTCCACGTCGTCCTTCCAGCACAGCTGGGCCCCCGAGCAGCACGCCTCGCTCGCCGCCCTGCGCGCCGCCGAGACCGGCCGCCCGATGGTCCACGCGACCCTGACCGGTGTCTCCGCCGTCTACGGCGCGAGCGGACAGCGCCTGGGTCCGTGGCTCGGCACGGACGACAGCACGGCCCGGGTGTACGACATCCCGCTGGCGACCGGCACGACCGCGTACGTCCGCTTCGGCGACTGGCCGGTGCACGGCGCGATCCTCGTGCTCGCCCTGTGGTGCGCGTTCGAGGGCGCGCGGGCGGTTCGGCTCAGGCGGCCGAGCCCTGAACCGCGCGTACCACCCGCTCGCACAGCTCATGAGTCGCCAGCGCGTCCCGGGCGCTGAGCACCTTCCCCGCGCGCACCGCGTCGAGGAAGGCGAGGACGGCCTGCTCGATCCCGCGCTGCCGGGCCACCGGCACCCAGTCACCGCGCCGCCGTACCGTCGGCTGGCCCTTGTGGTCGATTATCTCGGCGAGGTTGACCACCTGACGCTTGGTGTCCTGCCCGGACACCTCCAGGATCTCCTCGGCCGAACCGCTCAGCCGGTTCATCACCCCGAGCGCGGTGAACCCGTCCCCGGCCAGCTGGAGCACGACGTGGTGCAGCAGCCCGTCCTCGACGCGCGCCCGCACGGTCACGTCGTCGACCGGGCCCGGCACCAGGAAGCGCAGGGTGTCCACTACGTGGATGAAGTCGTCGAGGACCATCGCGCGCGGTTCCTCCGGCAGCCCGATCCGGTTCTTCTGCATCAGGATCAGCTCGCGCGGATGGTCGGCGCACTGCGCGTACCCGGGCGCGAAGCGCCGGTTGAAGCCGACCGCGAGGGACACGTCGTGCCGCTCGGCGAGCGCCACCAGCCGTTCGGAGTCGGCGAGTTCGTAGGCGAGCGGCTTGTCGACGTACGTCGGTACGCCCGCCTCCAGGAGCCGGGTCACGAGGTCCGGGTGCACGGCGGTGGGCGCGTGCACGAAGGCGGCGTCGAGGTCCTGGGCGAGGAGCGCGTCGAGGGTCGCGTGCCGCTGCCCGGCCGGGAGGTGGAGGCTGTCGGCGACCCTGGCGAGGGTCGCGGGTGTCCGGGTCTGCACATGCAGCTCGATGTCGGCGAGTGCGCCCAGGACGGGCAGGTAGGCCTTCTGCGCGATGTCACCGAGTCCGATGCAGCCGACCTTCACTTGGGCTCCCCTGTCGCTTGCCTGCGCCTGCCTCTACCTGCCCGGAAGCATACGGCGGCGGCGCAAAACCGTTGGTCCGCGGGCTCGCGCCGGGCGAGGATGGCGGCCATGACGAGCATCGAGCGCCACGAACCCCCGACCACCGCCGACGAACGCACCATGCTGGAGGGCTGGCTGGACTACCACCGGCAGACCCTGGCCTGGAAGTGCGAGGGCCTGACCGACGCCCAGCTCAGGACCGCCTCCGCGGAGCCCTCCGAGCTGACCCTGATGGGGCTGGTGCGGCACATGGCGGAGGTGGAGCGCAGCTGGTACCGCCGGGTGCTCGCGAACGAGGACACGGGCGCGATCTACTCCACCGACGAGGACCCGGACGGCGACTTCCACGTCTCCGAGGCGGACACCTGGGCCGAGGCCCTCGCCACCTGGGAGGCCGAGATCGAGGCGGCCCGGCGCAACGCGGCCCGCTTCGGCCTGGACGACCTCACCGAGGGCAAGCACCGGCGCACCGGCGAGCAGTTCAATCTGCGCTGGCTCCACACCCACATGATCGAGGAGTACGCGCGGCACAACGGCCACGCCGACCTGCTCCGCGAGCGCCTCGACGGCGCCACCGGCGACTGACGTCACCCCGTCCGCGCACGCCCCCTCCGTACGGGGCGGAGATCACTCGTGCGGGCCAACCTGTGCTCGTCCGCTGTCGCCCGGGCCGTCGAAGACGCCATTGTTGCGCGGGTGCATCGAACGACGACCACCGCAACGCTCTTGGTCACCGTGGCTGTCTCGGCCCTCTCCGGCTGTGTGACCGTCCAGCGCCCGCCCGCGTCCGGCCCGCCCGCGGCACCGACCCAGCCGTCCGCACCACGCCCCGACGGCCGGGCGGAGCCGCAGGTCGTGCAGGCGCCGGCCCGTGAGGCGCTGGAGATGATCGGCCCGTCCCGCCGCCCGGACCCGACCGGGCCCGCGCCCCGCACGGAGAAGCGGTCGGCACCGTCCGCGGCCCAGCAGCCGCCGGTCCCCCGCTCGCATCCGCATCCGCACCCCCACCCGCGGCAGGCGCAGCCGAAGCCGCGTCACCCGCACCACGCGAAGCCGCAGCCGGGTGTCGAGATCCCCGACGTGACCAAGCAGGTCCCGAAGAACACGGCGGACGTGTGTGCGCTGGGCCGGAAGTACGGCGGCTGGAAGGCGGACAGCCCGGAGTCGCTGATCTGCAAGCAGTCGTACGGGCGTTGAGGGCGGGCGGGAGTAAGGGGGACGCGGGTCAGGGCCGCTGTCGCGGCGGTCCCCAGCCGCCTTCCCCGGTGCGGGGCGGTCCCCAGCCCCCGCCCTCGCTGGGCCCCTCCTCCGCCAGCCGCAGCTCCAGTCTGCTGATGGCCGCTCGTACGCCGTCGCCGTACGGGTCGTCCGCGAGTGCCCCCGCGGCGCCCCGGGCTCGGCGCAGATGGGTGCGGGCGGCGCCGCCGCGGCCGAGCTTCACGTAGTCCGCTGCCAGGTTCAGATGCAGCGAGGGGTACAGCGCGCGCACCGCGAGCGCACCCTCGCGCGCGCTGGGCTTCGTGCCGCCGCCGGCGCCGTCGACGAACCCTCCGTCCGGGTGCGCCTCTTCGTGTTCCGCGAGCCGCTCGTCCGTGAGTTCCTCGGCGGCCGTCAACGCCCGCAGGTCCCAGGCCAGTTCGTCCGCGGGGTCGTCCTGGGTGTCGGCCATGTAGTGGGCCAGCGTGCAGCGGTGCAGGGCGTCGCCGTGCTCACCGATCTCCGCCCACAGCTGGAGGAAGCGGTCCCTGGCCTCCTCGCGGTCGCCGGCGTGATGCAGCATGACGACCTGTCCGATCCGTGTCATCACGGCATCGGGCGCCGTCTGCTCCTGTCCCTTGGCCACCACGTACTCCGCCCACTCGCCGACCGGTCGTTCGTCCACGCCGATGTCCTCACCGACGCTAACCGCAGGCACTGACATTCCCGGTCAGGCGGCACCGGGCCGGTTCCGTGGGAACCGGCCCGGCGGTGGTCAGCCCAGGTTCGGGACGGTCCAGTCGATCGGGTCGTGGCCCTGCTTGGCCACCGCCTCGTCGATCTGCGTGAAGGGGCGGGAGCCGAAGAACTTCTTCGCGGACAGCGGGGAGGGGTGCGCGCCCTTGACCACCACGTGCCGGCTCTCGTCGATCAGCGGGAGTTTCTTCTGCGCGTAGTTGCCCCACAGGACGAAGACCGCCGGGTCGGGCCGGTCGGCGACCGCGCGGATCACCGCGTCGGTGAACTTCTCCCAGCCCTTGCCCTTGTGGGAGTTGGCCTCACCGGAGCGGACCGTGAGCACCGCGTTGAGCAGCAGGACGCCCTGCTGGGCCCACGGCATCAGGTAGCCGTTGTCCGGGATCGGCGTGCCCAGCTCCTGGTGCATCTCCTTGTAGATGTTCCGCAGGGACGGCGGGACCTTCACGCCGGGGCGGACCGAGAAGCACAGCCCGTGGCCCTGGCCCTCGCCGTGGTACGGGTCCTGACCGAGGATCAGGACCTTCACCTGGTCGTACGGCGTGGCGTCGAGCGCGGCGAAGACCTCCTCGCGCGGCGGGTAGACGGGACCCTGCGCGCGCTCCTCCTCGACGAACTCCGTGAGCTCCTTGAAGTAGGGCTGCTGCAGCTCGTCGCCCAGGACTCCGCGCCAGGACTCGGGCAGCATGGCGGTGTCGGTCACGTCAACTTCCTTACGGTGTGCGGTGAACGGTGGGCGGTCACCGATGCGCGGTCACCGCCAGGTCTCAGAACCTACAGGCGGGCACTGACAATCGGCCCGCTCACCGCACAACCCCGCGCTACCAGCTGGTCTTGCGGTACAGCGTCCACATCAGCATGATCGTCGACGGGTCCAGGGCCTGCTCGGCACCGGAGATGTCCTCGCTCGCGGCCACGTACTGCTTGCCCTGCCACAGCGGCAGCAGCCGGGCGTCGTCCACGAGGATCCGCTGCGCCTCCTCGAAGTCCCTGACCACGTTGGCCCGGTCGCTCACGCCACGCGAGCGGGGCAGCAGTTCGCCGGTGATCTCCGGCGCCGGATAGGGCGTACCGAGTGCGTTCTGCTCGCCGACGAAGGGCGCGATGAAGTTGTCGGCGTCCGGGAAGTCGGGGAACCAGCCGCGCCCGAACACCGGGTACTCGCCCTTCTGGTAGCCCGTCACATACGTCTTCCAGGGCCGGCTCTTCAGGGTGACCGTGAACAGTCCCGAGCCCTCCAGCTGCCGCTTGAGCTCCTGGAACTCCAGCTTGGTGGAGGAGCCGTAGCGGTCGGTCGTGTACCAGAGGGTGAGCGGCACGCGCTCGGTGATGCCGGCGTCGGTGAGCATCGTGCGCGCCTTGGCGGCGCTGGGGTCGCCGTAGTCGTCGAAGAAGCCGGTGGTGTGTCCGGTCAGGCCCTTGGGGACCATGGAGTACAGCGGCTCGACGGTGTCCCGGTAGACCTTGTGCGCGATCGCGGCACGGTCGACGAGCTGGGCGATCGCCTTGCGGACGACGGCCCGGCCGGCCCACGGGTCCTTCGGGTTGAAGACCAGGTAGTTGATCTCGGTGCCGGAGCCCTCGACGAGCTGGAGCTGCCCGTCCGAGTCGTGCCGCTGGAGTCCGACGACGTCGTCGGGGTCCAAGCCCCGGAAGGCGAGGTCGAGTTCGCCGTCCCGGAGCGCGGCGACCATGGGGGCCGAGTCCCGGTAGTAGTTGATGGTCACGGCGTCGTTCTTGCGGTCGGCGTAGCCCTGGTAGTTGTCGTTCTTGGTGAGTTCGGCCTTCTTGCCGTCCTCGTAGCCCGCCAGCGCGTACGGCCCCGACCCGTCGACCCCGTGGCCCTTGCGCAGGGCGTTGTCCGGGTACTTCGCGGGGTCGACGATCGACATGGCGGGCGTGGCGAGCACGAACGGGAAGGTGGCGTCGGGCTTGTTGAGGTGGAAGACGACTTCCCTGTCGCCGAGCGCCTGCACCCGGTCGAGGCTGCCGAGCAGACCGGCGGGTCCGCCGTTGACGTTGATCTTCCCGATCCGGTCGATCGAGTACTTGACCGCTCTCGCGTCCAGCGCGTGCCCGTTGGCGAACTTCAGCCCGGAGCGCAGTTCGCAGCGGTACGTGGTGTTGGAGGTGTCCGTGAAGCGGCAGTTGTCGGCCGCGTCGGGCTGCGGGGTGGTCGCGCCGGTGGGGTAACTGAGCAGCGTTTGATAGATGTTGCGGAAAAGTTCCCAGGAACTGTCCCAGGAGGCGGCCGGATCCAGGGTGCTGGGGGCGCTGGTCGTCCCGACCTCGATGGGTCCCGCGTCGTCCGAGGAGTCCGACGAGAGCACGCCGCACCCGGTCACCAGGGACGATATGGACGCTAGGGCCGCCACCCGTCGTAGGGGGCGATTCCGGTTGAACACGTGCTCGCTCCTCGATCCGCCGTGCCAAGGGTCGGCAGACCATACCGCAGCCTCCGGCCGCCACAACCGGGTTCGCGAAAGGGCACTTGATCAGCGGGTTTATGACGACGTTGTCAAAGGTCTGTGCCTTCCATGTACACGGAAGCGGGCGCCGCCCGTGTCCGGCGACGCCCGCTTCGAGAGCTTTGGTGAAAGCCGGTGTCAGCCGACGCCGGCGTTGAGGAAGATGCCGCCGTCGACGACGAGGGTCTGCCCGGTGATCCAGTCGCTCTGGTCCGAGGTGAGGAACGCGGCGGCGCCGCCGATGTCGGAGGGCACGCCGAGCCGGGCCAGCGGGTAGGAGGCGGCGGCCTCCGCCTCGCGGCCCTCGTACAGGGCGGCGGCGAACTTGGTCTTCACCACCGCCGGGGCGATGGAGTTGACCCGCACCCCGGGCGCGAACTCGTGCGCCAGCTGGAGCGTCAGGTTGACCATCGCGGCCTTGCTGACGCCGTACGCGCCGATGAACGGCGAGGCGGAGATCCCGGCGAGGGACGCGATGTTGACGATCGCGCCGCCGTTGTCCTTCTGCCACGCGTGCCACGTCTTCTGGGCGAAGCCGAGCGCCGAGATGACGTTGGTCTCGAAGACCTTGCGCGCGACGTTCAGGTCGAGGTCGGCGATCGCGCCGAACACCGGGTTCGTACCGGCGTTGTTGACCAGGTAGTCGATGCGGCCGAAGGCCTCCAGCGTGCGCTCGACGACGACGGCCTGGTGGGCCTCGTCGTGGGCCTTGCCGGCCACGCCGATGACGCGGTCGGCGCCGAGCGCCTCGACGGCCTCCTTGAGGGCGTCCTCGTTGCGGCCGGTGATGCAGACGCGGTCGCCGCGGGCGAGCAACGCCTCGGCGACGCCGTAGCCGATACCGCGGCTGGCGCCGGTGATCACGGCGACCTTGCCGGAGAGTTCGGGCAGTTCAGGCTGTTCAGTCATGTCCGCGTTCCCTAGTCGAGCGGTCCGCCGGCGACGTACAGGACCTGGCCGGAGACGAAGCCGGCGGCCTCGTTCGTGAAGAAGGCGATGGCGTTGGCGATGTCCTCGGGCTCGCCGACGCGGGCCACCGGGATCTGGGTGGCGGCGGCGGCCTTGAACTCCTCGAAGCCCATCTTGACGCGCTCGGCGGTGGCCTTGGTCATCTCGGTGGCGATGAAGCCGGGGGCGACGGCGTTGGCGGTGATGCCGAACTTGCCGAGCTCGATGGCGAGGGTCTTGGTGAAGCCCTGCATACCCGCCTTGGCGGCCGAGTAGTTGGCCTGACCGCGGTTGCCCAGCGCCGAGGAGGAGGAGAGGTTGACGATCCGGCCGAAGCCCGCGTCGACCATGTGCTTCTGGACGGCCTTGGCCATCAGGAACGAACCGCGCAGGTGCACGCCCAGGACCGTGTCCCAGTCGGCGACGCTCATCTTGAACAGCAGGTTGTCGCGCAGCACGCCCGCGTTGTTGATCAGGATCGTCGGCGCGCCCAGCTCGTCGACCACGCGCGCGATCGCGGCCTCGACCTGCGCCTCGTCCGAGACGTCGGCGCCGACCGCGATCGCCCGGCCACCGGCCGCGGTGATCTGCTCCACGGTGTCCTTGCACGCGGCCTCGTCGAGGTCGATCACGGCGACCGCGCGGCCCTCGGCGGCCAGTCGTACGGCGGTGGCGGCGCCGATGCCGCGCGCGCCGCCCGTCACAACGGCGACCCGCTGCTCAGTGGTGGACATTGCTGGTTCTCCTCGCCCTGGGGAAAGTACGCCGGCCGGGGTGCCCCGGGTCGCGCTTCGGTGAGCGACCGCTTAGTACCTTCGGCGTACGTGACGCTAGAAGCCCTGGCACTCGGTGTCAACGGCACACGAGGCAGGTGTGATCCATTACCTCACCAGCAGGTTGAGCAACCGCTCCGTGTCGGCCGCCGGATCGACGGTGAGACCGGTGTGCACCGGCCCCGGCTGCACGACCGTGGAGCGGGGCGCGGCGAGCCAGCGGAACCGCTGCCCGGGGTCGTCACCCGCGGCCTGCCCCGCCGCCTCACCGCCCCCGCAGACGCGCTCCACGGCCTCCAGGGCGGCCCGGATCCCGGCGACGTCGGCGTCCGGGTCGAGGGCGAGCAGCCGGGCCTCGTCGAGGTGCGTGCGGGCGCCGACGTAGGCCTTCGCGCGGCAGTACACGAGCACCCCGGCGTTGATGCACTCGCCGCGCTCGACACGGGGTACGACGCGCAGCAGGGCGTACTCGAAGACGTCCCGGCCGCCGCCCTGGCCGGCCCGCGTGATGTGGCGCTCGGTGACGTGTCCGGCCATGTAGATGCTGGTCTCGCTCACTTGCCCTCCTCGATGCCGGTGACAGGGTTGCCGGTGCCGGGGATGCCGGTCACGCGCGCGTGGATGTCGGCCGCGCGGGTGAGCAGGGGTCGCGCATACGCCCGTCGCAGCTCGTCCGGGGTGTCGAAGCCGGGTTCGCCGGTCAGCCAGGCGTCGGGGATCTCGGCGGTCACCTCGGTGAGGAGTTCCTCGGTGACCAGCGGCGCGAGTGCGGCGGCGGCCGCGGTGACGTCCGGCGCGAAGCGGGCGAGGGCGTGGTCCGAGGCGTCGTAGGGGCGGGCGGCGGACTTCTCGACGCCGGGCCAGTTGTGGTGCCAGATCATGGTGGCGCCGTGGTCGATGAGCCACAGCTCGCCGCGGCGCATCAGCAGGTTGGGGTTGCGCCAGGAGCGGTCGACGTTGTTGATCAGCGCGTCGAACCAGACGATCCGGCCGGCCTCCTCGGGGCCGATCGTGAAGGCGAGCGGGTCGAAGCCGAGGGCGCCGGACAGGAAGTCCATGCCGAGGTTGGTGCCGCCACTGGACCGCAGCAGCTCCTGCACCTGCTGCTCGGGCTCGCCGAGGCCCAGCACCGGATCGAGGTCGACCGTCACCAGGCGGGGCATCCGGAAGCCCAGCCTCCGGGCGAGTTCACCGCAGACCACCTCGGCGACCAGCGTCTTGCGGCCCTGTCCGGCGCCGCTGAACTTCATGACGTACGTCCCGAGATCGTCGGCCTCGACGAGCCCCGGCAGCGAGCCGCCCTCACGCAGCGGCGTGATGTAGCGGGTGGCGGTGACTTCCTTGAGCATCGCCCCAGGTTACTGGGGTGTTGACCGGCTCCGGGGACGGCCCCCGCGGCGCGGCACGCCGACACCGACAGCAAAGCGACAGCGCGGCTTTACCCACCTCTGGGCCCGCCCGCGCCAGGATCGCGACACCCATGAACAACGGGTGACCGACGCCCGTACCCCTGTACAGATCGACGAAGCATGCCATGGAAGGGAACGTCCGCATGACCAGCGAATCGCTCCACACCGCCCCGACCCCCACCCGACGCACCGTCGTGGCGGCGGTGGGCGCGGCGGGTCTCGCCGCCGCGCTCACCGCGTGCGGATCGAGCGACGACTCGTCCTCCTCCGACTCCTCCAACACCCAGGCCGGGGACAACGCGAGCGGCGGCTCGGACTCCAGCGCCTCGTCCGGCGCGGGTGGTGCCGCCCTGGCGAAGACGGCCGACATACCCGAGGGCGGCGGCAAGATCTTCAAGGACCCGGCCGTGGTGGTGACCCAGCCGACGGCCGGCACCTACAAGGCCTTCTCGTCCAAATGCACCCATCAGGGCTGCGCGGTCACCCAGATCACGGGTGACGTCATCGTCTGTCCGTGCCACAAGAGCGAGTTCTCGGTGGCGGACGGCAGCGTGAAGAAGGGACCCGCCACACAGCCGCTGCCCGAGCAGACGATCACCGTGACCGGGGACTCGATCACGCTGGCCTGACCCGCGCGCGCCGGGGCCCGCGGAGACAGCCCAACACCTCGTCCGTGGTCGCGACCGTAGCGACCAATGCGAGGGTGTGGCGGATCATCGCGGGGGTGTAGTCGGAGGGCACTCCCGCGATGGCGTCGGCGGGCACGACGACGGTGTAGCCGCGGTTCACGGCGTCGAAGACGGTGTTGGGGATCGCCACGTTGGCCGAGACCCCGCTCACCACCAGCGTGCGGCAGCCGAGGTTGCGCAACAGCGCGTCGACGTCGGTGCCCTGGATCGGAGACAGCCCGTGCAACCGTCGTACGACGAAGTCCTGTTCGGCGACCTCGATCGGGGCGGCCACCCGGACCGCCGTGGTGCCGGACAGCTGTTGGACGGGGAGCCGTTCGGCGGCCCGGAAGAGCCGTGCGTTGTGGTTGGCGCCGCGGCCGTCGGGGCGGCGCTCGGCGACCGCGTGGATCACCTGGACGTCGCTCTCGTGGGCGGCGGCCACCAGCCGGGCGACGTTGGCGAGGGCGCCCGACGACCGTGCCTCGTGGGCGAGTTGGGGCAGGGCGCTGTCCGGTCCGACGACCCCCTGCTGGCACTCGACGGTGAGTACCACCGTGGTCGCCGGGTCGAGCAGTTCACTGAGCTGTTCGTGCGACGGCACGATTCCCCCTCGACGCGGCGGGCGGTCTGGAGCGAGCGGTGTTGAGCGGGCGAGACTAGCCACCATTGCGCAGGGACGGAAGACGACCCATCCTTTTCTGACGTGATGTCAGAGGATCACTGGAGTTCCTCTGACACGACGTGAGAGAAGAGGGGGCCGCATGACCGTCACTCAGCGTCGAGGCCGGAAGATCATGATGACACCGGGTGAACTCGACGAGTTCCTCACCACCCAGCGCAACTGCCGGGTGGCCACGGTGTCGACGGGCGGTGCGCCGCACGTCAGCACGTTGTGGTTCGCCTGGGACGGCACCTCGATGTGGCTGTACTCCGTGGTGCGCAGCAAGCGGTGGACCGATCTGCGCCGCGACCCTCGGGTCGCGATCGTGGTCGACACCGGTGAGGAGTACGACGAGCTGCGCGGTGTCGAGCTGTCCGGTGCCGTGGAGTTCGTGGGCGAGGCCCCCCGCACCGGGGAGCTGCGCGCCGAACTCGACGTCCCTGAAACGCTGTTCGCCCGCAAGAACTTCAACCTGGAGGAGATGCCGCACGACGGCAGGCACGCCTGGGTACGGCTGACGCCGGACAAGATCGTGTCCTGGGACTTCCGCAAGCTGGGCGGGCGGTAAGGGGGTTCGCGGCGCCGGGCCGGTCCGGACGGCAGCGTCCGCGTCAGCCCACCTTCCGCGCCGCGTCCTGCAACGCCCGTACCGCCGCCCTGATCGAGGGGCGGCGGTCGGCGTCCGCACGCCAGACGACGTACACATGCCGGCGCACCCGCTGGACGAGCGGGACGGTGACGACACCGGCCGGCATCGGGTGGCGGCCGAGCAGCGGGGCGATGCAGACACCCAACCCGGCCTGGACGAGGCCCAGTTGGGTGTGGGTCTCGGCGGCGCGGTGCGCGACGATCGGCTCGATCCCGCGCGAGCGCAGCGTGAACATCAGCCACTCGTGGCAGAACTCGCCCTCGCCCCAGGTGATCCACTCGTCCTCGGCCAGCTCCCCGAGGTCCACCTCGTCCCGCCCGGCGAGCCGGTGCCCGACCGGCATCGCCAGGTCGGCCGGGTCGTCCAGGACGGATGCCTTCACCAGGCCGTCGGGCAGCGGCATGGGCTTGTTGTACCAGTCGAGACAGACCGCAAGGTCGAGGTCGCCGCGGACCACCCCGGCGATGCCGCCCTCCGGCTCCAACTCCGTGGAGCGCACCCGCAGCCCCGGATGTTCGGCACGCAGATCCGCGAGCGCGACGGGGAACAGCCCGCGCGCGGCCGTGGGGAACGCCGAGACCCTCAACTCACCGACCACCTGCCCGCGTTGCGCCTCCAGATCGGACTGGGCCAGCTCGACCTGCGACAGGATCCGTGCCGCGTGCTCGGCGAGCAGCCGCCCGGCGTCGGTGAGCCGCACCCCCCGCCCGTTCTTGGCGAGCAGCTGCTGGCTCACCTCCCGCTCCAGCTTGGACATCTGCTGCGAGACCGCGGAGGTGGTGACATGCAGCGCGTCGGCGGCCCCGCTGACCGAGCCGTGCCGGGCCAGGGCGTCGAGGGTGCGCAGGCGCTCCAGATTCAACATGTAAGCGATCCTACGAGATACCGGTACCGAAATCTCGATGGTGCTACGAGATCGGCTGCGGCATCGTTACGGCCATGAACACCGCCACGACCGCCACGCCCACCGCGACCGCCACCGGACCCGGGGCCGCCACCGCGCCCCGCACCGACTGGCGCCTCCGCTTCGGCGTCCTCTCCCTGATCTGGGGCTTCAGCTTCCTCCTCATCAAGGTCGGCACGGAGGGGTACGCCCCGTTCCAAGTGACCCTGGGGCGCCTGGTGTTCGGTACGGCGGTGCTGGCGGCGGCGATGACCGTGAAGCGGGAGCGTCTGCCGCGCGGCCGGCGGACATGGCTCCATCTGACGGTCGCCGCCTTCCTCTTGAACGCCCTGCCGTTCTCCCTCTTCGCCTACTCCGAGCTGACGATCCCCTCCACCCTCGCCGGGATCTGCAACGCGACCTCACCGCTGTGGGGCATGGCCCTGTCCCTGGTCGCACTCTCCGAGGACCGGCCGACCCGCGTCCGCGTGGCGGGGCTCGGCATCGGCTTCCTCGGCGTCCTGACCGTCCTCGGCGCCTGGCAGGGCTTCCACGGACTGGACGCCACGGGCACGGCGATGGCCCTGCTGGCCTCGCTCAGCTACCCGATCGGCTGGATCTACGTCCGCCGCACCCTCGCCGGTAACGGCCACTCGCATCTCTCCCTGACGGGCGCCCAGTTGCTGCTGGCGACGCTCCAACTGGCCGTCGTCACGCCACTGTTCACCTCCCTCCCGGATCACTTCTCCCCCGGCCCCCTCCTCGCCATCGCCGCCCTGGGCGCCCTCGGCACGGGCCTCGCCGTCCTCATCCAGTACGGTCTGGTCGCCGAAGTCGGCCCCACCACCGCGCAGATGGTCACGTACTTCATCCCGGTCATCGCCACGGCCGCCGGCGTCACGATCCTCGGCGAGTCCCTGACCTGGTCGACGCCGGTCGGCGCGGTGGTCGTGCTGGCGGGGGCGGCGCTCACGCAGGCGAGGCCGCGGGGGCGTGGACGGAGGGTTGAGCAGGCCGGAGAGGGAGAGCAGGCCGCCGGGACGGTGAGCGAGGCCGGAGTCACGGCCAAGTCCGTTGAGTCCGCGGCCACTTCGAAGGCCTAGGCAACTCCGCCTCCGCCTCCGCCTCCGCCCCCGTTACTCATACCTCCGCCTCCGCCCCCGCCCTCGTTACACATACCTCCGCCCCACAGCCCCCTCCGCCGGCCCCACCGCCGACGCGATCGCGTCCGCCAGCGGAGCCGTCTCCGAGTCGGTCAGGGTGGAGACGGTGACCCGGATACCGGGCGGCGCGTTCAGACGGAAGCGGGCGCCGGGGGCCACCGCCCAGCCGGCGTGCAGGAGCCGGGACACCGCGCCGGTCTCGTCCGGTACCGGGATCCAGACGTTGAGCCCGCTGCACCCGTGGGCCACCACCCCGCGTGCCGCGAGCGCGTCGATCAGCAGGTCTCGGCGTCGCCGGTAGGTCTTCGCCACCGCCGCCGTGTCGAGCGCGCCGTCGGACCAGAGCCGTACCACGGCCCGCTGAAGGATCCGGCTGACCCAGCCGGGACCGAGCCGGTGCCGCCCGCTCACCCGGTCGACGGTGACGTCGTCCCCGGTGAACACGGCGAGCCGCAGATCGGGCCCGTAGGCCTTGGCCACCGAGCGCACGAAGGCCCAATGCCGGGTGATGCCGGCCAGCGGATGCAGGGGCAGGTCGACGATGCCGAGTCCGTGGTCGTCCTCGATCAGCAGGACCTCCGGATGCTCCCGGAGCACGGCACGCAACGCACGCGCGCGCGTTGCGGTCACCGCGGCGCCGGTCGGGTTCTGCGCGCGGTCCGTGACGATCAGGGCGTGCGCCCCGGCGGCGAGAGCCCGCCGTACGTCGTCGGGGAGCGGTCCCTCGTCGTCGACGCCGACCGGGACGAACCGCAGCCCGAGCGCCGGGACCAGATCGAGGAGGCCGCCCCAGCCGGGGTCCTCGACGGCGACGGTGTCCCCCGGCTTGAGGTGCGCCGCGAGCACGCGCTCGATGACGTCGAGCGAGCCCGAGGCGACGGCCACGGGTCCGCCAGGGACTCCGTCGGCGTCCAGTTCGGCGCGCGCGATCCGCGCCAGCGCCGGTTCCACGAGGGCGTCGCCGTACAGCACCGGCTCCCGGTCCGCCTGCGCTGCCGCCGCCGCGAAGGCCTCGCCCAGGGGCGGCAGCAGCGCCGGGTCCGGGTTGCCGTTCGCCACGTCACGCACCCCTTCGGGCACGTCCGTGCGGACGTACTCCCGCCCGGTGGTGGCCGGCTTCGACCGCACCCGGCTGCCCCGGCGCCCGGCGGTCTCGATCACCCCGCGCTCCCGCAGGACCCGGTACGCGGACGCGACGGTATTGGGATTCACCCCCAGCTCGACCGCCAACTCCCGCATGGGCGGCAGCACTTGACCCGGTTCCAGCGCCCCGGCGCCCACCGCTCGCTCGACGCTGGCCGCAATCTCCGCTGCGCGTCGCCCTTCGATCCGATATCCTTCTAGCACAAAGCAGATTATGCACTAGTGCAATATCGGACGCAACACGCCACGAACACCTACGGAGAACGCCATGCCGGGGACCGCCCAGCCGACGACGTCTCAGCCCGCCGCCTACACGCCGACCGACCGCACCGTCCCCACCCGCTCCGCGGAGCGGGCGTCGTACGACAAGGAGTTGGTGCACTCGATACTCGACGAGGGTTACGTCTGCCACCTCGGCTTCGTCCGCGACGGCGCGCCCGTGGTGCTGCCCACGCTGTACGGCCGGGTCGGCGACCGGCTCTACGTGCACGGTTCGACCGGCTCGCGCCCGCTGCGGATGACCGGCAAGGCCGACCCGGGGCTGGCCGTCTGCCTGACGGTGACGCACGTGGACGCGCTGATCCTGGCCCGCTCCGCCTTCCACCACTCGATCAACTACCGGTCCGTGGTCGTGCACGGCATCGCCTACGACGTGACGGACCCGGAGGAGAAGCGCGCGGCCCTCGACTCCCTCGTCGACCACGTCGTCCCGGGCCGCGCGGCGGACTCCCGGCCCGCGAACAAGAAGGAGCTGGCCGCCACCGCCGTGATCCGCCTCGACCTGAACGAGGTCTCCGCCAAGCTCCGCACCGGCGGGGTCAGCGACGAGCCCGAGGACATGCCGCTCCCCCACTGGGCCGGCGTGGTCCCGCTCCGCAAGGGCTACGAATCCCCGGTGCCCGACGGGGACCTGACCCCTGGCATCGAGCTGCCCGACTACTTGGCGACGCCCGCCGGCTGACCGGCCCGACCGCCCTCTCGGCCACTCAGGTGGCCGACTCCCCCTCCCGGCCGCTCAGGCGACCGCCCCACCGTCCCCTCGACCGCTCAGATGGCCGTCCCCATCGCCCCCTCGACCGCTCAGGTGGCCGTCCCCTTCGCGGACAGCTCCCGCTCCGGGCCGCCGCTCGCCACCGGGTCCGGGGAGCCCTTGGCAGGGGCGGTCGACTGGGCGATGAACGCGCCGAGGAGGACGATCGCGCCGCCGATGATCTGCGGAGCGGACAGGTGCTCGCCCAGCAGCACCCAGGCCAGCACGGTCGCGATGACCGCTTCGAGGCACGCGACGACGCCCGCGACCTGCGGGGAGAGCCGGCGCACGGAGACCACTCCGGTGACGTAGGCGAGGACGGTCGCGATCAGCACGATCCAGACCAGCAGGACGGCGGCCGAGACGGACGTGCCGTTCATGTCGGCGGAGCCGCTGAGCACCGACCAGTCCATGGTCCAGGGGCGGGCCACGACGGTCAGGACCAGGGCGCCGATCAGCAGACCGAACGCGATCACGCCCAGCGGGTCGGGAGCGTCCTCGCCGGCGTCGCTGCCCTGGTCGGACAGGACGAAGTAGCCGACCTGGCAGCAGGCGGCCGCGAGGGCGAGCAGCAGACCGATCGCGTCGAAGCTCAGGCCCGACCAGACCTCGACGACACAGGCGAGGCCGCCCACCGCGAGGACCACACCGAGCGCCGCGGCACGCGTCACCGGCCGTCGCTGCACGAACCGCACCCAGCCGAGGACGAGGGCGGGCGCGAGGTACTCGACCAGCAGCGCGACCCCGACGGGTATCCGGGATATCGCGCCGAAGTAGCAGGCCTGGACGCCGGCCACGGCGAGCAGTCCGAAGCCGGCGAGCAGCGCGGGGCGGCGGCGCACCAGCGCGCGGTGGCGCACGGCGACCGGCAGCATCACCAGCGCGGCGCCCGCCACCCGCAGCCACACCACGTGGAGGGGGTCGAGGCCCGCCTCGATCAACGGCTTGGCCGCGACCCCGGATCCCCCGAAGGCGATCGCCGATCCGATCGCGAGACCGAGCCCGACGCCCTTGCCGGGACTGCCCGCACTGCTCTTCGACGTCTGCACCCGGACATGATGACAGGGCCCGACAGGAGCGTCACCCCCGATGACTCCTGTCTCACCGGCTGGACGAGCCGGAGGCCGTCATCGGCCGGACGATGCGAACTGCCGTCACCGGCTGGACGAGCCGGACTGCGACAGGAAGTCCTCGACCCGGGCGGTCACCTCGTGCCGGTCGATCCCGGCCCGGTCGAGCACCTCGACGGCGCGTGCCTGCGGGTCCGCCACGAGCGCCGCGAGCAGGTCGACCCCACAGGCCGGTTCGTCGCCGCGGCCGGCGGCGCGGTCGCAGGCGTACCCCATCGCCCCGGCGGCGAGCGGCGACAGCCCCTCGCTCTCCTTCACCACGGGTACCGCGCCGGAGTCCTCGACACTGCCCTGCCAGCGCAGTCCGTAGCCGATGCTGCGCTGCACGAGGTAGCCGAGCAGCCGGGCGATCTCGGGGCCGTCGTCGAAGACGGCGCGCACGTCGGGGTCGTACTCGAGGAGGGAGTGCAGCAGATGGGCCGTGTCGATCTGGCGGTCCCCGTCCCGCACCGCACGGCGGCGGGCAGCGGTGACGACCGCCGCCAGCTCCGCGCTGAGCGTGGCAGTGGTGTCCGCGCGAGGGCCGAGGGCCTGCTCGCCGACCGACTGCCGAGGGATCCGGGGTTGCACATCCCCACCCCATCAGTCCCAGGGCATTCGGTCATCCCCGGACGGAAGCATCTTCCCGTCCCACGCAGAGTGGACTCGGGCGGCCGAAATCTCCTTCTTACGGATGAGATCAGGCCGTTGCCCACCCGGGGGGCGCGCGCCACTGTGCGGTGCGCCCGGTGCGCAACCGCGGCGCCCGGGTCGCTCGTCCCACAGGGACGTGGAGAGCAGGTGCTGGCTGGTCGCGCTGCCGGCCGTCGACGGCAAGCAGTACGTGTACCGGGTGTACGCCCCGGAGGACGCACTGCCCGCCGACCTGTTCTGGGACGCCTGGCACTGCCACGACGAGAGCACACTCCCGCGCGCGTGGGACCTGTTCGACGCGGCGCTGATACGACGGGTCGGCTGAAGTATTTCTGACGGTTCATCAGTATTGAATATTGCGACCCCTGCGGCTACGTTCCGCGCACAGGAGCCCGAAACGAAGGGGTGGTCGCATGGCCGAAGTCAGCGCGGAGGCACGCATCGGAGCCCCCGCCGAGAAGGTGTGGGCACAACTCACCGACTGGTCCGCGTACGGCGAGTGGAACGCGACCCACACCAACTTCCCCAAGGGCGGCCCCGAGACGCTCGCCGTGGGCGGGACCTTCCAGGAGAACATGAAGCTGATGGGCTTCCCGGCGGAGGTCGACTGGACCATCGAGGAGCTGGAGCCGGCCCGGGTGTTCGCCATTCGCGGCAAGGGGCCGATGCAGGTGACCGTGGTGACGCGCTACACGCTCGTCCCGGACGGCGACGCCACGACGGTGCGCATCGACGGCGAGTTCACCGGTGCCGCCGTCTCCCTGATGGCGGGCAAGCTCAAGGACTCGGCGACGGCCGCGCTCGACGAGTCGCTGCGGAAGCTGGACGGGCTGGTCGCCTGAGCGGCACGAGCCACCGCCCCGACCGGCATCGGACACGCGAAGGCGCCCCGCGGATCGCTCCGCGGGGCGCCTTGCTCACGGCGGGGAGGCCGTCGGCACGTACCGGTTCTCGCCAGTGCGTACCGCTTCTCGTCAGCCCTCGTCAGTCTTCGTCGGCGAGGATCAGGTACAGCTTCTTGCGGGCGTCGTTGATGACGCTCAGCGCCTTCTCGCGCTGCTCCTTGCTGCCGGTCTTCCAGACCTGGCCGAAGGCCTCCATCAGACCGAAACCGGCCTGCCGGATCTCGCCGAGGGCCTCCCAGTCGACGCCGCGGGAGGCTTCCTCCCAGGGCGCGTCCGGGCCCTCGTCGGCCGCGGTGCGGCCGGCCTCGGTGAGCGAGAACAGCTTCTTGCCGCCCTCGGACTCACTCGTGATCAGGCCCTCGTCCTCCAGCAACTGGAGGGTGGGGTACACCGAACCGGGGCTGGGCTTCCACGCCCCGCCACTGCGCTCGGCGATCTCCTGGATCATCTCGTAACCGTGCATCGCACGGTCCTTGAGCAGGGCCAGGATCGACGCGCGTACGTCGCCTCGCCGTGCCCGTCCGCGCGGTCCGCCCCGACCCCTCGGCCCCCAGGGCCCGGGACCGAACCCGGGTCCACCGAAACCGAAGCCGGGACCGGGACCGGGTCCACCCGGACCCCCCGGCCCGAAGGGCCCGAAGGCACCACGCCGACCGTCGAAACCGCCTCGGCCGCGAGAGCCGGGGCCACCGTGTCCATGCTCATGCCCATGGGAACGCATCGCAATCACTCCATTCCATCGTTGATCTGTCGCGATGCGTCAACGATATATCGGAACCGATCGCCTGGCAAGCCCCTCCTGAAATCTCGGTGGCTCCGGACCGCGGCGTATGAATACTGGCTGTTCATGCACGCTGACCAAGTGGACGTGACCACCGAGGTCGTCGCGACCTTGATCCAGGAACAGTTCCCTGAGTGGAGCGACGAGGCGATCCGACTCCTGCCGTCGACCGGGACGGTCAACGCCATCTTCCGCATCGGGAACGACCTCTCGGCGCGCTTCCCACTCCGCCTCGCCGATGCCGCCGAGACCCTGGCGGTGCTGGAACGGGAAGCCCGGGCGAGCGCGGAGCTGGCACAGGTGTCCCCGTTCCCCGTCCCGGAACCGGTCGCCCTGGGAAAGCCCGGAGCGGGTTACCCCATGCCGTGGTCGGTCCAGACATGGCTGCGGGGAACGCCGGCCGCTGATGCCGACCCGAGCGGATCGAACGCCTTCGCCGAGGACCTCGCGGCCTTCATCTCGGCCCTCCGCGACGCCGACACACGGGGGCGGCTCTTCGACGGCGACAATCGCGGCGGTGTACTCGCCGACCACGACGACTGGATGGCGAAGTGCTTCGCGGAGAGCGAGGGGATGCTCGACGTGCCCCGGCTGCGCCGGATGTGGAGCCATTTCCGGGAGCTGCCCCGCACGAGTGCCGACGTGATGAGCCACGGTGACCTGATCCCCGGCAATGTGCTGGTCGCGGGAGACCGGCTCAGCGGCGTACTCGACACCGGCGGCTTCGGCCCGGCCGACCCCGCGCTGGACCTGGTCAGCGCCTGGCACCTGTTGCAACCGGGCCCGCGGGACGTGCTCCGGCGAACCCTGACCTGTGACGACCTGGAGTGGGAGCGCGGCAGGGCCTGGGCCTTCGAGCAGGCGATGGGCCTTGTCTGGTACTACGTCGACACCAATCCGACGATGAGCAGCCTGGGGCACCGGACGCTCGACCGCCTCCTGGAGTCGACGGAGTGATGGCGTGATGGCGTGATGGCGAGCGTGCTTCAGCGGCGCCGCAGCCGTTTGTCGGTGATCGGCGGGGTCGGGTCGATGTAGAAGTCCCCGGGGTTCACGTCGGCACCGGGCGGGACGATCTCGTCGATGCGGTCGAGGACGTCGTCGCCGAGTTCCACGTCGGCCCCGGCGAGGAGGTCGGTCAGCTGCTCGGGGCGGCGCGGGCCGATGAGTACCGCGGTGACCGCCGGGTGGGCCCGGACGAACGCGATGGCCAGATGCGGCAGCGACAGGCCGGCCTCGGCGGCCAGCGCGGTCAGGTCGCGCACGGCGTCGGCCTTGGCCCGTACGCCCGGCTGGTCGAGATCGAACATCTTGGCCCCGAGACCGGCGTTGCGGTGCCCGGCGGTGGGATCCGAACGCCCCGAGAGCCAGCCGGAGTTGAGCGGACCGAAGGTCAGCACGCCCATGCCGTGGCGCTGGGCGGTGGGCAGCACCCGGCTCTCCACACCGCGGGTGAGGATCGAGTACGGCGGCTGCTCGGTGCGGAAACGCTGGTGGCCCCGGCGCTCGGCCGTCCACTGGGCCTGCACGATCTCCTCGGGGGAGAAGAACGAGCCGCCGACGGCCCGGATCTTCCCGGCCCGGACCAGGTCCGACAGGGCGCCGAGGGTCTCGTCGACGTCGGTGTGCGGGTCGGGGCGGTGCATCTGGTAGAGGTCGACGTGGTCGGTGTCCAGGCGGCGCAGGCTGTCCTCCAGCGCGCGCCGGATCCAACGGGCCGAGCCGCCACGCCGGTTGGGATCCTCGCCCATCGGCAGCCCGAACTTGGTGGCCAGGACGATGTCGTCACGGCGGCCCTTCAGGGCCTTGCCCACGATCACCTCCGACTCGCCGCCGGAGTACACGTCGGCGGTGTCGACGAGGTTGATCCCGGCGTCCAGTGCCGTGTGGATCATGCGGACCGACTCGTCGTGGTCGGTGTTGCCCATCGCGCCGAACATCATCGCGCCGAGCGCGTACTCGCTCACCGACATGCCGGTGCCGCCGAGAATCCTGCGTTTCATGAGGGGTTCCTCCAGGTGCGTGCTTGCCTGCCACCAGAGGAGCACCACGCGTGGCCGGGCCGGGAGACCCGCTCCGACCGGGGGTCCGACAGACCCCCTTGGGGGCAGCCACTTCCCAGGTCACCCGGTCTACGGTGGTGGCATGGCCCAGGAACCGAACAGCGAGCTGCGGGACTTCCTCCGCTCCCGCCGCGCGAAGATCACCCCCGAGGAGGTGGGCCTGGCGCCCCTGCCCGGCACCCGCCGCGTTCCCGGCCTACGGCGCGAGGAGGTCGCCCAGCTCGCCGGCGTCAGCGTCGACTACTACGTCCGCCTGGAGCGCGGCCGCCACCTCAACGTCTCCGCGTCGGTCCTGGACGCGATCGCCCGCGCCCTGCGCCTCGACGATCTGGAGCGCGCCCATCTGTTCCGGATCGCCAAGCCGTCCCGCGCCCGTCCTCGCCCGCTGCCTCCGCAGCGCGTACGCCCCGGTCTGCGCCTGCTGCTCGACAGCCTCACGGACGTCCCCGCCCTCGTCCACGGCCGCCGCATGGACGTCCTGGCCGCCAACGACCTCGCCCGCGCCCTGTACACGGACTTCGACGCCCTGCCCGCCCGCAGCCGCAACATGGCCCGCCTGGTCTTCCTCGACGACCACTTCCGGACCCTGTACGTCGACTGGGAAGGCGCCGCGCGAGGCATCGTCGCCTCACTCCGCCTGTACGCGGGACGTCATCCGCACGACCCCGCCCTGGCCGAACTCGTCGGCGAACTCTCCGTCCAGGACGCGGACTTCCGCCACTGGTGGGCCGACCACGACGTGTTCCAGCGCACCCACGGCACCAAGCACTACCACCACCCCGTCGTCGGTGAACTCGTCCTGGGCTACGAGGCGTTCGCCCCCACCGACGATCCCGAGCAGATCCTGGGCCTCGCCACCGTCGAACCAGGGTCCGCCTCCGCGGAACGCCTGAAGCTGCTGGCCAGTTGGTCCCGGTCTTCTCAACACCCGGCACCGGCCGCACAATCGGACGCCCCGCACCCCTGAAGCTAGGCCGACAACCGACTCGGCGGGCCGGCTCAGTGGCCCCGGAACGCCTCCTCCAGCCACCAGGCGCCGTGCTCGCGCGTCACCTTGGCGTCGATGAGGAGCGGCGCCGTGCGGGGCCCGGAGAGCCAGTCCTCGACCGTCTTGAGGTCGGCCCCGGTGCGGACGGTGACCGCCTCGAAGCCGTAGCCGCGGGCGATCGCGGCGAGGTCCGTCTCCGGGAAGGTGACCGTGTCCAGCGGGTGGCCCTCGGGCCCGAAGTGGTGGACCTCCGCCCCGTAGGCGTCGTCGTTGTAGACGACCACCACCATCGGCAGTCCGAGCCGGCGCACGGTGTCGAGTTCCACGGCGCTCATGAGGAACCCGCCGTCGCCGAGGGCGGCCACCGGCAGCCGGTCCGGGCGGGCCAGCGCAGCGCCGATCGTGGTCGCAAGGCCCAGGCCGATCGACTGGAAGGCCTGCGTGAAGCAGAACCCCTCGTGGTCCGGCACCGACAGGTACGCGCTGGGATAGCCCATGAAGTTCCCGGAGTCCACGCCGACGACCCGCTCGGCCGGGAGCACGTCGTCCAGCGCGATGCTCAGCGTCCGCGGATCGATCCGCTCCCGGGTGCCCTCGTCCTCGTACGGCACGTCCCGCCACCGCGCCCGCGCGGCCAGGGCGGTCCCGACCTCGGGCGTCCGGTACCCCTCGCGCCGCTCGCCGCCGCACGACTCCAGTGCCCGCCGCGCGGTCCGTGCCACGTCACCGGTGACACCGAGGTCGACCTCACGGTGCACGCCGAGCGCGGCCGGATCGTCGTCGACCTGTACGACACCGGCGCCGGCGCCGATGAGGCCGCCGTGCCGCATGGTCCACATGTTCAGGGCGCAGCCCCAGCCGACGATCAGGTCGGCGCCCTGGATCAGTTCCGCGACCAGGGGTGAGGCGAAGCCGCCGGACACGTCGAGGGACCAGTCGCCGCCCTGGAAGAGTCCCCGGGCGACGGCGGAGGTGGCCAGCAGAGCGCCGTACCGGTCGGCGAGCGCCGCGAGGGCGTCCCGGCCGTCCGGCGTGCGCGCGCCTCGCCCGGCCACGAAGACCGGGCGGTGCGAGCGGTCCAACAGCCGTACCAGCTCGGCCAGTTCGGCCGCCGAGGGCTCGACCGACACCGGTTCGGGCTCGGGGGCGAAGGCTTGTACCGAGTCCAGGGCCCGTTCCGCGTCCACGCCCTGCGCCCCACCCAAGGTCCGCGCCACTTCTTCCGGCACGTCCAGGGCCTGCACCTCCAGGGGCAGGTCCAGCAGGACCGTGCGCCGCTCGTGCCGGGCCCGGTGCAGCGCGGCGAGGGCCTGCGCGACCGCGTCGTGGGCCGTCGTCAGGCGCGCGGTGACGGCGCCGACCGAGTGCGCGATGACCGCCTGGTCGATCCGGAAGTTGGAGGTCGGCTGTGTCGCCTCGGCGGCCAGCACAAGGAGCGGCGTCCGGCTCTTGGCGGCCTCGGCGATGCCGGTGACGGCGTTGGTCAGCCCGGGCCCCTGGTGCACGCTCACGGCGGCGACGGTGCCGCTCGTGCGGGCGTACGCGTCGGCCATGGTGGCGGCGCCGCCCTCGTGCCGGGCGGCGACGAACCGGGCGCCCGCCGCGACCATGGCGTTGGTGAGGTGGAAGTTGCCCGAACCGACCACGCCGAAGACGTGGTCGACCCCGGCCGCGGTCAGCGCCCGCCCGACGGCCTCGGCGACCTTCACGACCGCTCCACCAGCGCGAGCACGCGCGCGGGAGCGCCGGATCCGCTGACGATGGGCAGCGGCCCGGCGAGGACGACGGCCCCGGTGGGCGGCAGCGCGCCGAGATTCTGCAACTGGGTCAGCCCGTACTTGTCACTGCCCAGGAGATACGAGTGGCAGGGGAACGCCGGTTCGAACGAGTGCGCCCGGCCCGCGTCCGTGCCCACCGTCTCCACGCCCAGGCCGATGACCGGCGCCTCCTCGGCCACCCAGCGCGCGCACTCCGGCGACAGACCGGGCGTGTGCGGGCCGTTCTCGTCGGCGTTGAGGAACGCCTCCTGCGACTCCGAGCGGGCGTCCCAGCCGGTGCGCAGCAGCAGCCAGCCCCCGTCGGGCAGCGGCCCGTGCTCCGCCTCCCAGGCCTTGATGTGGCCCACCTCGACGAGGAAGTCGGGGTCCTTGGCCGCCTGCTCGGAGAAGTCCAGCACGGCCGCGGGCGCGATCAGCCGGCCCGCCGGCACCGACGCCACGTCCGTGAGGTCCTTCCCGGTGACCCAGTGGACCGGCGCGTCGAAGTGGGTGCCGGTGTGCTCGCCGCTGCGGAAGTTGTTCCAGTACCAGGCCGGGCCCCGGTCGTCGTACCGGCTGATCTCCTCCAGCTCGAACACCTGGGTCTGCCCGAACTCCGGCGGCAACTGGATCACCGGTGTGGACGAGGACAGCGGCGACGTGAGATCGACGACCTCGATCGAACCCCCGCGCAACCCGGCGAGCAGCGCGGCGAGAACGGACGGCTGGGACATGACGGCCTCCTGGGACGGTGCTGAACTCACGACCGCGCACGACACGCTGAAGCGCGCCTGCGCCTCCACGGTAGAGCCGAACACGAGCCGCCACCTGCGCCGCCCGCCCCAAAATCGGTCCAGCATCCCCGAATTGGCCTTGGCCGTCCCGTCCCCCGGCCTCCTACCGTCGGGCGCATGCCTATCCGAATCGTCGATGCCTTCACCGACCGTCCCTTCACCGGCAACCCGGCCGGGGTCCTGCTCCTCGACGCGTTCCCGGACGACGAACGGCTCCAGCGGGTGGCCCTGGAGGTGAACCACGCCGAGACCGCGTTCGCGCATCCGCTGCCCGAGGGCGGCGCGGCCGACTGGGCGCTGCGGTGGTTCACGCCGGCCACCGAGGTCGACATGTGCGGTCACGCGACGCTCGCCACGGCGCACGTCCTGCATGCCACCGGCGCCCACGAGGGCCCGGTGCGGTTCGCCACCCGCAGTGGTGTCCTCGGGGCGACGCCGGAGGCGGACGGCTCGATCACCCTGGACTTCCCGACCGCTCCGCTCACTCCGGTCGAGGTCCCGGCCGGTGTCGCCGAGGCGCTGGGCGCCGAGCCGCTCGTCGCCTTCGACACCGGCCCGAAGGTCGGCGACCTGGTGCTGGAGCTGGCGGACGAGAAGACGTTGCGCTCGCTCGCGCCGGACCATCGGGCCCTGGCCGCCTTCTCCGAGCGCGGGATCATCGCCACCGCCCGCGCCGAGGACCCGGCCCGCGGCTACGACTTCGTCTCCCGCTGCTTCTTCCCGCGCATCGGCATCGACGAGGACCCGGTCACCGGCAGCGCCCACACGGCCCTCGCGCCCTTCTGGTCCGAGCGCCTGGGCCGCCCCGACCTGACCGGTCTCCAGGCCTCGCCCCGCTCCGGCCGCGTCCGCACCCGACTGCGCGGCGACCGCACCCTGCTGAACGGCCGCGCGGTCGTCGTCATCGAGGGCGAGCTGCTCGTCTAAAGGCTTTCGAAAACCCCGCCCGAGACGCCCACCGAAACCCGCTGCCGACGGTCACGCCGTCGGCAGCCACCCCACCTTCCCCGCCAGCAGCGCGTAGCCCACGAACGCCCCGATGTCGAGCAGGGAATGCGCCACCACCAGGGGACCCACCCGACCCCACCGGCGGTACAGGAAGACGAACACCAGGCCCATCACCATGTTGCCGAGGAAGCCGCCGATGCCCTGGTAGAGGTGGTAGCTACCGCGCAGTACGGAACTGGCCACCAGCGCGGCCCCGGGCGTCCAGCCCAACTGCCCCAGCCGGCGCAGCAGATACCCGACGACGATCACCTCTTCGAGGATCGCGTTCTGCATCGCCGACAGGATCAGCACCGGGTACTTCCACCACACGTCGGGCAGCGCCTCGGGCACCACCGTGAGGTTGAAGCCGAGCCCGCGAGCCGCCAGATAGAAGGCGATTCCGGTGCTGCCGATCACCGCCGCGATCCCCGCGCCCCGGCCGAGGTCGGGCCACGGCCGGGTGCGGTCGAAGCCGAGTGTGCGCAGGCTCTGCCCCTCCCGCAGCAGGAAGTGCGCGACGAGCAGGACCGGCACCAGGGCCGAGGTGATCCCGAACAGCTGCCAGGCGAGATCGAGCCAGGGCCGGCCCGGCGCGGCCGACGCGTTGAGCGTCGCCGCCTGGTCCTTGAGACCTCCTGGTTTCGTGACCGATCCGACAAAACTGATCAGGGCGGACACTCCACTCGCACCGAGCGAAAGCCCCAGAACGAGCAGTGTCTCGTCCCGCAGAATCCGTCGCGTGGGCCGCTCCTGAGGAAAAGAATCGGCCACCGGACCCGCCTCTGCCTGCACACCTGCCTCCAGTTGTTCAATCCCGCCTCACGCCTATCTTCGCCCCGCTAGGGTCTCGAAAGAACATACGAAGATCGTGCGTGACAGGCCGTCGGGGGGACGGACGCCGTACGGGCGTGCCTCCCCCGTTCCATGCCGTACGGCTGTAATCCGGCACGAGGTTCAACAGGGAGGGGCACCACCGTCATGGGACGTCACAGCTTGCCCACTCAGTATGGGGCGGGCGTCAGCGACCCCCGCCCCCGCGCCCGCCGTCGCACGGTGGCCGTCGCCACGGCCCTCGTCCTCACCGTCGCCGGCGGCACCGCGGCCGCCGCCAAGAGCGGCCTGCTCTCCTTCGGCACCTCCTGCCAGGACGACCCGGTACGGATCTCGCTCGCCGCCTCCCCCGACATCGCCCCCGCCCTGACGGCCGCCGCGAAGCGGGCCCGCACCGAGGACATCACCTCCGACGGCCGCTGTGTCGCCGTCACGGTGAACGCCCGTGAGTCGTACAAGGTGGCCGACACGCTGGGCGCGGGCAAGAAGATCGACGAGCAGGTGTGGGTGCCGGACGCCGACCTCTGGATCCAGCGGATCACCGCCGACAGCGGCGCGACCGACGTGACCCCGTCGGGCGCGGTGGCCTCCACCCCGGTCGGCGTGGCCATGGTGCCGGCCGCGGCCAAGTCACTGGGGTGGCCGAAGAAGACGTACAGCTGGATCGAACTGGCCGGTGCCACCCTGCAGAGCGACTCGCTCAAGCTGGGCGCGGCCGACCCCTCGCGCAGTGCGACCGGGCTGCTCGCGCTGACCCAGATCGGGACGGCCGCCTCGGGTCTCAAGGACGGCGACACCCAGGCGGCGGCGATGATGAAGACGCTGTCGCAGCGCACCTCGGACACCGACGGCCAGGTCCTGGACACGCTGCCCCGGGACTCCTCGGGCACCGAGCAGGGCAACCCCAAGCGCAATCAGGCGCTGATCCTCACCGAGCAGGCGGCGTACGCGTACAACACGTCGAACGACACCGACGGCAGCCTGGACATGTTCTACCCGAAGGACGGCTCGCCCCGGCTCGACTACCCGTACGCGATGGTCGACCAGCTCACCACGGACCAGAGCCGGGCCGCGCTGCGGTTCATGAACTACCTGCGCCAGCCCGAGCAGTTGCGGCTGCTGGAGAAGTACGGCTTCCGCACGGACGACGACCAGGCGCCGGCGACCGTGGTCGCCAAGGCCGGCGGCGCCGGCCCGCAGCCGTACGCGCAGGCCGCCCCGCAGCCGGCCGAGGACGCGGCGCTCCAGGAGGCGCTCGGCACCTGGACGATCACCGTGCAGAGCGCGCGGATCACCACGGTCGTGGACGCCTCCTCGTCGATGTCTGAGCCGGTGCCGAAGACCGGTCAGTCGCGCATGGACGTGACCAAGGCGTCACTGCTCCAGGCCCTCGCCACCTTCACCCCGGAGGACGAGATCGGCCTGTGGGAGTTCTCCACCAAGCTGGACGGCAAGAAGGACTACCGCATCCTGGTGCCGACCGAGCGGCTCGGCGACCAGAAGGCCGCCGGCACCCAGCGCGACAAGCTGTCGGCCGCGTTCAGCGCCCTGAAGCCGGTCCCGGACGGGGCCACGGGTCTCTACGACACCACGCTCGCCGCGTACAGGGCGGCCACCGAGTCGTACTCCCCCGGGAAGTTCAACGCCCTGGTCATCCTCACCGACGGCGTCAACCAGGACCCCGGCAGCATCTCCCGCACCAGCCTGATCGCGGAGTTGCAGAAGCTCACCAACCCCGAGCGCCCGGTGCCGCTCATCGTGATCGCCGTGGGCCCCGACGCCGACAAGGAGGAGGCCCAGGAGATCGCCGAGGCCACCGGAGGCTCGGGCCAGTCGGTCAGCAACCCGGCCCAGATCCACACGGTCATCCTCAAGGCGATCGTGGCGGCGGGCGCCCAGGGCGACACCGGCGACTGACCTGCGTCTCACCCCAGCGGCACCGGCTCCGGAAGACCCACCGGCCAGGTGTGCACGGGCTCTCCCTGATGCATGAGCTCGCTGTAGCGCCGGGTCGTCGCGGCGAACGCGGCATCCCGCGCGAGCCCCGCCTCCAGCGCCTCGTGGAAGGTCGCCGCCTGCCAGGACGCGCCGTTGACCCGGCGCCGGCAGCGCTCCTCGATGACCCCCAGATACAGATCCCGGTCGGCCGGCTCCACCCCCCACGCGTCCAGCCCGACCTCGGCCAGCGGCAGCAGTTCATCGCGTACGAGGGTCACCGCGTCGATCTGCGCGGTGCCGCCGTACCGGCCGCGGGGCCACTCCAGACGGGCGTCGATGCCGTGCCGGCACGCCTCGTCGAAGTTGGCGGCGGCGGCCTCGAAGGGCAGCCTGCTCCACACCGGCCGGGACTCCTCGGCGAGGGCGCGGACGACGCCGTAGTAGAAGGCCGCGTTGGCGATGATGTCGGTGACGGTGGGGCCCGCGGGCAGTACGCGGTTCTCGACGCGCAGGTGCGGGACGCCGTCCGCGATGCCGTAGACCGGGCGGTTCCAGCGGTACACCGTGCCGTTGTGCAGGACGAGTTCGGCCAGACTCGGGATGCCGCCGGCGTCGAGGACGTCGAGGGGCTCCTCGTCGTCGTGGATCGGCAGCAGCGCGGGGAAGAAGCGCAGGTTCTCCTCGAAGAGGTCGTAGGCGGAGTCGATCCACCGCTCCCCGAACCACGTGCGCGGGCGCACCCCCTGGGCCTGCAGTTCGGGCGGCCGGGTGTCGGTGGACTGCTGGAAGAGCGGCGGCCGGGACTCGCGCCACAGCTCACGGCCGAACAGGAAGGGCGAGTTGGCGCCGACGGCGACCTGCACGGCGGCGACGGCCTGCGCGGCGTTCCACACGTCGGCGAAGCGGCCGGGCGTGACCTGGAGGTGCAGCTGCACAGAGGTGCAGGCCGCCTCCGGGGCTATGGACTTCGAGGTGCAGGTGAGGCGTTCCACACCGTCGATGTCGAGGACGAAGTCCTCGCCCCGGGCGGCCACGATCTGGTCGTTGAGCAGGGTGTAGCGGTCGACGTCGGAGAGATTGGAGGAGATCAGATCGTCCCGGTCGAGGGTCGGCAGAATACCGATCATGATGATTCCGGCGTCGAGTTCCCCCGCTTTACGGTGAGCATATGCCAGTGACGTACGGAGTTCCTCGGCGAGCTGGTCGAATACCCGGCCGCCCAACCTGTGTGGGGCTATGTTGACTTCCAGATTGAACATGGCGAGTTCTGTTTGGAAATCTCGGCTCGCGATCCGTTCGAGCACCTGCGCATTGAGCATTCTCGGCATGCCGTCGGGGCCGGCCAGATTCAATTCGATCTCGACCCCCATGAGGTTCTGGGGTCGGTCGAACAGCTTCTGTTCCAGCAATCGCTCCAGCCCCGTCAGACACCGTCGGAGCTTGGCGCGGTAACGCTGCCGATCGGACAGATCGAACCCACCTGCGACGACCTTCTCCCCCATCGGAGCATCCCTCCTCTCACGGACGGGCCGAAGATCGGCCGCCGGCGTGCCGGGTCACGTGGGATGATGCCCAGCCGAGCCGATCGATAACGTCCCCGTACCGGCCCGCCGCCCGCTACTCTGGCCAGATGTGACCGGCGGCACATTCACCGGGCATGGGGCAGCGCGCAGTTTCGAGTTCCCGACAGACTCGTGAAAAACGCCGACGAGAATGGGCCGACCGCTTCTCCCGCATTCTCCGAGGTCACCGCCGTAGGGCCCGATCGGAAACGGGAGGTTTCCCGCGAATCTCCGGCCGAATGCACTCTTGCCGGGTACACCGGAAGCGGCTAGACGAAACATCGTCAGAACACACCTCGTATAAACTCCGCGAACAAGGCAGAGGGGTGGCGCCCGCGGTCCTGGAACCTGCCGTCGAGGTGACGTGCGGCAGGCCTCACCCACACTCCTCGTTCCCAGACCCGGCCTCGCCTCTCTGCCCCGCGAGCAGACAGCGCCGTCCGCCCCCGCCCTCGCGCCACCGTGCCTGCCAAATGAGAGGCGACCCACCATGCCGCTGCATGTCCCCCCGGCTCCCGCGCCCGCCCTTCGCACCGTTCTCACCGCACTCGCCTCGCCCACCGCGGTCCGCGAGGCCAGGACCCCCGCCCTGCTGTGCTCCCAGGGGCCCGCCACACCCGAACTCCCTCTGCCCGTGCACGTGTTGGACGAGATCACCCCGGCAGGCGCATCCGCCACCCGGCTCGCCGGATGGCGTTTCCTGATCCGCTGCGGCGAGCGCGCGGTGGCCGCGGCCGAGACCCGGCTGACCCCGGACGGCTGGGCCTTCTCGCACTTCTTCGAGGGGCCCTACATCGCCGCCACCGAGCGCGCCCTGCGCCAGGCCGACACCATGAACCAGCACTACCAGCCCCGCCTGCTCTCCGTGCCCGCCCTGTACATGCTCACCCTGTGGCTGCACGGCGACTGCGGCGCGGACGGCGCCACCGGCCACCCCGCGGCCACCGACCTGCTCGTCCCGCTGGCGCCCGCCCCGCCCGGCATCGCGGCCCACCGTCCGCACCGGGTCGCCGAACTGCTCCCGGTGCTGACCCATCGGGTGACTCCCGCACCTCTCCTGGGCTCGCCCGCCTGACGTTCCGCTTTCGCGACGGCGCCCGTACCCCGCCCCGGAATTCCCGGCAGCGGGGTACGTCGCATTTCCGGACCACATTCTGCTCGTACGAGCAATTCATCGCTCGTACGAGCCTGAAGTATCGTCTGACCTGGACGGACTAGCCCCATCCGGCCACCCGGAACCATCCGAAATGACAGTGCAGTTGGAATGAACCGTCCGGCCGGGTGATGCGTCATCAACCTGTGAGGAAGCGGTGCCGCTAAATCCCTGCGGATTGACGCCCGTGGGGCAACACTGGGTTCTGACCGACTTATCACAACGGGGGGCGGCCATGGACGAGACATCCAGCCGCGAGACAGACACGACAGCCACCACACACCTCACGACACAGCGAAAGATCCCACCAATGTGCCAGCACCAGTCACCGTGCCCCTCAGCCGACTCAGCCGACCGGGAGTCCGCCCGCCTCATGGCGCACCACCCGGAACAGGGCTGGAGCCTGCTGTGCAACGGTGTCCTGCTCTTCGAGGACACCGGTGAGCTCCTGCCGGACGGGCAGATCATCGCCCCGCACCGCCCTGAGGGCACCAACCCGGTGATGACCGCCGCCTGAGCGCCACCGGGTGGTATGGCGCATCGCCCGGAGACTTGAGGGGCCGGTCGCAGGAACACTGCGAGCCGGCCCCGACGCATGTCCGGGGTCGATCACTCCGGGTAGCGACGCGTGCGCGTGGGTGCTACCTCAACGCGTCCCTGATCGCGAAGTACGCGGGCTTGGGCTGGAGTTGCTCGTCCCACGGCAGCGCCGCGCCCTCACCAGGGAAGAACGCCGGGATCCACGAATATTTGTCTGTGAAATCCCAGACAGTGATTCCGACACACCGGCGCACCGCGAGGCACGCCTCGGTGAGATCCCGGTACCAGTCGGCCTGTTGGGCGAGCTTCTCGTCGGTCGCGGGGAGGATCATCCGTACGTCGACCTCGGTGAGCGCGGTGTCGAGGCCCAGCCGGGAGAAGCGGCGGAGGTTGTCCTCAAGGTTCGCGGGATAGCCGTACTGGAGCGCGAGATGGGCCTGGAGACCGATGCCGTCGAGCGGGACGTGCCGGGCTTTCAGCTCCTTGGCGAGGACGTAGTAGGCATCGCTCTTCGGGCCGACCGCCTCGATGTTGTAGTCGTTGAGGTACAACTTCGCGTGCGGGTCCGCCTGGTGGGCCCAGCGCAGCGCGTCCGCGATGTAACCGGGCCCGAGCGTCTTGTACCAGAGGGTCTCGCGGTAGGTGCCGTCCTCGTTGAACGCCTCGTTGACGACGTCCCACGCGTAGACCTTGCCGCGGTAGTGCCGTACCTCCGTCTGGATGTGCTTCTTCAGTACGGCCCGCAGCTCGTCGGCGCTCCACTCTCGGTCGGTGAGCCAGCTCGGCAACTGGCTGTGCCAGACCAGGGTGTGGGCGCGGACCCGCTGGTGCCTGCTGCGGGCGAGGTCGACGATCTCGTCCCCGTTGGTCCAGTCGAAGACGCCCTGTTGGGGTTCGGTGGCGTACCACTTCATGCCGTTGCCGGGGGTGATCATGTCGAACTCGCTGCCGAGCAGGGCCTTGTAGGCGGTGTCGGTGAGTTCGGGGTTGTCGGTGGCGCTGCCGAAGTAGCGGCCGTGGCGCTGGGCCAGGTCGGCGAGGGTGAGCGGCTTCTCGTGAGCCTGAACTCCCGGGGCCGTGACCGCGATCAGCGCAACCGTGAGGGCTACGGCCGGTCCGAGCCGGTTCTTGCGCATGGTGCGACTCCTCACGTGCGGGGGTGTGGGTGAGCCGTACGTCCGTCGGCGCGGGTCATCCCTTCGTCGCGCCGGCGGTGAGGCCGCCGACGAGCTGGCGCTCGGCGACCGAGTAGAAGGCGAGGGCGGGGACCATCGCGAGGACCAGATAGGCGAAGACGCGGGCGTACTCCGCCGAGTACTGGCCCTGGAACTGCTGGACGCCGATGGGTAGGGTCCACCACTTGGCGTCGGTGAACACCAGCAGCGGCAGGAAGAAGTTGTTCCAGCTGGTGACGACGGCCAGCACGGAGACCGTGCCGAGCGCGGGCCGCGCCATGGGCAGCAGGATCCGCCAGAAGAACCCGAAGGCGCTGCACCCGTCGAGCGTGGCCGCCTCCTCCAACTCGCCCGGGATCTGCCGGAAGAAGGCGCGCAGGATGATGATCGTCATCGGCAGCGCGAAGGCGGCCTGCGGAAGGATCACGCCGAGCGGGTTGTCGAGCAGACCGAGCGAGCGCAGCAGCAGGAACAGCGGCAGGACCGCCACCGCGAAGGGGAACATCAGCCCCATCGTGAACACGGTGAACAGCACCTCCCGCCCGCGGAAGGCGAATCGGGCGAAGGAGAACGCGGCGAGCGCCGACACGGCGACCACCAGCACGGTCGTACCCACCGCGATCAGCGTGCTGTTGCCGACCAGGCGCCAGAAGTCGCCCGAGCCGAGGATGTCGGTGTAGTTGCCGGTCAGCCAGTGCTCGGGCAGTCCGAAGGGGTTGCGGGAGAGCTCGTCGGTGGACTTGAAGCCGGACAGGGCCGCGTACACGAGGGGGACGACCATCACCGCGCCGACCGCGAGGAGGATCACGTGCAGCGGCAGGGTCCGTACCGCGCCTGCTTTGCGGGTCACTTGCCGTCTCCCCTCATCGTGGTGGTCGCCCCTTCGAGGTCGCGGCGGAGCACGAACCGCTGGTAGGCGAGGGCGAAGACGAGACAGATGCCGAACATGACCACGCTGATCGCGCTGGCGTAGCCGACCTGGTAGCGCTTGAAGCCGTACTGGAACATGGTCACGGCCATCGTCTCGGAGTGGTGGTCGGGGCCGCCCTGGGTCACCACCCAGACCAGGTCGAAGAGTTGGATCGACCCGATGACGGACAGGAAGACGCTGATGCGCAGGGTGGGCGCGAGAAGCGGCAGGGTGACGTTGCGGAACCGCTGCCACGCGTTGGCGCCGTCGATCAGCGCCGCCTCGGTCAACTCGGCCGGGATGGACTGGAGTCCGGCGAGGTAGAGCATCATGTGGAAGCCGAAGTACTTCCACGTCATGACCAGGAAGAGGGTCGCCATGACGGAGGAGGGGTCGGCGAACCACTCCCCGCCCAGACCGTCCAGGCCGATCCCGCCGAGGACATGGTCGGCGAGCCCGGCGTCCGGCGCGAAGACCATGCTGAACAGCACGCCGGTGATGGCCTCGGACAGGACGTACGGCGCGAAGAACAGCATCCGGTACACGGCCCGTCCGCGCAGCCGCTGGTTGAGCAGCACCGCCATGGCGAGTGCGAACGGCAGTTGGAGCACGAGCGACAGCAGCACCAGGACCAAACAGCGCCACAGGTCGCCGAGGAACACCGGGTCCTGGAAGAGCCGGGTGAAGTTGTCCGTGCCGGTGTAGTCGGAGGGCATGCCGAAGCCGCCCCAGCGGAAGAAGGCCGCGTACACCGCGAACAGCATCGGCAGCAGCACCAGGCCCACGAACAGGATCAGCGCGGGCAGTTGGAAGCCGACCGCGGTGAGCCAGTTCAGCGTGCGCCGCCGGGCCCGCCCCCGGGCCGAGGCCTTGGTCGGGGGCGGGAGGGCGAGATCGGGACCGGTCCGCTTGTCCCGGAGGAAAGTGGAGGTCATCGGCGGTCCGGGAGGGATGTGGAGGTCATCGTCGGCTACTGCTCTTCCTTCGCGACCTTGGTGATCGACTGCGCGACCTGCTCGGGGGACTTGGAGCCGGCGATGAGCGCGCCGACGCTGTCGTTGACCTCCTGGCCGACGGCGGGGGCGTAGGCCTGGTCCAGGTAGAGCTGGAAGCCGGTCGCGCTCGTCAACTGGGCTTGTACGGCCTTGGTGTTGGGGTCGGAGAGGGCGCTCGCGGCGGCGGGCACCACGGGCAGGGCGCCGGTCTTCTTGACGAGTTCGAGGTCGGTGGCCTCGGAGGCGAAGAACTTCAGGAAGTCGACGGCCGCCTGTGGGGCGCCCTTGCGCAGGGCATGTCCGCCGCCTCCGCCGAACACCTCGGTGATGACGCCCTTTCCGCCCTCGACCGCGGGGAACGGGAAGAACCCGAGGTTCGCGCCGAGCCCCTTGCCCGCGTCCGCCTCGACCACCGGGGCCCACTGGCCCATGAGTTCCATGGCCGCCTTGCCGTTACCGACCGTGGCGGCCTGTCCGGTCGGTGTGGAGTACGCGGCCCCGAGGAACCCCTTCTGGAACGGCTGGAGTTGGATGAGGTCCTTGAAGTGCTGCCCGGCCTCGACGAACCCGGCTCCGGTGAAGTCCTTGTCCTCGTCGGCCTTTTGCAGGGCGTCGATGCCCGCGGTGCGCATGGCGAGGTAGGCCCAGTAGTACATGCCGGTCCACGTCTCCTTGCCCGCGAGGGCGAGGGGGGTGATGTTCTTGGCCTTGAGCTTGTTCACGGCGTCGAGGAAACCGCCCCAGGTGGTGGGGGGTTCGCCGATGCCGGCCTGCTTGAACAGCGCCTTGTTGTACCAGAACCCGATCATGCCGATATCGAACGGGATCCCGTACACCTTGTCGTCGATGAGGTACGGCTGCTTCGCCACCGGCAGCAGTCCGTCGGCCCACGGCTTGGTCCGGTCGGTGAGGTCCTCGACGAGCCCGGCATCGATCTGCTGCTTGAGGACACCGCCGCCCCAGGTGTGGAAGACGTCCGGGAGCTTCCCCGAGGCGGTGAGGGCCGTCATCTTCGACTTGTAGGCGTCGTTCTCCAGCTGGACGATCTTCAGCTTCACCTTGGGGTTCTGCGCCTCGAACTTCTTGGCCAGGGCGGCCCAGACGCTCTTGGTCGGCTGGGTGGTGGAGATGTTCCACCACTCGACGGTGGTCGTCCCCGAGGACGACCCTCCGTCCGAGTCCCCGCCGCATCCGCTCAGTGCCGTCACGCCCAGACCGGTCGCGGCGGAGGCCGCGAGAAAGCCGCGGCGGGACAGTGCCCGGTCGCCCATCATGCGCTCCTTGGGGGTACGGGACGGCGCGTCCACGACCGTCCATCGTGACCGAAAGTTTCGAAGAAGATCCAGAAAGATGCGTTGTTGCCGCACCCTAGAGACAGCTCCCAAAGGGTGGCAACCCCTTGGACATGGGGAATCCATATGCGCCCTGGATCTGGTGACGGCGCTTCGTAATATTCGCGCGATATGGCGAATGTTTCGGCAGCTCAGACGGCCCGGCCCGCGGCGCAGCCAGTCTTAACGGAAGCTTGACGCCTGCGCCCCGGTCCTGCACGGGCCCTGACGTCACTCTCCGCTTACGCTGGTTCGGCCGTCCGCGTGATGGCCAGAACCCACACGCTGAGACGCATCAGGAGCACCCCCATGGCCACCACCGAGCACCCTCCCAGTCGTCTGCGCGAGTGGATGCTGGAGGGACTGTCCGACATGGGGAAGGCCGGCCGCCAACGTCCGGCCGCCGAGGCCACCCCCGCCCATCAGGGACAACGCTGGTACCGCGTGATGTGCCTGACGGGCGTCGACTACTTCTCCACGCTCGGCTACCAGCCCGGCATCGCCGCCCTGGCCGCCGGTCTGCTCTCGCCGGTGGCGACCATCGTGCTGGTCGTCGTCACGCTCGCCGGCGCCCTGCCCGTCTACCGGCGGGTGGCCGAGGAGAGCCCGCACGGCGAGGGCTCGATCGCCATGCTGGAGCGGCTGCTGTCCTTCTGGAAGGGCAAACTGTTCGTCCTGACCCTGCTGGGCTTCGCCGCGACCGACTTCCTGATCACCATCACGCTCTCGGCGGCGGACGCCTCCACCCACCTGGTGGAGAACCCGCACCTCACCGACGCCCTGCACGACCACCGGATGCTGATCACCCTCGTCCTGGTCGCCCTGCTCGGCGCGGTGTTCCTCAAGGGCTTCCTGGAGGCGATCGGCGTCGCGGTCGCACTCGTCGTGATCTATCTCGGGCTGAACGTCGTCGTGGTGATCGTCGGCATCTGGCACGTCGCCACGGCCGGTCACGTGGTCACCGACTGGTCCAGCGCCCTGACCGCCGAGCATGGCAACGTCTTCGCCATGATCGGCGTGTCCCTGGTGGTCTTCCCCAAGCTCGCGCTCGGCCTGTCCGGCTTCGAGACCGGCGTCGCGGTCATGCCGCACGTCCAGGGCGACCCGGAGGACACCGAGGAGAACCCCCAGGGCCGCATCCGCGACACGAAGAAGCTCCTCACGGCCGCCGCCCTGATCATGAGCGTCTTCCTGATCGCGACCAGCTTCATCACCACGGTGCTGATCCCGGAGAAGGAGTTCGAGGCCGGCGGCCAGGCCAACGGCCGCGCCCTCGCCTTCCTGGCCCACGAGTACCTGGGCAACGCCTTCGGCACGGTCTACGACGTCTCGACCATCGCCATCCTCTGGTTCGCCGGCGCCTCCGCGATGGCGGGCCTGCTCAACCTGATGCCGCGCTATCTGCCCCGCTACGGCATGGCACCGCACTGGGCCCGCGCCGTGCGCCCGATGGTCATCGTCTTCACCCTGGTCGCCTTCCTGGTCACCTGGATCTTCGACGCGAGCGTCGACGCCCAGGGCGGCGCCTACGCCACCGGCGTACTGGTCCTGATGTCCTCGGCGGCGATCGCGGTGACCATCGCCGCCCGCCGCGCCGGCCAGCGCAACTGGACCATCGCCTTCGCCGCCGTCTCGGCGGTCATGCTCTACGTCACCGTCGTGAACGTCATCGAGCGGCCCGACGGCGTCAAGATCGGCGCCTGCTTCATCGCCGGCATCATCCTCGTCTCCCTGCTGTCCCGACTGGCCCGCGCCTTCGAGCTGCGCGTCACCCATGTCGAGCTGGACGTGATGGCGGAACGATTCATCCGGGACATGGCCAGCCGCAAGATCCGCTTCATCGCCAACGAGCCCGACCAGCGCGACAAGGCCGAGTACCGCGACAAGATCGAGCAGATCCGCAACGACAACGACATGCCGGAGCAGGAGGACTTCGTCTTCGTCGAGGTCACGGTGACGGACCCGTCCGAGTTCGAGTCGGGCCTGACGGTCCGCGGCGAGGTCCTGCACAACCGCTACCGGGTGCTGACCCTGGAGTCGTCGTCCGTCTCCAACGCCCTGGCCGCCCTGCTCCTGCACGTCCGCGACGAGACCGGCTGCACCCCGCACATCTACTTCGAGTGGACCGAGGGCAGCCCCTTCGCCAACTTCCTGCGCTTCTTCCTCTTCGGCCAGGGCGAGGTCGCCCCGGTCACCCGAGAGGTCCTCCGCGAGGCGGAACCGAACCGGGACCGCCGACCGCGGGTGCACACGGGCTGAGGGCTCGCCCTCATGCTGCTCCGCTACGCCGGTCAGGACCCCGGAGTCCGCCTGGCGAACCCACGCCGTTGCGGCCGTACCACCACCCGGCCATAGCTCTTGCGCCCGCCGATCTCGACCCGCAGTTCGACCGGAGTCTCCGCGTCCCCCGCCGCGCGCACCTTGATCTTGGCGAACTCGGTCACCAGGGAATCGGTGTCCACCACGACCCCCGGCCGGGTCACGAGCCGCAGCGTGCCACCCCGCATGTCGAGGTCGACGCGCAGGGTCTCGTGCGTGATCACGGCCTGGGTGAAGTCGAGCGTCACGTCGCCCCAGGCGGACTCGATCTCCAGCACCCGGGGAACCAGCCACCGGTCCCCGCGCCGGACGGATCCACCCTGCTGCTCGATGCGTACGACGTCCTTCACCTCGGGCACGACCGCCCGGGCCTCGGCCGGCAGATCCGTCGTCAGGACGGCGAGCTCACCCAGCGTGCGGGCGGTCAGGGCGGCCTCCACGCGCTCGTCGAGCTCCTCCGAGGTCAGCCGCCCGTCTCCGGCGGCGACGCGCAGCACGTCCACGACCCGGTCCCGGTCCATGTGCGAGGCCCGCAGCTCGTCCGCCATACCCTCACCCGCTCCGATCACAGTCACCCCACTAACGCTATATCGCGATACACCCGACGCTCAACCCCACGTCCGCCAAAGCGCGTTCACGGCCCTATCGTGATCCGCATGCAGTCCTACACAATCGGCCAGGCAGCACGGCTGCTCGGCGTGAGCCCCGACACCGCGCGCCGCTGGGCCGACGCAGGCCGGGTGACCACCCACCGCGACGACAGCGGACGCCGGCTCATCGAGGGGCGCGACCTGGCGGCCTTCTCGGTCGAACTCGCGAAGGCGGACGGCGAGGAGGAGGCCCCGTCCCACACTTCCGTGCGCAACGCCTTCCCCGGGATCGTCACCGCGATCAAGCTCGGGGACGTGGCGGCCCAGGTGGAGATCCAGGCCGGCCCGCACCGCCTCGTCTCGCTGCTGACGCGCGAGGCCGTCGAGGACCTCGGCCTGGAGGTGGGCATGGAGGCCACGGCCCGGGTCAAGTCGACAAACGTCCACATCGACCGCACGTGACGCAGAGGACCCACCCGGCACATCGTTCCCGTACGAACGCACATGCCACCCCACACCGACATCGCTCCAGCTCATGCGATGCGACAGGAGACTTATGCCTCGCAAATGCGCCAGTATGATCGGCGCACGGGAGGCACCCGACGGGTTCCTCCACGAGAAGACAGAGGGAGTGGACCCGTGATGACCCGTTCCGCGCGCAGGACCCGCCGGACCCTGCAAGTGGCAGGTGCCGGAGCCGCCGCACTGCTGGCCCTGAGCGCGTGCTCCTCCGACTCGGACTCCGACTCCGCCAAGTCCGACTCCTCAGCGTCGACGTCCTCGTCTCCGAAGCTGTCCGGCACGGTCACCGTGTTCGCCGCCGCCTCGCTGCAGGAGAGCTTCTCGGCCCTGGGCAAGGAGTTCGAGAAGCAGCACCCGGGCACCAAGGTCACCTTCAGCTTCGGCGGCAGCGACTCGCTCGCCGCGAGCATCACGGGCGGTGCCCCGGCCGACGTGTTCGCCTCGGCCAGCCCCAAGACGATGGCGATCGTGACGGACAAGGGCGACGGGGTCGGCACGCCCGCCACCTTCGTCCGCAACCAGCTGGAGATCGCCACCCTGCCGGGCAACCCCGACAAGGTCGCCTCCCTCAAGGACCTCACCAAGTCGGGCCTCAAGGTCGTCCTGTGCGACAAGACGGTGCCCTGCGGCGCGGCCGCCCAGAAGGCCCTGGACGCCAGCAAGCTGAAGCTCACCCCGGTCTCCTACGAGGAAGACGTCAAGTCCGCCCTCAACAAGGTGGTCCTGAAGGAGGCCGACGCCGCGGTCGTCTACAAGACGGACGTGAAGGCCGCGGGTGACAAGGTGGAGGGCGTGGACTTCCCCGAATCGGCCGACGCCATCAACGACTACCCGATCACCCTCCTCAAGGACGCGCCCAACGCGGCGGCGGCCAAGGCCTTCATCGCCCTGGTGCAGTCCGCCGAGGGCCAGAAGGTGCTGACCGAGGCCGGATTCCTCAAGCCGTGACCCCGAGCGACACGCCCGACGCCGCGGCCGAGACCCTGGAGTCCGGCCCGCGGCGAAGGCGTGTCCGCAAGGGCCTGAACAGGGGCGTCCCCCTCCCGTTGCTCCTGCCCGCCCTCCTGGGCCTGGCCTTCCTCCTGCTCCCCCTGCTCGCGTTGCTGGTCCGAGCACCGTGGAGCACTCTCCCCACCCAACTCACGAGCACGGAGGTATGGCAGGCACTCCGCCTGTCCCTCCTCTGCGCCACAGCGGCGACGGCGGCAAGCCTGGTGATCGGCGTCCCCCTGGCCTGGCTGCTGGCCCGCACGGAGTTCCCGGGCCGCGGCTTGGTACGGGCCTTGGTGACCCTCCCCCTGGTCCTGCCCCCCGTCGTCGGCGGCGTGGCCCTCCTCCTGGCCCTGGGCCGCAACGGCATCGTCGGGCAGTGGCTCGACTCCTGGTTCGGCATCACGCTCCCGTTCACCACCACGGGCGTCATCGTGGCGGAGACCTTCGTGGCGATGCCGTTCCTGGTCATCAGCGTGGAAGGCACGTTGCGCGCGGCGGACCCCCGCTACGAGGAGGCGGCCACGACTTTGGGCGCCTCCCGCTTCACGGCGTTCCGCCGAGTAACCCTCCCCTTGATCGCCCCGGGCATCGCGGCGGGCGCGGTCCTGGCCTGGGCCCGGGCGCTGGGCGAATTCGGAGCGACGATCACTTTCGCCGGCAACTTCCCCGGCCGCACCCAAACGATGCCCCTGGCGGTCTACTTGGCCCTCCAGAACAACCCGGAAGCCGCCATCGCCCTGAGCCTGGTCCTCCTCGCCGTCTCGATCACAGTCCTGGCGGCACTACGGGAACGGTGGGTGAGCCCGGCGTGAGGGGGATGGGTTGGAGCGGCGGAACCTCGAGGACCGGGCGCTGGCTAGCCGGTGTGTCGACAGGAACGCGCTCAACCGCGGGCTGGACCGACGCATACCGAGACACCTCTGAGGTCGCCGGCGCCTCGACGAACACCCGCTGGACGACAGCCTGATGACGAACACCCGCTGGATGACCGCCTGATGACGAACACTCCTCCCGCAGCCGCCGACGGCGCGAAGCCCCCACAGGGGCCACCCGCACCCAACAACGAAACCAGCACGGGTGGTGCGGGTGGGAACTCTTTCCCGGCCGAAGGCCGGGCACCCTCCACGCACCCGCACCAGCCCCCCGGCCTGGACGCCCACCTCGTCGTAGACCTCAACACCTTCCGCCTGGACATCAAACTCACCGCCGCCCCCGGCGACGTAGTAGCCCTCCTAGGCCCGAACGGCGCAGGCAAAACAACCGCCCTACGAACCCTCGCCGGCCTCACCCCCCTCACCTCCGGCCACCTCCACCTCGACGGCACCCCCCTACACCGCACACCCCCCGAATCCCGCCCCGTAGGCGTCGTATTCCAGGACTACCTCCTCTTCCCCCACCTCACGGCCCTGGACAACGTCGCCTTCGGCCCCCGCTGCCACGGCGCAACAAAAAAAGAAGCCAGAGCCCAAGCAACAACCTGGCTGACCCGTATGGGTCTGAAGGCCCACACCACCACCAAACCCCGCCACCTCTCCGGCGGCCAAGCCCAACGCGTAGCCCTGGCAAGAGCCCTGGCCACCAACCCCCGTCTACTCCTCCTGGACGAACCCCTCGCCGCCCTGGACGCCCGCACCCGCCTCGACATCCGCACCCAACTCCGCCACCACCTGGCCGACTTCGAGGCAGTAGCGGTCCTCGTCACCCACGACCCCTTGGACGCCATGGTCCTGGCCGACCGCTTGGTGGTCATCGAGGACGGCCGAGTGGTCCAGGAAGGCACCCCCACCGACATCGCCCGCCACCCCCGCACGGACTACATCGCCCAACTCGTAGGCCTCAACCTCTACAAGGGCGAGGCCGAAGGCCACACGGTCACCCTCGCCACGGGCCCGGAGATCACCACCGCGGAACACCTCACCGGCGAGGCCTTCGTCGCGTTCCCACCCAGCGCCGTCACCCTCCACCGCACCCGCCCCACCTCCACCAGCGCCCGCAACCTCTGGCACTGCGAGGTCGCCGGCCTGGAAACCCACGGCGACCAGATCCGCGCGGACCTCACCGGCGAACTCCCCCTCGCCGCCGACCTCACCACCGTCGCCGCGGCCGAACTCGACCTGCACCCCGGCGCCTCGGTCTGGGCGACGGTCAAGGCGACGCAGACGCACGCGTACCCGGCATAAAGCCTCACAAGGCCCCACACGGCCTACGGTGATGGCCATGACCCTCAGCATCCGCAACCAGCTCCCCGGCACCGTCACCACCGTCACCCCCGGCGAGGTGATGGCGACCGTAGGCATCCGCCTCACCGGCGGCCAGAACCTCACCGCAGCGATCACCCGCGAAGCCGTCACCGACCTCTCCCTCGCCCCGGGCACCCCCGTCCGCGCCCTGGTGAAGTCGACCGAGGTCTCCCTCTCCACCGGCCCGGTCGAGGGCCTCTCGGTCCGCAACCAACTCCCCGGCACGATCACGGAGATCACCACCGGAGAGGCGATGGCCTCGGTCAAACTCGACGTCGAGGGCGGCGCCCTGACCGCCGCCATCACCCGCGAGGCCGTGGACGACCTCGCCCTCAAGACCGGCGACCCGGCCGTCGCGTTGATCAAGTCGACGGAAGTCTCGCTGTCGACGACCTGACGCAGAAACAGAAGGGCTCCCGCCGACATCCATCCGGCAGGAGCCCTTCCGTCCGCTCAGCGCTGTCAGTCCTCGTACGCGTCCAACGGCGGGCAGGAGCACACCAGGTTGCGGTCACCGAAGGCCTGGTCGATCCGCCGCACCGGCGGCCAGTACTTGTCGGCCACCGAGACCCCGCCCGGGAACACGGCCTCCTCACGCGTGTACGCGTGCTCCCACGCGCCGCCCAGCGCGCGTGCCGTGTGCGGAGCGTTCCGCAGCGGGTTGTCGTCGGCGGGCCACTCGCCCGCCCCCACCTTCTCGATCTCCGCGCGAATGGCGATCATCGCCTCGCAGAACCGATCCAGTTCGATCAGGTCCTCGGACTCCGTCGGCTCGATCATCAGCGTGCCGGCCACCGGGAAGGACATCGTCGGCGCGTGGAACCCGTAGTCGATCAGCCGCTTGGCGACGTCGTCGACGCTCACACCGGTCGCCTTGGTCAGCGGCCGCAGATCGATGATGCACTCGTGCGCGACCAGCCCGCCGGGCCCGGTGTAGAGCACGGGGAAGTGCGGCTCCAGGCGCTTGGCGATGTAGTTGGCGCTGAGCACCGCCACCTGCGTGGCCCGCTTCAGCCCCTCGCCGCCCATGAGCCGGACGTACGCCCACGAGATCGGCAGAATGCCGGCCGACCCCCAGGGCGCGGCCGAGATCGGCCCCACACCCGTCTCGGGCCCGGCCGCCGGCTGCAGCGGGTGGTTCGGCAGGTACGGCGCAAGGTGCTCGCGCACACCGACCGGCCCGACACCCGGACCGCCGCCACCGTGCGGAATGCAGAACGTCTTGTGGAGATTCAGGTGCGAGACGTCCCCGCCGAAGTGCCCCGGCTTGGCAAGCCCCACAAGGGCGTTGAGGTTGGCGCCATCGACGTACACCTGCCCACCGACTTCGTGGACCTGCGCGCAGATGTCCGCGACATGCTCCTCGAACACACCGTGCGTGGACGGGTACGTGATCATCAGCACCGACAGCTCGTCCCGGTACTGCTCGATCTTCGCCCGCAGATCCTCGACGTCGATCTCGCCGTCCCCGGCGGTCTTCACGACGACGACCTTCATGCCCGCCATCACGGCGCTCGCGGCGTTGGTCCCGTGCGCGGACGACGGAATCAGACACACGGTCCGCTGCTCGTCCCCGTTGGCACGGTGATATCCACGTACGGCGAGCAGCCCGGCCAGCTCCCCCTGCGACCCGGCGTTGGGCTGCAGCGACACCTTGTCGTACCCGGTGACCTCGGCGAGCCGCTCTTCCAGCTCACGGATGAGCGTCAGATAGCCCTGCGCCTGCTCGGCGGGCGCGAAGGGATGCAACTGCCCGAACTCGGGCCAGGTGACCGGCTCCATCTCCGTGGTGGCGTTGAGCTTCATCGTGCAGGAGCCCAGCGGGATCATGCCGCGGTCGAGCGCGTAGTCACGGTCGGCCAGCTTGCGCAGGTAGCGCAGCATCGCCGTCTCGGAACGGTGCTCCTGGAAGACGGGGTGGACCAGGAACTCGTCGCTCCGCAGAAGCGCCTGCGGAATGGTCTCCCCGGCGACCGCGTCCAGCGCGTCCACGTCCCCCGCGACCCCGAACGCGGCCCACACGGAACGCAGTTGGGCCCGCGCGGTTGTCTCGTCACAGGCGATCGACACGTGATCGGCGTCGACCGGGTACAGGTTGACCCCGTTGTCCCGCGCGGCGGCGACGACCTCGGCGGCCCGCCCTTCCACGCGCACGGTAAGGGTGTCGAAGTAAGCCCCGTGCACGACCTCGACACCACCGGCCCTGAGCCCCTCGGCCAGGATCGTGGCGTACCGATGCGTGCGCCGCGCGATCACCCGCAGGCCCTCAGGCCCGTGGTAGACGGCGTACATACCGGCCATGACGGCGAGCAGCACCTGCGCGGTACAGATGTTGCTGGTGGCCTTCTCCCGACGGATGTGCTGCTCACGCGTCTGCAGCGCGAGCCGGTAGGCCTTGTGCCCGTCGGCGTCCACGGACACACCCACGAGCCGCCCGGGCAGGCTCCGCGCGAACTTCTCGTGCACGGCCATGTAGCCCGCGTGCGGCCCGCCGAAGCCCATCGGCACACCGAACCGCTGCGTCGTACCGACGGCGATGTCCGCTCCCAGCTCACCGGGCGACTTCAGCAGTGTCAGCGCCAGCAGATCGGCGGCGACGGTGACGAGCGCACCGAGCCCGTGCGCCTGGTCGATCAACGGCTTGATGTCCCGTACGACACCGGAGGCGCCGGGGTACTGGACGAGAACGCCGTTGATCTCCCGCTCCGCGACCTCGGCCGGGATGCCGTCGGCGAGGTCGGCGACCACGACCTCCACGCCGGCCGGCTCGGCCCGCGTCTGGATCACGGCGATGGTCTGCGGCAACGCGTCCGCGTCGACCAGGAACAGACCCTTCTTGTTCTTGCCCATCCGCCGGGACAGCGCCACGGCCTCGGCGGCGGCGGTGCCCTCGTCGAGCAGCGAGGCACCGGAGGTGGGCAGCCCGGTCAGGTCGGCGACCATGGTCTGGAAGTTGAGCAGAGCCTCAAGGCGACCCTGCGAGATCTCCGGCTGGTACGGCGTGTAGGCCGTGTACCAGGCCGGGTTCTCCATCACGTTGCGCAGGATGACGGGCGGCGTGAAGGTCCCGTAGTACCCGAGGCCGACCATGGAGTCGAGCACCTGGTTCTGATCGGCGAGCGACCGCAGCTCGGCCAGCACCTCGGCCTCGGTGCGCGCACCGGGCAGGTCCAGGTCATCGGCGTTCTTGATCACATCCGGCACCGCGGCGGCGGTGAGCTCGTCCAGCGAGCCGTAGCCGACCTGCGCGAGCATCTTGGCCCGCGCCTCCTGGTCGGGCCCGATGTGGCGCTGCTCGAACGGGATTCCCGCTTCGAGCTCGGAGAGCGGAGTGCGATGGGCGGTCATTGCGGAGGCCTCCTGGTCGGTCACGACCTTCGAGGGGCACCACGGCACGGGTACCCCGACGGCCTCCCCCTCTGTCATCTCAACCTGAGAGCTTCACCGGGCATCCCGAAGGGGCCCGACTTTCACCGTCGGTGAGAGCGGAGGCCTTCGACACCCGCCCTGCTTTCCAGAGTGACCTCGTCCGTGCGGTACGTGGGCCTGAGAGATTCCGGGGAGGATTTGCTCCTTCGGCGCCTCCGATGATGTCTGGAGGACTCTCCCGCACGGGGTCAGCAGCCGCTGCCAGCCTACCAGCGGGCACACCGCACGGGCCTTCGAGTGGCCACCATCACCAATGTGCTCTTTTGTAGTGTTTACGAGTGCGTCGCGACCACGTGGAGGCCCCGTGCAGACCGACATCGATCCACGCAACCTGATCGGCCGCAAGGCGTTCGACCGCAACGGCACCAAGATCGGCACGATCGACGAGATCTACCTCGACGACGCGACCGGCGTGCCGGAGTGGGCCGCCATACGCACCGGCCTCTTCTCCCGCGACGCCTTCGTCCCCCTGGAACCCAGCGAACTGGTCGAAGGCACCCTCCACGTCCCCTTCGAACGCGCCCTCATCAAAGACGCCCCCGACTTCGGCGTAGGCCGCCACCTCTCCCCCCAACAAGAACTCCAGCTCTACCACCACTACGGCCTCGACACAGCACCCCCACCAACGTTCCCAGACAGAAACTTCGGCAAGCTGGCAGGCACAGAAGACGCAGACGCCTGAGCCGTCTGCCGACATCTACCCACTCCTTGCTCAACTTGCGCGCAGTCGTGCCGCTGAGGCGCCACCCACCCCACAGCCAGACGGCCCCACCCACCAGCCTCGCGGCAGGCGGCGGCGCGCCGCGCCCCCAAACCCACCTAGCCTGCGGGCAGTCGTGCCGCTGGGGCGGCACGGGTGGGCGCAGGCGGCACCCCGTCAGCGCCGGGCTGCGCGACCCACCCCCGCCCAGCCCCACCGACGGTCACGTCCGAACCCCGTCCACGGAAACCCCGGCCCCTCCGCCTCCGCCTCCCGAAACCAACGGCAACGGATCCGCCGGCTCCAACTCAAGGTCATCGACCCGAAACGTCCGCACCCTCCCCGGCTCAGACCCCGGCGTCTCAAACCGCACAGTCACCCGCCCAAGCCCACTCCCCTGCACCCACCCATGCCCAAATTCGGCATGCCGCACATCATGCCCCGAAGGCCACCGCCGCTCAGCAGCAACAATCACCTGCTCCTCAACCGCCTCCGCGTCCCCCTCCCCCACCTCAACCTCCACATCCGAGTACTCCACACCCACCCCACCCCCAACAACCGCCCCCGCTTCCGCTTCCGCCTCCGCCGCCTGCGCAAAAAGATCCTCCTGCGTGAAGTCGGCAAGCCCACTAACCCCCACCCCCAACAACCGCACCCCACCCGTCGTATCCACAGCCTCCAACAACCGCAAGGCAGCCTCCCGCACCACCCCAGGGTCATCCGTAGGCCCCCGCAAGGTCTCGGACCGAGTCAACGTGGAGAAGTCGTACCGCCGCACCTTCAACACGATGGTCCGCCCGGACAACCCCGCCGACCGCAACCGCCCCACACACCGATCCGCCAGCCGCTGCACCTCCAACCCCACCCGCACCCGGTCATGAATGTCCACGTCGTACGTGTCCTCGACCGACACCGACTTGGTCTCCCGCTCAGCGACGACAGGCCGATCATCACGCGCCAACGCCATCGCGTAGAGACCGTGCCCGTGCGCCTTCCCCAACAGCCGCACCAGCTCGTCCTCCCCCGCCTCGGCCAGATCGTCGACCGTGGTGATCCCGGCCCGCCGCAGATGGTCCCCCGTCGCCGGCCCCACCCCCGGCAGGATCCGCACCGGCATCGGCCCGAGCATCGCCCGCTCGGTCCCCGGCTCGATGAGCACCAGCCCGTCCGGCTTGGCCTCCTCGGAGGCGATCTTGGCGAGCATCTTGGACGCGGCCAGGCCGACGGACCCGGTCAGCCCCGTGACCGCCCGTATGTCCGCGCGCAGCTTCTCCCCGACCAACCGCGCCGACGCCCTGTCCCAGGCCGCCCCGTCGGTCTCCAGGTCCACGAACGCCTCGTCCAGGCTCAGCGGCTCCACCAGCGGCGACAACAGGTGCAGGAGCCCCATCACCTGCTCGCTGATCGCCCGGTAGAACCCGAAGCGCGGCACCAGATACGCGGCGTTCGGCGCGAGCCGCCGCGCCTGGGCCATCGGCATCGCCGACCTGACCCCGAACACCCGAGCCTCGTACGAGGCGGTCGCGACCACCCCACGCGGCCCGAGCCCGCCCACCACGACGGCTTTCCCGCGCAGACTCGGCTTGGACGCCTGCTCCGCCGAGGCGTAGAAGGCATCCATGTCGAGATGCAGGATCGTGGGCGCGTTTCTCACATCTCCGATGCTGCACTACGCCACTGACAACGCACCCGTACGACCGCCGGGTGCCGCCCCGAGCCGCTCAGACGGCCCGGTTGCGGCGCCGCGCCAGCTCGTCCGCGGGATTGTTCCCGACCAGCGTCTCGCCCGTGTCGACGCGCTCGCCGTGCAGCTGCGAGAGCGCGCTCTCGACGTCCCGCCACACCACTCCGACGGCGATCCCGAAGATGCCCTGGCCGCCCTGGAGCAGCGCGTGGACCTCGTCCGGCGAGGTGCACTCGTAGACCGTGGCGCCGTCGCTCATCAGCGTCATGCGCTCCAGATCGCGGAACCCGCATGCCCGCAGGTGCTGGACCGCGGTGCGGATGTTCTGAAGGGACACACCCGTGTCCAGGAACCGCTTGACGATCTTCAGGACGACGACGTCCCGGAAGCTGTACAGCCGCTGCGTGCCCGACCCGTGGGCGGGCCGCACGCTCGGCTCCACGAGCCCGGTGCGCGCCCAGTAGTCCAGTTGGCGGTAGGTGATCCCGGCGGCCGCACAGGCCGTAGGACCTCGGTAGCCGATCTGCTCGGACGCCATGGACGCCGCCCCTCCGCTGCTCGGCACGGCCGCCGGCCGCTGCGGGACGTGACCGGGCGCGCTGCTGTGATGGGGATCCCCCCAACCCGAACGCAGTTGAGAGCTTGGGGGAGGGTACGGACCGCTCTCCCCGAGACCGTGTCCCGGGGCACCCCCAGCCGTACCGTCGCCGCTGCTTCTCACGCCGACCTCCGTCCTTGACCTGCCTTCACGACGGTAGGCAGTCACCAGGGGTGCGTCAACGATCGCCACACTCGGCACGCCGGGTGATAATCACCCTAGGAGTGGTTTCCCGCACCCAACCGCGGGGAAAGGCTAGCCGAATGTGCCCGGAGCAAGGCCCAGGACGCTCGCAGTGGCCTCCGGCAATTGCCGGCATTTCCTCCGCGCCCCGCGCCTCACTGGCTGCTGGTGCCGAAATCCTCGGGTGAGATCTGGTCGAGGAACTCGCGGAACTTCTCCACCTCGTCCTCCTGCTCGTCCGGGATCGCGATGCCGGCGTCGTCCAGCACGCCGTCGCTGCCGTAGATCGGCGTGCCCGTGCGCAGCGCCAGCGCTATGGCGTCGGACGGGCGCGCGCTCACCTCGACCCCGCTGGCGAAGACCAGTTCGGCGTAGAAGACGCCCTCGCGCAGGTCGGTGATGCGCACTTCGGTGAGCTCCTGGCCGACGGCCTCCAGCACGTCCTTGAACAGGTCGTGGGTCAGCGGTCGTGCGGGGGCCATGCCCTGCTGGGCGAAGGCGATCGCCGTAGCCTCGCCCGGCCCGATCCAGATGGGGAGGTAACGGTCGCCTCCCACTTCACGCAGGAGCACGATCGGTTGGTTGGAGGGCATTTCGACCCGGACACCTACGACATCGAGCTCGTTCACACAGCAACCCTAGGACGTGCCCGGGACGTTTGGGTAGTCGGGCAGGGAACGGGGGGATGATCCGGCCGCCGCGTGGCGCCCGGCTCAGGGCAGGCGCACGCCCAGCGCGGTCTGCACGAGCGCGGCGTGCAGCCGTACGGTGAGCGCCGCCAGCTCCTTCGTACGGGCCTCCGCGTGGGCCCTGGTCTGCGGATTGCGATGGCGTTTCAGCGGGGCGACCACCTGGTCCACGAGCCCGGCCTCGCGATCGGCCGCCGCTTTCATCACCCGAAGGTGGCGCGGCTCGATCCCGAACCGGCCCAGCTCCACGACGAGCACGGCCACGGTGGCCGCCTCGGCGTCGTACGCCCCGTCCGGCAACGGCCCGACGAGCCCGTACGACTCCCACTCCTCGAGCTCCTGCTCCCCGATGCCGGCCGCCGCCAGCAGCTCGTCCCGGCCGATCCGGGCCGCCGTGGGACCCTCGGGGACCTCCAGGGCGGTCTCGCCGTCCCTCTGACGCCCCACGGCGGGCAGCAGTACGGCCTCACCGCGCTCCATGGCGTCCAGGTGCTCCCGGATGACCTTGAGCGGCAGATAGTGGTCCCGCTGCATCCTCAGGACGTGGCCGAGGCGCTCGACGTCACCGGGGCTGAACTTGCGGTACCCCGAGGGGGTCCGCTGCGGCTCGATGAGCCCCTCCGACTCCAGGAAACGGATCTTGGAGATGGTGACTTCGGGGAACTCGTCGCGCAGCACGTTCAGCACCGTGCCGATGCTCATCAGTCCACTGTCCGCGGCGGCGGCGCCGTGTCCGGCCCCGCCGCTCGGTGTATGAAGCATGGACCTTCTCCGTGGAGGGTCAGTAGCCTCGCTGGCTCGCGTAGAACACCAGCCGGTACTTGCCGATCTGCACCTCGTCGCCGTTGTTCAGCGCGACCGAGTCGATCCGCTCGCGGTTGACGTACGTGCCGTTCAGACTGCCCACGTCGGCCACTGTGAACGAACCGTCCGCGGCGCGGCGGAACTCCACGTGCCGGCGCGAGACCGTCACGTCGTCCAGGAAGATGTCGCTCTGCGGGTGACGCCCGGCCGTGGTCAGATCGCCGTCCAGCAGGAAGCGACTGCCCGAGTTCGGCCCCCTGCGCACCACGAGGAGCGCGGAACCCAGCGGCAGCGCGTCCACCGCGGCCTGTGCCTCGGGAGAGAGCGCCGGGATCTGGGTCTGCCCGGTCACCTCGGCGTCGTACGCCTCGAGACCGGAGATGGAGATCGTCGAAGTCGTCTCGGACGGCCGCTCGGCACCGCCCCGCAACGGCGCGCCGCAGTTGGAACAGAAGCGACTGTTCTCCGCGTTGCGGTTGCCGCACCTCGTACACACCAGGGCCGACATAGGGGAAAACCCTCCACCCGTACTTGAGGTTGACGGCTGCCCGAAACCTATGCCGCCGGACTGCGCAGGGTCAACAGACGGCGCGCCCTGACCTCCGGGAACGTCACCACCCTGACCGCCCACCTGGTCCCGGAACAGCGGACGCTCGCCTTCCGCGTCTGGCTGTGCGCGATGACGAGCGGTCGCGTTCGCATTGTCGCTACCCTCTCGCGCGCTCTTGCCGAACAACTTCGCAAACAACTTCACGGGCGATTCCCCTTGACCGAAACAGACCCGCCCGTGGGGCAGGACGAACCCTGATTGCATACACCGGCCGACCCGGACATCCTCACAACGTCCGTATCCACCAGACAGTTTCCACCACGCACCACCCATTCGGTGCGCCGACCCCCCGCAACCTCATGCCCCTGCCGGACGGCCCCCATGCACCGCCGGTTCACTGAGAGGACGACCGAGCGTAGTCAGGCTGCTTCGCCGCTCGCAAGGCGTCCACGACGATCTTGGTCGACCGCTCGACGGTAACGGTGGCCTGCTCCTTCTCGAGAGTCTGCACCACGCCTCCAGGGATGTTGAGCGCCGGCTCCAGGTCCTCCGGCTTGCCGATGACCTTGAAACGATAGGGCGCGTTGATCTTGTTCCCGTCGACGCTCACGCTCTTGTCGGAGTCCGTGAGGTAGGTCCCCGCGACGACCCGTACGCCGTTCACCTGGATCGCCTCCGCGCCGGCCGCGCGCAACTCCTGGATCGCGTCGAGCAGCATGTCCGCCTCGACCGTTCCCTTCGTGTCGTCGATGGTCATCGTGATGCCAGGACCCTGCGCGGCCACGGTGCCCGCCAGAATGCCGAGTTGCCCCTCTTTCTCGACGGTCTGCTTGCGGGCCTCCTCGGCCTGGTCGGAGCTGTTCTCCAGCTCGTCGCGCTGCTTCTCCAGTCCTTGCTTCTCGTCCTCAAGACGCTGTGTGCGGTCGTCCAGTTCATCGAGGATGCGAACGAGATCCTCCTGGCGTGCTCCGCGCAGGGCACTGTCGCTGTCGCTGTTCGAGGCGACCTGCACGGCCAAGCCGAAGCCGAGCCCGAACAGCAGGACGGCGACGATGAGTTGGGCCCGGGTGACGCGCGGCGGCCAGACGCCCTTCGCCAGTCGCTGCCGCCCGGTGAGGCCGGGCGCCGGCTCGGAGGGCGTCTCCGCGGCCTTCGAGGACTCCGCGGCCTCGGGGGCCGTCGCGGGCACCTCTTCGGGCAGTTCCTTGCGCAACCTGTGCTCAGGCGTTGTCTCGGGTGTCTCTTCGTTCTCGCTCATCGGCCTCACGCCCGGAAGACGTGCCGACGGATCGCCGCGGCGTTCGAGAAGATGCGGATCCCCAGGACGACGACGACACCGGTCGACAGCTGGGCGCCCACGCCCAACTTGTCGCCCAGGAAGACGATCAGCGCGGCCACGACCACGTTGGACAGGAACGACACCACGAAGACCTTGTCGTCGAAGATGCCGTCGAGCATGGCCCGCAGACCGCCGAAGACGGCGTCCAGCGCCGCCACGACGGCGATCGGCAGATAAGGCTCGACGACCGCCGGAACCTCGGGCCGGACCAAGAGGCCGGCCACGACTCCCACGACGAGGCCCAGTACGGCGATCACGATGTGCCCTTCTCATTTTTCTCGGTGTTCGGCTGTGCGGTACGTACGATCACACTCGGTGCGGCGGCCAACCGGACGTCGTCCTCGGTGGAGATGGCGGTCCTGATGCCGTAGTTCTCCTGAAGCGCATGCAGATACAGCCCGTCGGCACTGTTCTGGAACCTGGTGCTCAACCGCTTTCGGTCCCCCACGGCGAGCACCGTATACGGCGGAACCAATGGCTTGTTGTCGACCAGTATCGCGTCACCCGCGGCCCTGATCGCCGACAGTGCCGTCAGCCGCTGTCCGTTGATGGAGACGGCCTCGGCCCCGGACTCCCACAGCCCGTTGATCACGCGCTGCATGTCCCGGTCGCGCACCCGCCCGGTATCGGAGAAGCCGTTGGTCTCCCGCGGGTTGCCGTCACCGCCGGTGGTCGCTTCCTTGGCGTCGTTCACGACGAGCTTCACGCCCGGGCCGTGGACGGCGACGGCACCCGACAGGATGCCCACGAGCTCCGACTGGTCCTCGCCGCCGCTCTTCTTGAGAGCCTCGCGCTGCCGGTCGCCCACGTCGTCGCGCAGCTTGTCGACGGAGCCCTCCAACTTGTCGGTCGCGTCGGTCTCACGGTCGATACGGTCGATCAGTTCCTCGCGCTCCTTGGCGACGACGGGAGCCGCCACGCGCGCCTGCGCCGCACCCACGGTGACGACGAGCGCCGCGAGCACCAGCCCGGCGGCGAGACCGAGCCTGGCGCGGAGGGTCTTGGGCATACCGCCGGCCCCCGCGGCCTTCTTCCGGTCGGCCGCCTCGGCATAGCCGTCGTCGAGGCTGTGATCCATGACGTTGGTGAGCAGCGACATGGACGCGTCCGGCCGGGAAGGGCGCGTGGGTGTCCTCCGAATGGGGGGCTGCTGCGGCATGCCGCACATCGTCGCACGTCGTGGCCACTACCTCCGAATGGCCCCACCGGCGTGCCGGACAGGCCCCCTTGGGGACACTTGTCCGGCACGCACGCGTGCTTCGTCTTTCAGCGACCGGCGCTGTCCACGACCGCCGACCACTCGTCGAGCAGGGCCTGGGCGGACGCGTCGTCCGGCCCCTCGGCCCACAGGTGGGTGACCGCCTCGGCCGGGTCCGGCAGCACCATCACCCAGCGCCCGTCGGTCTCCACCACACGCACACCGTCGGTGGTGTCCACGAAGCGCTCTCCGGCCGCCTCGACGACTCGGCGCATCACAAGTCCCTTGACCGCCCACGGAGTCGCCAGATCCCGCTTCAGGACATGCGCCCGCGGAATCCGCGCGTCGATCTGGCTGAGCGTGAGCTGCGTCCGCGCCACCAGCCCGATCAACCGTACGAAAGCCGCCGTACCGTCGAAGACGCTGCTGAACTCCGGGACGATGAAGCCGCCCTTGCCGTCGCCGCCGAAGATGGTCGTCTCGTCACGGCCCACCCGGGTCAGGTCGTCGGGCGAGGTCGTCGTCCACTCCACCTGAGTGCCGTGGTACGCCCCCACCTGCTCGGCGATCCTCGTCGTGGTCACCGGCAGCGCCACCCGCCCACTGCGCCGCTCCGCGGCCACCAGGTCGAGCATGACGAGCAGCGCGCGGTCGTCCTCGACAATCCGGCCCTTCTCGTCGACCAGCGAAAGCCGCTCACCGACGGGGTCGAAGCGCACTCCGAACGCGGCCCGCGAGGACGCGACGATCTCACCGAGCCGCACCAGCCCCGACCGCCGCACATCCCCGGTCTCCGTAGGCCTGGACTCGTCCAGGCCAGGGTTGATGGTCAGCGAGTCCACACCCAACTTGCCCAACAGGCTGGGCAGCACGAGCCCGGCACTGCCGTTCGAGGCGTCGACCACGACCTTCAGCCCGGAATCGGCGACCCCGGTGGTGTCGACGTTCCGCAACAACGAACCCGTGTACGAGTCGAAGACGCTGCCGGGAAAGTACAGGTCCCCGATCTCACCGGGGAACGCGCGCCGGTACTCCTGCCGCGCGAACACCCGGTCCAGCTTCCGCTGACTGCCCTGCGACAGGTCGGCGCCCCGCCCGTCGAAGAACATGATGTCCACGGAGTCCGGCACTCCAGGAGTGGTCCGGATCATGATCCCGCCGGCACTACCCCGAGCGGTCTGCTGCCGAGCCACGGGCAGCGGTACGTTCTCCAGGTCGCGTACGTCGATGGCGCTGGCCTGCAGCGCGGAAATGACCGCCCGCTTGAGCGCACGCGCACCACGCGAGTGATCGCGTGCTGTGGTGACGGTCGAACCCTTCTTCAGAGTCGTCGCGTAGGCGCCGGCGAGACGCACGGCGAGTTCGGGCGTGATCTCCACGTTCAGGATTCCGGAGACACCGCGCGCCCCGAAGAGATGCGCCTGTCCTCTGGACTCCCAGATGACGGAGGTGTTGACGAAGGCGCCGGCCTCGATGGTCTTGAACGGGTAGACCCGCACATTCCCCTGGATGATCGATTCTTCACCGATCAAGCACTCGTCACCGATGACCGCGCCGTCCTCGATCCGCGCGGCCCGCATGATGTCGGTGTTCTTTCCGATGACACAGCCACGCAGATTGCTGTGCTGCCCGACGTAGACGTTGTCGTGCACGACGGCCTTGTGCAGAAAGGCCCCGGATTTCACGACGACGTTGGAGCCGACGACGCTGTGCTCACGGATTTCGGCACCGGCCTCGACCTTGGCGTAGTCGCCGATGTAGAGCGGCCCGCGGAGAACGGCATCGGGATGCACCTCGGCACCCTCGGCCACCCAGACACCCGGCGAGAGCTCGAACCCGTCGATCTCGACGTCGACCTTGCCCTCGAGGACATCGGCCTGGGCCTTCACATAGCTCTCGTGCGTGCCGACGTCCTCCCAGTAGCCCTCGGCGATATAGCCGTAGATCGGCTTGCCTTCCTTCATCAACTGCGGGAAGACATCGCCGGACCAGTCGACCGAGACATCGGGTTCGACATAGTCGAAGACTTCGGGCTCCATCACATAGATGCCCGTGTTCACGGTGTCGGAGAAGACCTGTCCCCAGGTCGGCTTCTCCAGGAAGCGCTCGACCTTGCCTTCTTCGTCGACGATCGTGATTCCGAATTCCAGTGGATTCGGTACGCGAGTCAGACACACGGTGACGAGCGCACCCTTTTCCTTGTGGAAATTGATGAGCTCGGTGAGGTCGAAGTCGGTCAGGGCATCACCGGAGATGACGACGAAGGCGTCGTCCTTCAACGCTTCTTCCGCGTTCTTGACGCTTCCGGCGGTACCGAGTGGCTTCTCCTCGTTGGCATAGGAGAGCTCCATTCCGAGCTCTTCGCCGTCACCGAAGTAGTTCTTGACCAGGGACGCCAGGAACTGGACAGTCACGACGGTCTCGTTCAGCCCGTGCCTTTTGAGCAGCCTCAGCACATGCTCCATGATCGGGCGGTTGACCACTGGCAGGAGTGGCTTGGGCATGCTTGAGGTCATGGGGCGAAGGCGTGTGCCTTCACCTCCGGCCATCACGACGGCCTTCATGTCGGAAGCGTCCTCCTCGAAGAGACGACGGTCTAGCCGACTTCACCCGTCAGATTGTCCCGCACTTTTCCGCCGGGGGCCATCGAGCGACGAGCAGCACCAAACGGCGGGGTCAGTCGGCCATGGTGTCCGCACGGATCAGACGGCGGACTTGTACCACGTAGAGGACTCCTGCCCACCAATACAGCGTTGTACCCCATCCTGCGAACGCCCATCCGAAAATAGCACCGAGTGACGAGATCCATCCACTTCCGTCACTGAGCAGGAGCAACGGGAAGGCGTACATCAGGTTGAAGGTGGCGGCCTTCCCCAGGAAGTTCACCTGCGGCGGCGGATAGCCGTGCCGCCTGAGGACGCCCACCATCACCAGGAGAACCAACTCGCGCGCCAGCAGTGCGGCGGTCAACCAGATTGGCAGAATCTCACGCCAGGTGAGACCGACCAGAGTCGAGAGAATGTAGAGCCGGTCGGCCGCGGGATCGAGCAGCCGGCCAAGGCTGCTGATCTGGTTCCAACGCCGTGCCAGCTTGCCGTCCAGATAGTCGCTGATCCCGCTCAGCATCAGGACCAGCAGGGCCCAGACGTCGCTCTGCGGACCACCGAACTCGGGCCTCAGGATCAGCCACAGGAAGAGCGGCACACCGGCGAGCCGCGCCATGCTGAGGATGTTGGGGATGGTGAGCACCCGTTCCGTCTGGACACGGGTCTCTTGGACCTCCACCCGGGGGCCTCCTGTGGGAACGTTCCAACGATGCCCCCTGACCCTACCTCAACACAAAAAAGCTCCGGTTCCTGGGCTAGTGCCCAGGAACCGGAGCTATAAAAGGAGTTCGGCGGTGTCCTACTCTCCCACAGGGTCCCCCCTGCAGTACCATCGGCGCTGTAAGGCTTAGCTTCCGGGTTCGGAATGTAACCGGGCGTTT